>NZ_JBHOFD010000042.1:0-53902 GCF_046543445.1 Paenibacillus nanchangensis
TCAGGGAAGGCGGTAAAAGGCGGGATCAAAGTCACCCGAGAGCTGGCGGATGCAGCAAAGAAGGCCATCCCTGAAATGATGGAAGGCTTGCGAAACGGGCTTGGCCCCCAAGTAGCGATAGCGGGAATCGGCAATACGGCGGGTTCTGGCCTGGCCGCCTTAGGTAAAGGGCTGCAGAGCCCGACCCTAAAGACAGCCGAAGCGTTGTACTGGATGGGCGAGGTGGAGACGGACTGGGCGGAGTTAATGATAAATTGACGAGTCCGAAGATGGGGGATCCGGCGAAGCCTGCGGACGTGGAAGGGAAGGGTATTGAGGGGACGCCCAAAGCTCCTAATAAACTTGGAACAGGTAAGGTTGGAGATTTTAGTGACATAAAAGGAGCTTCAATAGATGATATTTTATCTCGAATCCCTGAAAATGCAACAAGAAGGGAATTGACTCCGATAGAGGGAAAGGTAACGGAAGGTTTTGAGTATAAGTGGGTACAGGATGGGAAAACAATGCGAGTTCGTGTTCATGGTCCTGATGCTTCTGCGCCAGCGGGAAGTAATGCTGCGAATGGTTGGATTGTTCGAGTCCAGGAAGGGAAAAAGTATTATGATCCTGTTACGGGAAGGTTCCAGCCACCAGGAATATCCAATGTTGATAGCCCGTTTTATAATGAGGATATTGCTAACCGGACTCATATTCCTATTAAAAACCCAGAATAGTAAAGGATGGTAGGAAGATGTCTATGAATCTAGTAAAAAAAACAAATAATATATTTACTTTAGAAACTGAGTTAGAGCAAGAAAATGAAATTAGTGAGATCGGAGACATTTTTGAATACAGCAGCGTTGAGAAAGATGAAGTTATTGAGGTAGTAAATTTAATGTTATCATATGTAGTTCAGGATATAGGTGGCTCAGTAAGAGAGAATCTATTAAACGCTGTGAATAACGCTTTGGTTTATCAAAATGTCGGCACAGAGGTTTCATTTGATATATTGTTACCCTATTTGTCAGACTTTGACGAAGCACATTTATCTTATGTGCTATCGTTTCTCGGGTTCTCAGGTAAAAAAGAATATAGATCTATATTAGAGAAATACTTAATTTACGATGACGAAGAGATAAAGGAAGCTGCGCAAGAAGCACTTTGTGAAATTGATTTTAGGATTAAAAAAATGAATTGTAATTAGTGTTTACAGACCCCACAACAAGCTCGTACAATACAACCAACAAACCTAAACACTAAGGGATACCCAGTATGGAATGGCCCCTTCATTCAACCAATAACACCTTTAACCCATGTAATGCCCGCATAAAGATTTCTCTATTACGGTTGCACGTATATAAGATGCTTTTACTTTATTACCTAATAGCGCTATTCCGTTGCGTTGAACAGGTCGATTATGGTCAGATACCACCATGATTGACCTGTTTTTTGTTATCTTTATTTTCTTGCGTTTTTTAATCTACTCGAAACTGTAGAAAGGGCCGCCTGATAGGGAGGATGAAATAGCATTAGTCGCATTCTCCACTTTAATTTTATGGACTCTTATTGTCTAAAAGAGAAATGAAATTACCAAATTCAACAAAATTAAAGAAAAAATATGATATTCAACTTCCATATAAAGGTATATAATTACACTAATACTGTCGAATTGGGATGGCGATACAGGTGAACTGGGAACCGCTTGGGTTTATGTTTTTTTCGACTATTGAAACTATATCCCTTTACTGTCTGATTATGGCTTTGTTTCGTTACAAATCTTCAACTTACTTCTGGGAAGCTATGGTTATGGTTCTACTTAATAATGTGCAAAGCTATCTTATGCGCCATGACTTGTCTCTTGAATTTCTGGTTCCTTTGCTCACCATATTTATCTTCGTTGTATTTTTTGCAGTCGTGGTTAAAATCCCTTTGGTATGGTCAATTATCGCTACGTGCTTAGGCTTTGTAATTTTTGCTTTTATCCAAACGGGATTGTTGCTGACCTTAATCGGATCTATATCCAAAGTTCAGCGCGATTTGTCCGCCGGGTGGCTGCTTCAGTTTTCGACTGGGGTTATCATTATTATGATGTCTAATCTTTTGTATAAGTTGGGACTGGGCTTCAAGTTTGATTTTGAGAAATTAAGATACCGTTTTGAAGATATCTTAATTATTTTTCTGATTGGCTCATTTCTTATCCTGGTTTCGTTCTTGTTTTACTACAAAAAGCTAATGCTCAACGGTCTGCTTTTTACAATGACGATGGGATTCCTGCTGTACTATGCGGTGCGCCGCGAAAGAGAATAAAACGTTTAATGGAAAGGAGGTGATTCATATGAGAACACTAGCTTACAAAATGACCTATACGGCTGCTTCATTACTAGCGGCAATGGCACTTGTGGTTGTCCGTTCAATGAGTGTGGCGTACGTCAATCAGCCAGAGGTTCCTGAAGAGTTATTGAAATAGGAAGGATAATGGCGATGGGATTTTTAAGCGTAACCCCGGACATGGAAGGCGATGCCGGAATGGTGCAGCTGCCACTGGATAAGGTGCTGTTTCTGGGGGTAAACGGCCGATCGGGAATTATCCTGGTACATACGTTAACCGATGTTTTTTATACGACAGGGACGCTAAAATACTGGACGCATGTATTAAACCAGAGCGGTTATGATTTCGTCCTTGCCGACCGGAATAACAGCATCAATCTCCGCAATATTTATGACATTAATCCAATTCTCAAACTTGCCTACTTTGATAAGGATGACCGAAGCAAGTTTTGCACCATGTCGTCCAGTGGACTAAAAGAAGTAAAAGATGGCCTACTGTCACTGAATCTGCCTATCTTGTTGTGCTGATGGCCGTCCGGCCGAGATGTGGGAAAGGGGCGGTATATAACCGAACCTTTCCCGGGGTTTAAAATTCATTACAAAGGGAATTAATTACACACTAACAGATAGATTAAGTCTCCTCCCCACTTCCCCACACGGTTACCGCATACAAAATCTCCTCCGGATTCGGGTCATGCTCCAAATAACCTCCGTACCGGGAAATAATCAGCCCGCAGCTTAGATCCGGGCAGAACAACCACCAATCCTCGAAATGAATGCTCGTCCACAGCTGGGAAAAATGCTGAATCGCCCAGTTTCCGTCGACAACGAACAGCGGACAATCCGCAAGGCCGAAATACAAGTAGGCCGGCTGCCGGGCAAAATCCAACGTTGTTTCCTCCACATATGCCGCCACCTCGTGCTCCCAACTGAATTTCCTGTCTGAACTTGCCGTAACGTTCGGCAAAATCGTGTTTGTGCAGGTCGTTGTTCCATTTTGCATGCACCGTTTCCAGGATACGTTCCCGCTCTGGAGAGATAACGAAAGCAGAAGCCTCGATCACATTGGACAAAGGCAAGGGCAGTGCACGAAGAATTTCAGCTCGCTGGCTTTTTTGCTGCTGCTCCTTAAGTTTTTGTTCAAGTCTAGCTTTCTGTTCGAGTCTAGCTTTCTGTTTGAGCCTTGCTGTTAATTCCCGTTCTGCTGTCTGTTTCAGTTCTTCGTTCTGATCCCGTTTTGTTTTCCGCTTCTCCAACATTCTCCCTCCCGCTCTGACCTTATTATACCGATCCTTCTGGATGAACTGGAAGGGAGCTTTCATGTTACAATGCGAGTAAAAAGATTGTGTAAACCGGGCATTGTAACGAGAAAGGCAATTGTTTATTTTATCTTTTATTTCTTCTATTACTATTGATCCCTTCCCAAGGAGGAGCACTATGAAATTTTCAGCAATGAACGAGGCGGTTGCGCGGGAAATCGCAGTTTGGACCTATCCGCCGCCTTACGGCATATACAGTATGGACGGAAGCGACGACTGTGTGGCGGAGTTTCTGAATGGGGACTATTATTATGCACAAGACGAATCGGGCAAAATCGTAGGATTTGTGTGCGGCGGCCAGTCCGCCAGAGTGGCGGGAGGTTACGACGCGGGGATTTACAATGATCCGGACTGGATCGATATCGGACTCGGATTGCGGCCGGACTTAACGGGCGTAGGCCGGGGGAGTGGATTTCTCAAGGAAGCGCTCAGGTTTATGGGAGACACGCTGAACTTCTCCAAATACCAACTGGTGGTGGCCGCGTTTAATGAGCGGGCAGTCAAAGCCTATTCCAAAGCGGGTTTCCAGCCCAAAATGACGTTCTACAGCACGGTGGCGGGCCAGCCGGTGCTGTTTCTGTCGATGCGCAGCCATGTTTAGGGTGGGCATCCAGCTGTGTGGCTTGTCGATGAGCTGTCCTGATTAGGGAGGGCATCCAGCTGTGTGGCTTGTCGATGAGCTGTCCTGATTAGGGAGGGCATCCAGCTGTGTGGCTTGTCGATGCGCTGTCCTGATTAGAGTGGGCTTCCAATTGTGTGGATTTCGATGCACTGCCCAGGTTAGGGACTTCCGGCTGAAGCTGACTGAAGGCGACAGATTGCGGGTTGTTGAATTCTTTAAGAGGTTGTTCAATTCTTTAAGGTGCTATTGAATTAAGGAGTTATTGAAAGTCCTTTAGAAGTCCTTTAGAAGTCTTTTAGGAGTCTTTTAGGAGTCTTAGAGGAGTCTCATAAAAATACCCCTTCCCACCGGCTTAGCCGGGAACGGGAAGGGGGTGGGGTGTTTCGCATTGCTCTTATTCAGTTACGACTGCCGATACTGCTGCTGTTACTCGTACCCTCGTTACTCCAGTTCCCCTCAGTACCACTACCGCAACTACGCTTTTACTCCCCTTACTCCGCCGGAATCTCCACCACAAACGCTCCGTCGCTTTTTTGCTGGCCGGAGCCGGATTCGTCGCCGTCTGCGGTGATCAGGCGGTAGGATACCTCGCCGGAGCTAGGCACAAGCGAAAATGCGGCGAAAGTGCCGGAGACAGGCGGTTTCTCGCCGTTCTGCGCGACCAGGGCGTACGGGAGGAACGGAAACGGCCGTCCCGATTTAAGCTCCTGCCCCAGCTTCAGCCTGGCGTTCCAGACCTCAAAAGCAGCTGCGCCCCGGACCTTATAGGCCGAGATGACATCCGAGCTGCGTACGAAAAACAGGTCGGACCGGCCTTTGGGAAAATAAAAATTCGCCACAAGCCCTGCCGTGCTGACCTCGGACAGCATCCGCGGCAATGAAGACAGCCGCGGCAGCGTCAGCGCTGCATTACGGCCTGTCGCCAGTGACTTGGCGTCCAGCCGCGCGACCGTCTGGGCCGATGCTTTGCCGACCTGGGCCGTCCGCTGGCTTTGGTTCCAGGCCACCCCGGCGCCGGAAGCTTCCGAGACGAAGCGGAGCGGCACCATAATCCGGCCCTGCAGCATCTCGGACGGCACGGACAGCCGGACCGTTTTGCCGTTCACCGTGGCTGTCCCTTGGCCCGAAATAAGCTTAACGGTGCCTGTCTCGCTTTTCACCGTTACCGTCTTCGAGGTGTTGTTCCAGCCCGCAGTTACGCCCGGGAGCTTCGCCACGATGCTCAGCGGAACCATTGTAGCGCCCTGCTTGATGTAGGGCTGCACATCGGTTGCTGCTTTTTGTTCGTTTATCGTTATCGTAATGGGCTGATCGGCCGCTTCAGCGGAAGGGGCCTTCCAAACGGCACCCGCCGTTAGTAACGATACGGCCAGAACAGCGGCGGCCGGCTTTTTCAGCATCATTAACCTCACTCCTTTACGGCAATAGGTATTTATACCCGCTGAAACAGGGAGTTCAAACGCCCTCCGTATTGTCAGTCCTCCTGATAATAGATATCATGAGATTATCTATCTGATAGTTTAGCAGATGGGACTGCGGCTCCGCCAGGGAGAGGGGACGCAAGGCCAAAGGAGGATAAAATATGGGAAAACGGCTGCTGCTGGTGGAGGACGATATGTCTATCAGCGATATGGTCTGTTCCTATTTGAGAATGGAAGGGTATGAGGTGGATGCGGCTTACGACGGGGATGAGGCTTTGTCCCGGTTTCGCGGCGGCGCATACGCTCTTGTTATTTTGGATTTAATGCTGCCGGGAACGGGAGGCTTTGAGGTGCTCCGCAGGATCCGCTCGGACAGCTACGTGCCCGTGCTGATCATGTCCGCCAAAGACAGTGACGTAGATAAAGCGCTTGGTCTGGGGCATGGGGCGGACGATTATATCACCAAGCCGTTTTCAATGATCGAGCTGACGGCCCGGGTCAAAGCGGCACTCCGCCGGGCGGGGTATGCGGCACAACCTGCGGATAACCAGCCTGCACAGGAGCCAAACCGGGTCCGCCTGCCGGGGCTTTTGGTCGATCTGGATAACTATACGGCTGAGAAAAACGGAGAAACCATTAAACTGACGGCCAAGGAGTTTCAGATTCTGAAGCTGTTTGTGGCCCACCCGGGCAGAGTATTTACGAAAGCCCAGATTTACAGCAGTGTTTGGGAAGAGGAATACTACGGCGACGAAAACGTAATTAATGTACATATGCGCAGGCTCCGCGAAAAAATCGAAGACGATCCGTCGAATCCCCGCTACATTAAAACCTTATGGGGAATCGGCTACAAGCTGGGAGAAGTGGCGGAATGACGGCGCTGCTGGCAGGTGCCGTCCTGATTTTGCTTGGCCTTGCCGCCTGGCAGGCTGCCGCACTGAGGTCGCGTTCAAAGCAGCTGCGTTACGTCCATGAGAAGCTGAACCGCATCCTGGACGAAGGCAGCAATGAGCGGCTGCTGCTGTTCAGCGGGGACGCCAGGGTCCGCGAACTGCTGAACGATCTGAACCGGCTGCTGGATGTCAACCACAAGGGGGGCGTCGAACGGGCGCGGCTGGAACGTTCGATGCGCAACATGCTGGCGAACATGTCCCACGACCTGAAGACGCCGCTGACGGTTGTCCTCGGTTACAGTGAAACGCTGGCCCGGGGCGCCGCTTTGCCTGATAGGGAGCGGGAACGGATTGTACAGGCGATCCATGCGAAAGCCGAGGAGACCATCGGGCTGATGAACGCGTTTTTTGACCTGGCCAAGCTGGAATCGGGAGACGCCGCACCGGAGCTGTCCCGGGTGGAGCTGGGGGAAATATGCCGGCATAACATGCTAGCCTTTTACGATCTCCTGGAAGCGGGGGGCACCGAGGTGCGGATTGAACTGCCCGAAGAACCCGTCTACATTATGGGGAACAAGGAAGCGCTGAACCGGATTTTGAATAATCTGATTTCCAACGCCATCCGGTACGGAGCCGACGGACACATGATTGGACTTAAGCTGTACGCCGACCGGACAAGCGCGTATATTGAGGTGTGGGACCGGGGCAAAGGAATCGCCGAAGCGCATGCCGACAAGGTGTTCGAGCGGCTGTATACGCTGGAGGATTCCCGGAACCGGGCCTATCAGGGAAGCGGTCTCGGCCTGACGATTACGAAGCGGCTCACCGAACAGATGGACGGCAGCATCGCTTTAAGCAGCGTCCCCGGTGTCAAAACGGCGTTTACGGTGTCATTTCGCCGGATCTCTTTTTCCGCACAGCTTAATAAAGGATAAATACGCCGTACACACACTTAAGAATTATGTAAGAATCGGGTAAGAAAAAAGCAAATTCCACCGTGTACTATAAGATTCATAAGAAGAACGAACCAAAGGGTAAAGGAGACACGGGGCGATGGAGACGATTCTAAGAACACGCAAACTAACCAAGACGTACAAAGGCAAAGAAGTAGTAAATGGGGTGGATATGACCGTCCGCCAAGGCGAAATTTACGGTTTTCTTGGGCCAAACGGCGCGGGCAAGACGACCGTAATGAAAATGATCACCAATCTGGTCAAACCGACATCGGGAGATATTGAAGTGTTTGGCAGCAAGGTCACGGACGGCTCGTATGAAATGCTGAAACGGATGGGCAGCATCATTGAGTATCCGGTGTTTTACGAACGATTGTCTGCGCGGGAGAATCTGCTGCTGCACGGCGAATACATGGGTTACCACAACAAACAGGCGATTCATGAAGCGCTGGAGCTGGTGAAGCTGCACGGTATTGACAACAAGCCTGTCAAGCAATTTTCGCTTGGGATGAAACAGCGGCTTGGGATTGCAAGAGCGGTAATGACGAAACCTGAGCTGCTGATTCTGGACGAACCGATCAACGGACTGGATCCTGTGGGGATCAAGGAACTGCGGGAGGTCTTCCGGATGCTCAGCCGCGACTACGGTATGACCCTGCTGATTTCCAGTCATATTTTAGGCGAGATTGAGCAGATTGCGGACACGGTAGGTGTTATTAAGGAAGGACGTCTGGTGAAGGAAGTCGGGATGCTGCAGATTCGTGAGCAAAATACGGAATATATTGAGCTTGTAACACAAGATAGCGGCAAAGCGGTGTATGTGCTTGAGCATAAGCTGGGCCTCCGCAATTTTAAACTGACCGATGGAGGGGCGATCCGGATTTACGACGCCGGCGTGACCCCGGTGGAGCTGAACAAGGCGCTGGCGCTGGAAGATGTGGCGCTGGAGAGTGTCCGCAAAAAATATCATTCACTGGAAGATTACTTTATGGAATTGATCGGGGGTGAGCACATTGCTTAAGCTGATGGCGCTGGAATTCCGCAAAAATCGAATCATGGGCATGCTGAAAGGCGTGATCATCGCCAACCTGGCCATTCTCGCTTTTATGGTGCTGCTGGTGTTCATAGATCAGACGGAGAGTCAGGAGTTCAAGACGTACAAGGATATATTTGATACGCTGCTAATTTTTGTTAGAGCTACCTTTATCGTCTTCGCAAGCGTGGTGCTCAGCCGGTTGGTCATTGGGGAATACCGGAGCAATACGATTACCCAGCTGTTTATGTACCCGATCCCGCGTAAAAAAATAATGGCCGCCAAGCTGCTCATTGTAGGTCTGTTTGCTTTTTTCAGCGTAATCGTCACCAATTTGGTTGTCGGCGTCATTCTTGTGGCGATCAACAAAGCAACCGGCCACTTCCCGGGTCTCCCGGATCAGGCGCTGCTGCTGGACCAGTTGATTAAGATCGGCCTCGCCGCCATCCTGACCGCTTGTATGAGTTTGATCCCGCTGTATTTCGGACTGCGGAAAAAGTCGATTCAGGCAACCATTGTCACCTCCATTATTGTGACGGCTATCGTCTCGGGCGATTTTGGTTCTGTACGGATGGGCGACTTCATCATCGTGACGGCGGTAATGGCCGTAATCGGTCTGCTGGTTGGTGCAGCTTCGCTTCGCAATATCGAGACGGAGGACGTCGCATAACGTTCATTTGATCAGGGTCAGGGTTCCGTCAATACCCAGCAAAGATATACACAGCTGCTTCCAAAACGGCTTTGGGCCGTTAGGAGCGGCTTTTTTATGTCCCGGAACAGAGATGCGCCGCTTGATATGACCATTTCCTGCAACTTTAGGATGGCATTAGGTCTCTTGCAGTCTTGTCCATCTTCTATACGGCGTGTACACTTTACATAGAACCGTCAGCGTCATCGTCGACGGCCGGCGGATTGTGCGGAGACCGAAAAAATTTTGTTATAATTATATAGACTGAACTGATGAAATACAGGATGGCGGGGATGGCACGGAGGCA
The DNA here is from genome assembly GCF_046543445.1 of Paenibacillus nanchangensis. NCBI lineage: Bacteria > Bacillati > Bacillota > Bacilli > Caryophanales > Paenibacillaceae > Paenibacillus > Paenibacillus nanchangensis. The sequence goes on from NZ_JBHOFD010000042.1 coordinate 9,544, forward strand.
ATTTGGAGCTGTAGGAGCGAACGCGTTTGCCTTTATTTTCGGAGTTCTCCCGCTAAATCAGGAATACCAATTAGGAACTCCGAAAATAACAGCAACCGGAAGTCCCAAATTGGCCGCAGTGACAGCTCCGCTCCACCTGTCCTTCTTAGGTTCAGTCTATATAGTAAGAAATTCGGTGCTAAGCGGCGGGCAGCATCCCTGGTGCCGATCATAATGCCGGTCTTATAGCCAGCCGCAAGAGAGGAAGTGGACCGTGTATACGGACAAGACGACGGTATTGAAACAATTGATTGCAGAAACCGGAGCCTATCGGTCATTGTACGAAAATCACCCGGATTCCATATATATAATGGATTTATCAGGCGCCTATTTGGACGCCAACAGCTCGGCGGAACGGATTACGGGGTATTCGGCCGAAGAGATTGTCACGCTTCCGCAGCATCATTTTTACAGCCAGGAAAGCGCGGACATCCGCATGCGGCATTTTCAGCTTGCTTTGGAGGGCCAATCCACATCTTTTGAAATGAGCTTTGTGCATAAATCCGGTGAGGAGCGTACGGCAGCGGTCACTTATGTGCCAATACGGGTAGCCGAACAGGTCATCGGGGTCTACGGCATCACCAAGGATATTTCGGAGCAAAAAAAAATCGAACAGCGCCTCCGCCGCAGCGAAAGTCAATACCGGCTGATCTCGGAGCACTCCCGCGATCTGATCTCCACTCTCACCGCAGATGGTACGTTAATCTGTACTTATGCCTCGCCTGCCAGCGAAGCGCTGCTCGGGTACAAGCCGGATGAGATCATAGGCAAGCACATTTTGCCGCTGATCCATCCGCAGGATATTGCGATGCTGACGGCTTATGCGCGCGAACGGCTGGAAGACGAAAACATTCCGCCTGTTGTGATCCGCATTCTCCATGCGCAAGGCCATTACGTGTGGATCGAAAGCACCGCCCGGTTTACGGGCAACGCGGGGGAAGAAGGAGAGCGGGAGGTCGTTGTCGTCTCCCGGGACGTGACCGAGCGGATTGCTTCGCAGAACCGGCTGCAGGAGAGCCGGCAGCGGTACAAGTCGCTGTTTGAATACACGTCCTCCGGAATTTGTTCCGTCGATTTGAACGGCCATATTCTGGATGTGAACGAGACCATGCAGCGTCTGATCGGGTACACCAAGCAGGAAATGCGGCAGATGAATACCCGCGAACTGGTTCATCCTGAGGACCGGACGTTGGCGGAGCAGAAGTTCATGGCGACTCAGCAGGAAGGGCCTCAGCATTTTATGGTCAAGGTGTGCTGCAAAAGCGGAGGATTGCTGTGGACGCACTGTTCCTTTGTCCCTATCATTGTGGATGGCAAGCTGACGGGGATCTATGCCATTCTTATGGATGTCAGCGATCAGATCCGGGCAATGGAGCAGGTCAAGGAACTGAGCGACCGGCACAGCCTAATTTTGGATTCGGTGTCTGAAGGGATTTTTGGCCTGAACCGGGATGGAGAGACCATCTTCGTTAACGCGGCGGGAGCGGATATGCTCGGTTATAAGCGTCAGGAATTCATCGGGCTGAACAGCTTGGCGCGGATTCATCATACCCGTCCGGACGGTAACCGCTATTGCACGGACCATTGCCCGATCAGCCGGACCATCCGGGATGGGCTGACCCGCAGCGTGGAAGAAGAAGTGTTTTGGCGCAAAGATGGCACAAGTTTTCTCGTCAATTACCGTGTGGCGCCTATTTTGGATAACGGCACGATTCGCGGCGCTGTTGTTGTCTTCAGCGATATCACCAATGAACGCGAGATCATCCGCGCCAAAGAGTCGGCCGAGCAGGCCGCCCGGGTCAAATCGGAGTTTTTGGCAATGATGGGGCATGAAATCCGCACGCCGATGAACGGGATGATCGGGATGGCGGATCTGCTGCTGGACAGCGGCCTGAACGAAGAGCAGCAGGGATATGCCGAAATTTTACGGAGCAGCAGCTACAGCCTGCTGCAGATTTTGAATGACATCCTGGACTTCAGCAAAATTGAAGCAGGTAAAATGCCGCTGCAGACGGAGAACTTTAGTGTGAGGGATATGCTGTCGGCAATCGTGGATTTGTTCACTCCAAAAGCGGAGGAGAAGGGACTGGCCCTGCGCTGGCAGGCCGATCCCAAGGTGCCGGAGACCTTGTCGGCTGATCCGGTGCGCCTGCAGCAAATCATCGTTAATCTGGTGGGGAATGCGATCAAGTTTACGGAGACAGGCAGCGTAACGTTATCGGTGAAATTTATCGTTCTTCCGCAATCCTCCAACTTCCTGCTCGAATTCTCCGTAAAGGATACGGGGATTGGAATTCCGGCAGATAAGCTGAATCTGCTGTTCCAGTCGTTTTCACAGCTGCATCCGATTATCAACCGGAAGCAGGGAGGCACGGGACTTGGACTGTCGATCTGCAAGCAGCTGGTTGAGCTGATGGGCGGGACGATTTTTGTGGAAAGTGAAGAGCATAAAGGCTCCACCTTCCGGTTTATGCTTCCGTTCCATCGTGAAGGCGAAGATGCGGTGGCCAATGTGCCGGAGGAAGAGGAGTAAGCAGCCCAATAGAGCGGAGCAGGCAGGGCAGGCTTAGGCGTCTGCCCCTGCCCCTGTTTGTTTCAACCGTTCCAGGGCCGTTGTTGTCCCGGCAGTCAACCTGGAAACCCAATCAGGAACCAAACCAGGAACCAAACCAGGAACCAAACCAGGCATGAAGCCAGAAGCCAGAATAAGTTTAGGTAACTCAACTTTCGCAGAGCGAAAATCAGCTAAGCTCCAGACCTGGCGCGGATTTAACCGCAATGAAGTAATCGTCTTGAACAAATAGAAAAACACCGCTTCGCCCGCGGCGAACGCACCGCTCGGTGTGCTATTTTATTTACGGCGCGATGAAGTTAACACCCTACACTGGGCGGTTGCCTTGGCACAACTCACAGAACGGCTGAACGAATTCCGACTCAGGTTGGGAAGAAATGCTCCACCCTAATTCAAAGTCAACCCCAGCACTGGATCTCCGGTTTGCCCAGTGATCTCAAGGCGTATCTGCCGATCTCAGGCTGTGCTGCCGATCTCAGGTTGCGCTGCCGATCTCAGGTTGCGCTGCTGATCTAGCCTTCGCTGCCCGATCTCAGGCTGCAAAAGTTGAGTTAATAAAAGCAGCGGCGGACCAAATAAACAATGTCTTTGCTGCCGCTGTTGTCGTTGAACTAACTGGAACGAATCTTCCCCTGCGACACACCTGTAGCGGATTACCACCGCACGCGATACCGAGGTTTTTCCGGACCCAGAGGACGTTATTTCTGAAATTCGTGGGCGTTTGGGTTGCCTTGCGGACTCCAGATCCGTTATTCGTGCCGAAAACATCCATACGATGGAATTTCCACGTAAATAAGGGAAGCTGAGTCCGGCACTTTGCCAAAACACGGAATAATCAGCAAATAGGGTCCCCTGAGTCCGGTAAGAAAGTCATAGGGGAGTATAACGCATAGCTGCTTCAAAACGCCTCCAAAGTTTGGAAAAGGCGAGACTGTGTTCAGGCAAGGAATGTTGCTGTAATATAGAGTTACGCACCTTTCTTGTTGGCATGGTTGGTCGCACTACCATGCTACCGCACAAGCGAGGTGTTTTTTGTCAATACGAATTCTCCTTACGCGTACAAGGGTTTAAGCCATTTTTCTAGCTGCGAAAGTTGAGTTAGGTAAGACTAACAAAAGCTTAGGTAAAAGCCAAACAAAAGCTTAGGAGCGCTGTTAGGGGACAGATTCGCTTGCCTGCGGCGCCTATCGGCGTTATTATAGACTTACTGAGTCCATAATGGAGGCGGAAAATGAAATATTCACAAGCAACCGATTACGCCCTGCACGTCATGCTGTACTTTGTGAGCGCTGCGCCTAACAAGCCGGTCAGCGTACAGCTGCTGGCCGAGAAGCTGGGCGTGTCTCAAACGTATTTGTCCAAGATGCTCACCAAGCTGGTGAAGGCCGGGCTGATCCAGTCCGCTCCGGGAGCGAATGGCGGTTACCGGCTGCGGCACGGAAGAGAAGAGGTATCGTTCCTTGACGTGATACAGGCGATTGAAGGGACCGCTTCGCTGTTTGAATGCAGTCTCGATCATGGGGAAGACTGCCTGGTACAGCAGGTGGTTATCGAGGCCGAACGCCGCATGGAGGATTATTTGCGGAATACCAAAATAGCCGATGTGGCCAAAAAGCTGCCCACAACCTGATCTAGAGGAACGTGGAAGGCATTAGGCAGCAAAAAAAGGAACCTACTGGGCCAAAACGCAAAACGGCCTAAGGTTCCTTTTTTATTTGACGTGTTATTGTAAGCAGGAATAGATAATGGCTTATTCCGTCATGTACATCAGCCCAACCGTATTCGGGCCGCAGTGGCTGCCGATTACACAGCCGGCGTTGATAATAGCGATTTCCCGCACGTCGGTTGCCGCCTGGAGGGCGGACCGAAGATATTCGGCATCCTGTTCCGCCAGCGTGTGGGCGACAATAAGCAGTTCCTTGTCCATTCGCGGCGCATCGGGCATGGCGTTAATCAGCATCTGCTCGACGGCTTTTTCTTTTTTGCCCCGGATTTTGCCTGTCGGAACAATACGCCCGTCAATCATTCTAAGTACAGGCCGGATCTTCAGCAGGCTGCCGATAAAATTCTGCATGCCTGAGCAGCGGCCCCCCATGTATAAGTAATCTAATGTATCGACTACAAATTGACTGTCCACTTTATCTCTGGACGTTTCGAGCAGTGCCGCGATTTCCGCTGCGCTGCGGCCGGCTTCCGCGGCGCGTGCCGCTTTCATGGCCAGAAGTGCAATTCCGCCGCACAGCGTACGCGAATCGACGATCCGCACGCGCCCTTCGGGGAATTCACCGGCAGCGATCAGCGCGTTTTGATAAGTGGATGAAAGCGCAGAAGACAGGCCGACGTAAACAATGTCATGGCCGGCTTCGATGCTTGGCCCAAAGGCAGCCATAAAATCCGCGGGCGACGGCGCCGCCGTCTTGGGGAGCGAACCGCTGGCCGCTACTCTGCGGTAGACTTCCTCCGGGGTGATATCGACTCCGTCCCTGAACGTGCCGTCGCCGAATACCACGTACAGCGGGACAATGCCGATGTCGTACGTTTCCTTCCAACTCTGCGGCAGATCGGAAGTACTGTCTGAAAAAATCTTTACCTTAGACATGAATTTCTCCTCACCGTTTCTCGGATAACCTTAGGGATTAGAGTGCTGTAATCCCTATATTATAGCAAGCGGGCGGGAATTCTCAAAATACTAAATACTTTCACTAGCGAAGAAAAAAGACAGCCGCCCGCCAGCGCCTTATATAGCGCGGGAGGCGGCTGCCGGTACGGGCACGCAAATTCTTTTAAATTATGTCTTGAAGGCTCCCTGTTATTGGCCCGTGCCTGTGCCGTTCATCCGGTAGACAATTGCCTCGTACGGACGCAAAACGCCTGGGGTTTCCGGTGCGTCCTTGTAGTTGCCGATCACGATCTCCTGCGCTGAAGCCAGCCGGCTGCCGAAGCCGGTATCCTGCTCGTTTGCGCAGAAGTTCAGCAGCACAAGCCACTGTTCATTTTCCAGCGTACGGGTGTAGGCGTAAATAAATTCGTGATCCTCCAGCAGCAGCTCGTAGTCCCCGTACACCATAATGGGGTGCTGCTTGCGAAGGGCAATCAGCTGCCGGTAGTAGTGGAAAATGGAATCCGGATCGTCCAAAGCCTGCTGCACGTTGATTTCTCTGTAGTTAGGATTGACGGACAACCAAGGCGTGCCTTCCGAGAATCCTGCGTTTGGACTGTCGTCCCACTGCATCGGCGTGCGGGCGTTATCGCGTCCTTTGGCGTAGATGGCGTTCAGAATATGGCTGTGGTCCGCGCCGCCTTCGGTGACTTTTTCACGGTACATGTTCAGCGTTTCAATGTCACGGTAATGCTCCAGCGACGGGAATTTCACATTGGTCATGCCGATTTCTTCGCCCTGATAAATATACGGCGTTCCTTTGAGCGTATGCAGCAGCGTTGCCAGCATTTTGGCCGATTCCAGCCGGTAACGCCCGTCGTCGCCGAACCGGGAGACCATCCGCGGCTGGTCATGGTTGTTCAGGTACAAGCTGTTCCAGCCCTGCTCGGCCAGGCCGACCTGCCATTTATGCATGACGCCGCGCAGCTTGTGGAGCGTCCAAGGAGTTACGTCCCATTTGCCGCCCGGGCCGGAATCCACCTCCATGTGCTCGAACTGGAAGACCATCTGCAGCTCGCGGCGGTCTTCGGACGTATAGCGGATTGCATCTTCCACCGAAGCGCCGGGGGTTTCACCAACGGTCATCATGTCATAGCGGGACAGCACCTGCTCGTTCATCTCCCGCAGGTATTCGTGCACTTTTGGACCGTTCATAAAATGGCGGCTGCCGTCGCCAAGCGGTTCGTCTCCAACGGACGGCAGTCCCGGCGTTTTGGAGATCATGTTAATGACATCCATGCGGAAGCCGTCGACCCCTTTATCCAGCCAAAAAGCCATCATCTCGTATATTTCCTCACGGACCTTGGGATTTTCCCAGTTCAAATCCGGCTGCTTGCGCGAGAACAGGTGAAGGTAGTATTCATTTGTCGCTTCGTCGTATTCCCAGGCAGGTCCGCTGAAAATAGAACTCCAGTTGTTTGGCGGTTCGCCGTTGTCCCCGCCCGGCCGCCATATGTAATAATCGCGGTATGGACTGTCCTTGGACGCACGCGATTCCATGAACCAGGCATGCTCGTCGGACGAATGGTTGACGACCAGGTCCATCATCAGTTTCATTCCCCGGGCGTGCAGGCCCGCAAGCAGTTCTTCCCAGTCCCGCATGGTACCAAATTCGTCCATAATATCGCGGTAATCGCTGATGTCATACCCGTTGTCGTCGTTTGGCGATTTATATACCGGCGACAGCCAAACCACATCTACGCCAAGCTGCTGCAGGTAATCCAGCCGGGAGACGATCCCCTGCAGATCGCCGACGCCGTCACCGTCACTGTCCATGAAGCTTCTCGGATAAATCTGATACACTACCGCTTCTTTCCAAAACGCTCGTTTCATCAATAGCACTCCTTTCTGAATAAACAAAAAACGGGGCTTCCGGAAAAAGTATTTACGTAAGCCCCGTCTCTACCGGTATTAGACTGTAACCGCCTGATTCTGGACGTTCACGCTGCCGAGGCCGCGGGCGGTAAATTCCTGCCCGTACAGCAGCAGATCGGCTGGCGTATCGGTTTCATTGGTGACGGTCACCTCGCGGTCGGTTACGGTGATTTTCAGACGCGAGCCGCGGAACACAACCTTGAACGAGTAGGACGTCCAGTGTCCGGGGTTGGACGGATTCAGCACCAGCCGGTCATCTTTGACGCGCAAGCCACCGAAGCCGTGTACGAAGGACATCCAGGTGCCGGCCATACTGGTAGTGTGGCAGCCGTCTTCGGTATCATTGTTGTAGTTGTCGAGATCCAGGCGCGAGGTGCGCAGGTACATTTCATAAGCCTTCTCCTTGTAGCCGAGCTCACACGCAATAATGGCGTGCAGGCAAGGGGAGAGGGAGGACTCATGCACGGTCAGCGGCTCATAGAAATCGAAATTGCGGCGTTTCGTTTCCAGATCGTAACGGTCGCCCAGCATATAAATTCCCTGCAGCACATCCGCCTGCTTGATGTAGCAGGAGCGCAGGATGCGGTCCCAGGACCATTTTTGGTTCAGCGGCAGGTTCTCTTGAGGCAGCTCCTTGACCGGCATAATCACTTTATCCAGGAATCCGTCCTGCTGCAGGAAAATACCGCGTTCTTCGTCGACCGGGTAGTACATTTTACCGATAATTTCGGTCCATTTCTCCGTTTCAACGGCTTGAAGCTCCAGCTTGTCGACCAGCTCGGCGTAACGGGCAGGCTCGTTCTCCTGAAGATAAGCCAGCGTTTCCAGCGTATATTCCATCGTCCAGGCGGCGATCCGGTTCGTATACCAGTTGTTGTTCACGTTGTTCTCATATTCGTTGGGGCCGGTCACGCCAAGCATCACATATTTATCCCGGTGCGGCGCATAATGCACGCGTTCCTCCCAGAAGCGGGAAATTTCGACCAGGACCTCAAGTCCGTATTGCCCCAAGTAAGCTTTGTCCCCGGTGTAGTTCACATAGTTGTAAATCGCATAGGCGATGGCGCCGTTCCGGTGAATTTCCTCAAACGTAATTTCCCACTCGTTATGGCATTCCTCCCCGTTCATTGTGACCATCGGGTACAGCGCGCCTTTGGTGAAGCCGAGCTTGCGGGCGTTTTCTTTAGCTTTCTCCAGGTGCTTGTAGCGGTAAATCAGCAGATTCCGGGAGATCGACGGATCGGCTGTGCTGAGATAAAACGGTACGCAATACGCCTCGGTGTCCCAATAGGTGCTGCCGCCGTATTTTTCGCCGGTGAAACCTTTAGGGCCGATGTTCAGGCGGTCGTCGTCACCCGTGTACGTCTGGTTAAGCTGAAAAATATTAAACCGGATGCCCTGCTGCGCGGACGGGTCGCCTTCAATGATAATGTCGCTTTCCTTCCACTTGTCTCTCCAGCTGTCCGTATGCTCGGCCAAAAGGGCGAGGAAACCGGCTTCCCGGGCGGAAGCAAGCGCCGCGGAGGCGGCTTCGGTTAACTGGCCAAGGCCGTAATTGCGGGAAGTAACGTTTGCCGCATATTTGTAAATTACCACCTGGTCCCCAGGCTTAACCTGCACGCCGGCGGTAACGCCCACGTATTTTTCGCGTTCCGACGTCTGTGTCTCCACCTGGACCGGTTCGCCGTTCATCGCCAGGTCAAAGGCCATAGCCGACGTGACGTGAAAATCGAGTTTTTTTGTCTTCAGTGTCAAAATTCCGCCGTCCGGGCCGGCCTGCCGCTCTACTTCGTTCCAGAATTTTTCGTCATAGTTGGAATCTTTGTTCTTCACATCGCCGTCCAGATAAGGCGTCAAGGCCAGCTCACCTTCAAAATTAAGTGAGGTTACCGCATACCGGATCGCGCCGATCTCGCGGCGGGCCATGCTGACGAAACGGATCGCTTCAACCCGGATTTCGCTGCCGTCTTCCAGCTTGGCATTGAAGCTGCGGGAGAGCGTGCCTTCTTTCATGTTGAGTTCCCGGCGGAAGTCCGTTACTTCGCAGCGGGCCAGGTCAAGCGGCTGACCGCCGATTTCCACGTCGATGCCGATCCAGTTGGTGCTGTTCAGCACTTTGGCGAAGTATTCCGGATAGCCGTTTTTCCACCAGCCGACCCGGGTTTTGTCCGGATAGTAGACGCCGGCCATATAGCTGCCCTGAAGACTGGGGCCGCTGTAACGTTCTTCAAAATTCGCGCGTCCGCCCATATGGCCGTTGCCGATGCTGAAGATGCTTTCGGAAATCTCATGAGCCTGCGGGTCAAACGTCTCCTCGATAATGGACCACTCGTCGATTTTTAAGTATTGTTTCACGTTATCCGACTCCTTTAGTAAGATGAGCATTTTGCAGGTAATAAATGAATCCGTACCGGTTCTGATTTATAAAATGTCCGGTCTGCGGATCATGGAATAAACAATGAATTAGTTCAAACGTTTGCAAAAAACTGCTGAAGCTTCGTTACAGAAAAGTCCCGCAGCGATGGAACAACCCAATTGGCGGCCCCCAGCTGCTCTGGACGGCCAATGCCAACGCTCCGCATCCCTGCGCGGGAAGCGGCTTCGATTCCGGCTTCCGCATCCTCGAAGACAACGCAGGCGGCGGGATCAATCTCTAACTCCCGGGCGCCAAGCAAAAAGACTTCGGGATCCGGTTTGGCGGCCGAGGTGCGGTTGCCGTCGACAATAACGTCGAAGTAAGGGGACAATCCGGTGTTGTTCAGAATCAGGCCGGCGTTTTTACTGGCCGAACCAAGCGCTGTCCGAATCCCGTTAGCCCGGCATTCCCGCAGCAGCTCCAGCGCTCCGGGCAAAATCTCGGAGGCGTCCATCGCCGTAATATATTCCACATAACGGCTGTTTTTTGACTCGGCAAGCTCCAGCTTTTCTTCCGGAGAAAAGGACAACCCGCCGATTTCCAGCAAAATATCCAGCGAAGCGGCCCGGCTGACGCCCTTCAGCCGCTCGTTGTCCTGCTCCGTAAAGACAAAGCCGAGCCGGTCGGCCAGCTCACGCCATGCGATAAAATGATATTTGGCGGTGTCGACCAGCACGCCGTCCAGGTCAAAAATGCATGCTTTGATTTCCGTCACAACTTAACCTCCTGTCCGCGAGATACGCGGAGTAAATAATTAGCGCAAACGTTTGAACGATCCGCCAAAAAAATAAATGAAGCAAAGGAAGGAGGCTTCATTTATTTGATTTCGGATAAATGCTCGGCTTACCTGTCGCGTCAGTTCTTGCCCGGCGAATGCATGGACGATTCGCGCACCACCAGCCGGTGGGGAATAATAAACCGGTTCGTGTAACCGGCGCCTGCTTCGGTTTCTTGTATCGTTTGGATCAGCACCTGGGAAGCGGTGTATCCCAAATGATAAATTCCGATATCGATACTGCTGATCGGCGGCGAAGACAGCTCGGAAATAGGAATATTGTTAAAGCTGACCAGGCATAAATCTTCGGGAACCGAAAATTTCAGCTCGTTCAGTCCGCGCAGCACGCCGAAGGAAACCATGTCGTCCACAACCACAAGGGCGGTGGGGCGGTTCGGCAGATTCATAAAAAATGACATCGCCCGGTACCCGCTGTCCTGCAAAAACTCGCCTTCGACGATCCACTCCTGCCGAATTTCCAGGCCGTGCTTGGCCATTGCTTGACGGTAACCTTCCAGCCGGTCCCGGGAAACAATCAGATTTGGCGGTCCGCTGACGAACCCGATCCGCTGGTGTCCCATCGAAATCAGATGACTTGTGGCGTCAAACGCCGCCATCACATTATCCGTATCGACCGACAGGATATCATCGTACTTATCGCTGCGTCCCACCAGTACAAAGGGATAGCCATTGCTGCGAAGAAAGTCGATGACTGCGTCGTCTTTGCGGGAATAGAGCAAAATCACGCCGTCCACCCGTCGTCCCTTCAGCAGCCGGGAGACCGATTCGAGCTCTTCCTTTTCGTTGGCGCCGGAGCTGATGAGCACGTCGTAGCCGGCACGGCTGGCCTGCGTAACGATCCCGCGAATCAGTTCCATGAAGAACAGATTGGAGAACAGTTCTTCCGCAGGCTTCGGCAAAATAATACAGATGCTGTTGGTCGTCTTGGAGACAAGGCTTTTCGCCATAATATTGGGATGGTAACCCATTTCCTCCATTATGGACTTCACTTTGCGGGAGGTTTCCAGGCTGATTCTGGGATGATTGGACAGAACCCGGGAAACGGTAGATGGCGATACGCCGGCCTTCCGGGCTACATCCTTTATGGTAACCGTAATCGAAACCTCCTTTATGGAACCGTTTGCTTTACACAGTTATCTTAATCGAACTGCCGAAGATTGTAAATGAGGATTTTGCATAAAATCTGTGAAAAGACAGGTAGAGCTGTGCCGGACCTGCGTGGAAACAGATAAAGCTGAGGTGTCGCAGGGGCAAGTTTGGACTTCGAGTGACAGGCAAGCTGCGCCGTCCCTGCGGCAAGTTTGGACTTCGAGTGACAGGCAAGCTGCGCCGCTCCTGCGGCAAGTTTGGACTTCGAGTGGGACAGGCAAGCTGCGCCGCTCCTGCGGCAAGTTTGGACTTCGAGTGGGACAGGCAAGCTGCGCCGCTCCTGCGGCAAGTTTGGACTTCCGGTCGCTGTTGTTTTCGGATTTCCTTGATTGAATCAGGATTGCTGTAGAAATCCGAAAACAAAGGCGAACGCGTTCGCTCCTACAGTTCCAAATTGCCTCCGGGCCGCTCCGTTACCTGTCTAGGGAAGTATGCGTATGCTGCCCGTTACTGTGCAGCTTACAAATTCCACGAAGCTTCGCTGCACTTGGCGTAGAAGCCTGCCGTTGTCGGCTTAGCCAGTGTTGTCGGCTTAGCCGGCCTGCCAATTTTCGCTGATCTTCAGCAAGGTCCGGCTCCGTTACCTGGCTGTGGTCCAACAAATCGCCAAACCGCCGGACGGAAAACTTCCGCCCGGCGGCTTAAAACGAGTGATTGAAACGGCTGTTGTTACGGTTACGGCCGGGCGCTGAGGACGGCGAAGCCGTAAGCAGGGAGCTTCAGGTTCAGCTTGCCCCGGACAGCGGTGTGAGAAGTGCCGTCCCATACATTCTCCCAATGCTTGTCTTCTACGGAAAGGGCAAATGACTGAGCGGTTTCGTCCGCGTTGATCAGGATAATGAGGGACTCGTCGTCCAGTCTGCGTTCGTAGGCGATTTTGCTGCGGCCGCGGCCGGCTTCTAGGAAGGTCATCGTGCCGGTGCGCAGCGCCGGATGAGCTTTACGCATCCGAATCAGCTTTTGGTAATACTCGAACAGAGCCCGGTCCTGTTTGTCCTCTTCCCAGACCATACATTTCCGGCAGCCCGGATCTTCACCGCCGTCCAGTCCGATTTCATCGCCGTAATAAATGCAAGGCGTCCCCATGTAGGTGAACAGGAACAAGGAGGCCAGCTTCATTTTGTTCAGATTGCCGCCTGCCAATGTCAGCAGCCGGGGGGTATCGTGACTGTCCAGCAGATTAAATGCGACTTCGTTTGCTTGACGGGGATAACGCGCCAGCTGACGGCCGATACTGCCCGCAAATTCTGCTGCGTCGAGCTCGCCTTTCAGGAAAAAGTCGATGACCGACTCGGTGGTCGGATAGTTCATCACCGCGTCGAACTTGTCGCCTTCGAGCCAAGGAGCCGATTCGTGCCAGATTTCGCCGAGGATATAAGCGTCGGGTTTGATTTTTTTAACGGCCTTGCGGAAATCCCGCCAGAATTCATGATCGACTTCATTGGCAACGTCGAGCCGCCAGCCGTCAATATCGGCTTCCCGGATCCAGTAGGTGGCAACATCAAGCAGGTATTGCTTCACCTCAGGGTTCTCTGTATTCAGCTTCGGCATGGAAGCGACAAAGCCAAACGCGTCATAATTGGGAATGCCATCCGGTGCGGCAACCGGGAATTCGTTCAGATGGAACCAGTCTTTATAGCGGGAACGTTCCCCGTTCTCCAGCACATCCCTGAATGGGGCAAATGTGCTTCCCGAATGATTGAATACTGCGTCCAGCAGCACACGGATTCCCCGTTCATGGCAGGCTGCGACCAGGCGTTTCAGTACATCCAGATCCCCGAATGCCGGATCAATCTGCATGTAATCTTCCGTGTCGTATTTATGGTTTGTCCGCGCCGTGAAAATAGGGCAGAAGTAAATACCAGTGATACCGAGCTCCTCTAAATGGTCGAGATGATCGATTACGCCCTGCAGATCGCCGCCAAAATAATTGTCTACTTCGGGGGTGCCGCCCCATGGCTGCGCGTTTTGCGGAGTGCGGGACGGGTCGCCATTTGCAAACCGTTCGGGAAAAATCTGATAAAACACCGTATCCTTGACCCACTCCGGCGGAGTAAAGATATCGATTCGGTTGATGTAGGGAAATTCGAACAGCCGGTTAGGATTCAGGGGACGGTTTGGTGTGAAGTCGTTTTCCGTCATCCAAATGGATTCTTCGTCTTTTTGCAGCAAAAATCCATACTTCAGCCGCCGGTGAGGCGGAACCGCCTCGCATTCCCAATAGTCAAACATCGAATCGGAAGCGAACACATGCATCGGGATCAGCTCTTTGGTGGCATCCCAGGCGTATTTGTCGCCGGCAAAGGCGTACACCTCCGTGAGATCACCTTTTTTGGCACGCAGGCGAAGGTGAATGGTGCGTTCGTCGTAAGCATACGACCAGTTCAGTTTGGGACGGTGATAAATCGCTTCTAACAGCATGGGGATCAAACCTCCTGTGAAATAAAAATATGTAGGGCGGGCAGGACAGGAAGGCGGCCGCAAAAAAAGGCGCACTCCCGGCGGACAAACAGCCGAGGATGCACCTTGATCAGATGAGCAGCGCCTTCAAATTGAGTGTGGGCTGAGCGCGAATGAAGCCTCCAGCCCTATCGGTATCGGATTATAGCACGGGTGGAGAGGGCTTTCAATGATTTTGTACAAACCATTGCACAAATGATAAACGCTTACAAATAATGCCTGCTTTTGCAAAGAGCGAAAGTGAGCTGGACTGACCTGAAAACACGGAAAAGAAATCATTGGTGTGAAACCGGTTTTCCTTTGTTTGTTGGATCAACAAATAGAAGATAAACGAAGGAATATTGTAAAATCGGGAGATAATTATTATCTTTGTTCCGAAATTGATTGTTTTTAGCCGAATATGGCAAGTGCAAACGTTTTTGCATTTCCCGCCCCTTAGTGTATGATGGGTACAGGAATGAAGCGCTTTCCACAATAAATAAAGCGGATACATAAGAGGGAGAGTTAAAATACACTTTTTTTTTGCCTCTTGTGGAATCGTTTGCGCAATTTCCATGATCGGCCGGCATCTAATTTTGCAGGTTAAACAAATTGGGAGGGGTTAAAGCAATGAAGTTAAAAAAGATGATGGTACTCGTTTCGGCTTTCTCCATGGCGCTGTCAATTACGGCTTGCGGCTCTGGGGGAAATAACGGGGGCAACAACGCGACTGCTACAGATGCACCTGCGGCAACACAGGGAACTGCAGGCAATGCAGGCGGCAATGCTGCTCCGTCGGATGCAGCAGTGCTTCCGGAAGAAGGGGCGTCCCTCACAGTATGGGAAAGTAAAGAAGAACGGAAATTTACCGAAGAAATCGCCAAGAAGTTTACAGAGAAATACAATGTTCCTGTAAAAATCGAAGAAGTAGGGATTCCGGATCAGGTCGGCAAGCTGTCCCAGGACGGACCGTCCGGATTGGCCGCTGACGTCGTCGTCATTCCGCACGACCATCTGGGCAATGCGGCTAGCGCAAGCCTGCTGCTGCCGAACGACATATTCGGCGAAGAGACAAAGGCGAACAACACGGAAGCCTCGATTCTCGGCGCTTCGTATGGCGGAGAGCTCTACGGCTATCCGAGAGCGGCTGAAACAACCGCTTTGTATTACAATAAATCGATCGTCAAAGAAGCGCCAAAAACGTTCGATGAGCTGATCGCTTTCGGCAAGACATTCACCGATAAAGCAAAAAACCGCTACGGCATTATGTGGGAAACGGGCAACATGTACTTCAACTATCCGTTTATCGCGACCACCGGCGGTTACCTGTTTGGCAAAGACGGCACCGACAAAGATGATATCGGTCTGGCTAATGACGGAGCGATCGAAGGTCTAAAAACGTATGTCAAGCTGAAAGAAGTGCTGCCGATCAAGAGCGGGGACATCAACCCTGACATCAAACGCAGCTTGTTTGCTTCCGGCGACGTGGCGATGGACATCAACGGCCCGTGGGAGCTTGGCGCTTACAAAGAAGCGCTTGGCGATAACCTTGGCGTAGCCGCAATCCCGTCCATCGACGGTAAACCGGGTATTACCTTCTCCGGCGTTAAAATTTACGGCGTCAACTCCTTTACGCAGTATCCGAACGCCGCCAAGCTGTATGCCCAATTTGCAAGCAGCAAAGAGTCCCAGCTTCTCCTGAACAAGACGGTAGGTTCCGTTCCGACGAACCTGGAAGCTCTTGAAGACCCGCAGGTCAAAAACGATCCGTACGTTTCCGCGTTTGCAGAACAGACGAAGCACTCCCAGCCCATGCCGTCCATTCCGGAAATGTCCAATGTATGGAGTCCAGTGAACGCGGCCCTGCCGGAAATCTGGGATAACAACGCAGATCCGAAAGCGGCAATGGATAAAGCCGTTCAACAGATCAAAGACCTGAACAACGGTGCGTCTGCGCAGTAATTCCACCCTGCGGACAGGATTACGGACAACTTGGTACTCCGGTAATGCTTGACATTGAAGTATTACGCTGAGTATTAAGCTAGAAAATCAAGATCCTGTCCCGCGTCACTAGAGGCGAACAATACTAGTACACAGTGGAATCCTGACTGCCCGCCGCCAGTAGTGGCGGCGGGCGGTTCTTCGATTTCCAGGAGAGGAGAACGGAAGGGAAATGCAGCGACACCGGACAAACGCCGCGATACTGTCAACCCTGTTTATGGGATTGGGACAAATATATAACCGCCAATTCATCAAAGGCATCATTTTTCTAGCGGTGGAAGCCGTTTCCGTTTATTATTTCATCAATAATTTAGGCAGAGCCTTATGGGGCATTGCAACACTTGGCGATGCGCCAAGCGCCCTGCGCAAAATTAACGGCGTCACCAAAATGGTTCAAGGGGACCATTCCATCTTCATTTTGATTCAGAGCTTGATTACGCTTCTGGTTCTGTTGGTTTTTCTGGTGGCGTTTATTATGAATATCAAGGACGCCTACCGCACGGGAGCCGCCCGTGAGGCAGGACATAAACCCAACAACTTCAAGCAATCGGTCCGTTTCATTTTGGATTATAAATTTGCCCAAAGCTTTTTAATTCTGCCGGGCATCGGCATTTTGTTTTTTACTGTAATGCCGATTGTGTTCATGGTGATGCTTGCGTTCACCAACTATTCCGCGCCTAATCACATGCCTCCAGCCAAACTGGTGGATTGGGTCGGCTTTGAGACTTTCCAAAATCTACTGGTCCTCAAAACTTGGAGTTCTACTTTTTATGGTGTCTTAACTTGGACGATTATCTGGGCCGTGCTGTCCACGGTGACCACTTATTTCGGCGGCATTCTCGTCGCGCTGCTGATTAGCCAGCAAGGCATCCGCTTCAAAGGCATGTGGCGTGTAATTCTGATCATTCCTTATGCCATTCCGCAGCTGATTTCGCTGCTTTTGATGCGCAATCTTTTTAATGGACAATTCGGACCGATCAACCAGTATCTCGGCTACTTTGGTCTGGACGGCCTGCCATGGCTGACTGATCCGTTCTGGGCGAAGGTGACGGTCATTGTTGTAAATATGTGGGTAGGGATTCCGGTCTCCATGCTGCTGGTCATGGGCGTGCTGACGACCATTCCGCGCGACATGTACGAAGCGGCGGAAGTAGATGGCGCAACAGCTTACCAAAAATTCCGGATTGTTACGCTGCCGATGATTTTGTTCTCGACAGCTCCGACGCTAATTATGCAGTTTGCCGGCAATATCAATAACTTTAACGCCATTTTCCTGCTGACAGGCGGCAATCCCGTCAAAGGCGACTATCAGTACGCCGGTTCCACAGACCTGCTGGTTACCTGGCTCTATAAATTGACGCTTGACCAAAACAAATACAACATGGCGTCCGCTGTCGGCATTATTATCTTCCTGATAGTAGCTTCCTTCTCCATTTACAACTACAGACGGACCAAGTCGTTCCAAGAGGAGGATATGATCCAATGAGCGGACGTAAGTTCAGCAAAATTGTTAGGTTGTCGGCCAGTTATATTATGTTGATTATTTTATCGGTAATCGCCTTGTATCCTGCACTCTGGATACTGCTGTCCTCATTGCGGCCGGGCAAATCGCTGTACAGCAAGACGTTTATTCCCGAGCAGTTCACCTTCGCTCATTACACAGAGCTGTTCACTTCACCTGTCTACATGTTCGGCACCTGGTACATGAACACCCTGAAAATCGCTTTGTTTTCGATGATTATCGGCGTATTCCTGACGCTTTTGACCAGTTATGCGATGTCGCGGTTCCGGTTCAAAATCCGTAAAACCGCGCTGTCGACCTTGCTCATTCTCGGCATGTTCCCCGGGTTTATGAGTATGATCGCCATTTACCTGCTGCTGAAGGAATTTAATCTGCTGGATACCCATATGGCGCTTATTCTGGTGTATTCGGCCGGTGCGCCGCTCGGCGGCACGCTGATCGCCAAAGGGTTCCTCGATACGATTCCGCGGTCGCTGGATGAAGCGGCGCGGATCGACGGGGCGAGCAACTTCGGTATTTTTACCCGGATTATTTTGCCGCTGTCCAAACCGATGTTGACCTATATCGCCCTGCTGCAGTTCGTTGGACCATGGGTTGATTTCATTTTTGCCCGTCTGGTGCTGCGCACGAAAGAGAACTGGACGGTTGCGGTCGGCATGTGGGATATGGTGAACAGCAACCAAAATACAAACTTTACGTTGTTCGCCGCCGGTGCGGTTTTGATCGCCGTGCCGATCATGATTTTGTTTATGTTCCTGCAGCGGCTGCTGGTTGACGGGCTGACGGCAGGGGCAAGCAAGGGCTGACGGGCAAGGAGCTCTAATTCCCCAGCCGGATCCAGCGGAAATGACCCGGGTCCACAGCAAAGGAATAGAGACTGGCTTATTCACGCCCAACCGCAGCATAGTACGGCATACAAGTACAGCACGGCGTCGCCTGCCGGGCTGTACTTTTTCTTCTGATTTTGGAGTTGGAAGTACATACCATAAGAGAGAGGGTCAGGAAATATGGGGGTTATCCGGTTCCGGTCTGTTGGCGTGAAATTGTTTGCGATTTTGTTTGTTACTATAGTAGGTTTATCGTCCGCGCTGGGGTTCGCCTCTTACGGTCAGGCCAAACGGCTGATTACCGACAAGGTGGCGGCCGCTTCACAGCAATCCATCGTGCAGGCGGGCGATAAGCTTGATTTTCTGCTTGCCGAATATGAAGCGCTGTCGAGACAATTTGCTGTAGACGCTGTGCTGAAGCAGGATATCGCTGTGGTTCACAGACCCGGAACCGGTACGGTGGAACGAACCGCTGCCGAGGACCGGATCCGCAAGAAGCTGGATGCGGTCAAAAGCGCGGATGAGCGGCTGCTGGGGGTCAGGCTGGTCGCCAAGTCGCTGGCCGAGCCCGAGTCGTACAAATCTGGCGGTGTAAGCGGGATTCGCACGGATGATGCGGTCAAAGCCCGTATCGCCAAAATTGAAGCAGCCAAAGGCAACCCGGTGTGGTTTCCTGTTCTGCCCAAAGGTTTTTTTGATGCTTACGGTGAGCCATCCATGACAATGGGCCGGCTGCTGCGCAATATGCAAAAACCGGACGAGGAGTATTACATGCTGATTGAAATCAAAAGCTCGGCGCTGACCCAGGTGCTGTCCAATTTGCATATCGGCGACTCGGGCCATGTCCGGATGCTGGATACGGACGGCACAGTAGTTTATGCGGCGGAGACGGAGCTGCTCGGTCAACCTGCGGACATCCGGCCGCCGGCGGGCAGCGCGGACACCGCTCCGCATTCCTTTAAGGCGGATGACGGCGCGGGAGAGCCGCAGCTTGGCGTCTATCAGCCGCTGCGGGCGGGCAGCTGGACACTTGTGGGCCATGCGCCTATCCGCGATTTTACCCAGGAAGCAGACCGGCTGCTTTATCTTACGCTCGCTGTATTGCTTGCCTCTGTTCTTATTGCCGGCTTGATTGGCCTGCTGCTTGTCCGGATGGTGGGCCGTCCGATCAGCCAGCTGGCCATGCTGATGGAAGAAGGGGAGCAGGGCAATTTGCTGGTGCGGACAAACTTCAGAAGCCGGGATGAAATCGGCCGTCTCGGGCACAGCTTCAACCGCATGATGGAACGGATCGCCCTGCTCACCCGGCAGAGCGGAACGGCGGCGGACGCGGTCCTGGCGACCTCCGACGAGCTTGCCCGCGTCTCGCGTACGACCTCCTCGACCGCAGGGGAAGTGGCCGCGGCCACGCGGGAAATTGCTGCCGGGGCCGAGCGGCTGGGAGAAGAAGCCGAGCAGAGCATCATGAGCGTGGAGGCCATGGGCGCAAGAACGGAGGAGGTCGTCCGGCAGAACGAAGCGATCGACCATGCGGCAGTGCGCGTCGTGAATATAAGCGACGGGGCGGCGGAACGTATGGAGGAGCTCGTGCGGCGCAGCGAAACCGCGGCCGCAGTGATGGACAGCATCCAGTCGACCGCCGACCAGCTGAAGCGGAGTGCCGGGCAGATCTATAACATTCTTACGCCGCTGGTCGCCGTGACGAAGCAGACGCATATTTTGGCGCTGAACGCATCGATTGAAGCGGCCCGGGCCGGAGCATCCGGCCGGGGGTTCGGCGTCATCGCCGGAGAAATCCGCGGCCTTGCCGCACAATCCGGCGATTCGATCCGCTCGGTTTCGGAGATGACCGAATCGATCCAGCGGGAGATCGAGACGACGGTGCGGGCGGTGAACGAAGCCGCTCCGCTGTTCCGCGAGCAGATCGAATCGGTGCGGGAGACGGCGGAGGCATTTGCGGAGGTCAAGGCGGAGATGGAGCGCACGGCCCGGGGGATCGCCGAATCCTCGGCCGCAGCTGCCGGGATGCTGGAGACGCAGCGGCAGCTGGCGGAATCGCTGGAGGGCGTCGGGGCGATTGTGGAACAGACCGGCGCATCTACCCGGGAGGTGGCCGGCATGTCCTCGAAGCAGTTTTCGGTCAGCGAAGAGCTGGTCGCCCTGTCGGGCAGGCTGGAGGAGCTGGCCGGGCAGCTGCGGGAGTCGCTGAAAGGGTTTCGCGCCTGATTTCCAAGCGGAGAGCTGATTTATAGCTCGGTTAACGGACGCTGAGCAAACGGACCGGACTAGCGGACCGAACTGGCGGACCGGACTAGTGGACCGGACTAATGAACCGGACTAGCGGACCGGACGAACAGACC
Source organism: Paenibacillus nanchangensis (assembly GCF_046543445.1). Classification (NCBI taxonomy): domain Bacteria; kingdom Bacillati; phylum Bacillota; class Bacilli; order Caryophanales; family Paenibacillaceae; genus Paenibacillus; species Paenibacillus nanchangensis. The sequence goes on from NZ_JBHOFD010000042.1 coordinate 30,199, forward strand.
TGCCTAGGCACGATTAACGGACGCAAGGTGAAAGGACAGAACCGGTGGGGCCTTGCAGAGCAGGAAGCGAGCCGGCAGGTCAGCAGCGGGCGCCGAACCGATACGTCCGAATTGAACACAGGCCCCAAGGTCCGCGAACACGCGGACTTAGGGGCCTGTTATTTTTACAGAAGGATAGGGCAAACCAGCTGAATCCGTTGATCAGCCGAACCCGCAACCCGTCGAGCAGACAAATCTGCTAACCCATGATCAAGCGGACGGTGCGCCCTCCCTTTTATGAAAAAAGGACTTCAGCGCCAGGTACACTTCCTTTTTTTCCTTGATGACATAATACATAAACTGCTCGTGCTTGATGTTCTTGTAGGCAGCCATCAGCGTGCTGCTGCGGTTGTACTGGTTCACCTCGCCGTAGCCGAACAGATTGCTGCGTTTCAGCAGCTCGCCGATCAGCTTCACGCAGCGTTCATTGTCGGAGCTGAGATTGTCGCCGTCCGAGAAATGGAAAGGATAAATGTTGTATTTGGCTGGAGGGTACCTGGCGTCGATAATGTCCAGCGCTTTTTGATAAACCGAAGAACAAATCGTTCCTCCGCTTTCCCCGCGCGTAAAAAACTCCTGTTCGCCCACTTCCTTTGCTTCCGTATGATGGGCAAGGAACACGATTTCCACCTGCTCATACTGACGCCGCAGAAACCGGGTCATCCAGAAGAAAAAGCTGCGGGCGCAGTATTTCTCGAAATTACCCATGGACCCTGAAGTGTCCATCATCGCCAAAATCACAGCGTTTGAATGGGGCAGCGTTTTATCGTCCCAGGTTTTGTAGCGGAGATCGTCGGGACTGATCGCGTGGATTCCCGGGCGTCCTGCGTTGGCGTTACGGCGGAGGTTCTCCAGCAGCGTGCGCTTTTTGTCGATGTTCGACATCATCCCTTTTTTGCGGATATCGTTAAAAACAATGGAATGGGACTCCAGTTCGTCCTTGTCCTTGGGCTTAAGATTCGGCAGTTCCAGCTCCCCGAACAAAATGTCCTCCAAATCCTCCAGATCAACTTCGGCTTCCACGGTGTCCTGCCCCGGCTGGTCGCCCGCTTTTTCGCCTTTGCCTGGGCTGGCCTGGGCGGGTTCTCTTCCCAGCACATCCCCAACCTGGCTGTCCCCGTCACCTTGACCCACATGCTTCTGCTTGCGGTAATTGTAAATGATCCGGTACTCGTCGAGGCTGCGGATCGGGACTTTGACGATCTGTCTTCCACCGGACAAAATAATGTTTTCTTCGGTGACCAGGTCCGGCAGATTGGCCTTAATGACTTCCTTCACTTTGTGCTGATGGCGCTCCTGATCCTGATGGCCTTTGCGGTGGAGCGACCAGTCTTCTTTGGAGACGACAAAAGAAAACGGTCCGGACGAATGGGATTCCGGCATGCCGATCACCTCCTGAGCATGGATATCGCCTTTAATTTTGAAAGGGGGTAAGGCTAGTATATTCGCGATGCGGCAAAAAATGTTCGGGCTCTTTGGCGGAATGCGCTGTTTGATTCTCCGACTGATCCAGTTCAAAAAATGGAACTGGCCGGTATCACCCGGCTGGTTAACCATACGGGATGCGCTGCCCGGCGCAGGGAGCCAATTTAGTCTGCGGAGCCGGCATATGGAGCGGATTCGGTCTGCACCGTCCGGCATATGGAGCGGATTCGATCTGCTTGGGTCCGGCAAAATCGCCTTTCCACAGGCATCCGCGCTTATTCGTCCGCTTCTTCGATGGTCAAAACGGCCCGGTTTGAGCGGATGTCTTCAGTAAACAGGGTTCCGCCTACGCTGTAGCTGGCGATGGCCAGCACACGCCAGCGGATAACCCCGTAGGCCTCATCGCCGGCAATCAGCCGGTATCCGGCATGCAGTTCCCGCCCCGCCTGGATCGTTCCGGGCTCCAGGACGCCGCCTGCCGGAATATCCGGTACAGCGTTCCCTTCCGCGGTCAGTGAACCGGGGTCCAGCCGGGTTCCTTCGGGAATTAATCCGCTTAACACGACCCGCGCCGGGACATTCCCGCCGCTGCGGACGGTGACGGAAACGGCAACTCTGCCGCCTCTTTCAGTAATGGAGGGCGACAGGTTCAGCCGCACCGTAAGTTCAGGTCCGGCTATGGTTACGCACAGAGGACTGGAACCGGCCGTCATGCTGACGGAACGGCCGTCGGCAAGAACAAAGGTATACCGGACCGCAGCCTCTATGCAAAAGGCGTTGCCGGGCATCGGTTCAAGCCGGGGCAGGCGCACCGAGAAGGTGACCCGGACAGAAGCGCCCGCCGGGATGATACCAAGCGGGATACCGTCCTGCGGATGCGCGCCGGGCAGCGGTATGCCGTCACAGGCTGCGCTGTCCCACTCGAACAGAATTTCCGGCGGCAGCTCGCAGGTCAACACACATTCGGCTGCGTAAGTTCCCTGGTTGACAACGATATATTCGCAGAGGAGACTGCTGCCCGGCGGGGCTGCGCAAGGCCCTGTATTTTGCTGGATGGAAATGCCCGGCTGAATAATCGTGACGCTTGCTTCCGCGTTAGCAATCAGCGTGGATGATCCGGCCGAACGGTAGGCGATTTCAGCGTAGACATTCAGCCTGCGGTCCGGCGGCAGCTCCGTTACACGAACCTGAAAAGACAGGGTGACTGTTCCGCCCGGAGCCAGCTGCGGCAGCCCGATGCCCGCCCAAGGATCGGCGGCAGGGCTGTATACCCCGCCAATGATGACGCTGCCGGGCAGGAAGGCTGCGCCCGCCGACGCCGTAAACCGGACGGTTATGCCGGTCAAAGGTTCGTTGCCGCCGTTGCGCAGCACCAGCCGGAAGGTTACGGCATCACCGACGAAGGTGGAGGAGGTAGCAGCGGTGAGATCTGCGTCCAGCCGGCGGGTACGCAGCCCAACATTAGCCACATTCGATTCAACGCGCTGCACCACCTCGCGGCCGCCTTCCGTTTCGTAACGGAGAGTGGCCCAGGCCTGGTTGGCCAGCTCCGTCCGCTGCCCAAGGCCGGTCACCACGAGCTGAAACGACACGGTTACTGCGGTCCCTGGCGCAACGGTTCCTGCCGGAATGCCTGTAACCGGCGAAGCTCCCGCCAGCGGAACGCCGGCAGCCAGGACGCTATTGGCGACGAAGGCGGTGCCTTCCGGTAGATCGTCATACAGAACGGCTTCGGCGTACGTATATCCTTGGTTCGTAAGGGTCAGCGTGTACGTGATCGCGTCTCCCAGACCCGCCGCCGCCGGACTGACGGACTTCTGGAGGTCAAAGCTGCCCCCTTCGACGGGCGTTCGCACCTCATTGGAAAAGGCGATTCCATCCGAACCGTTTCCCCGCGTAAACCGGATGAGCGAGCGGTTGGTCAACGCGGGAGAGTAGCGTTCTCCCTCACTCATGTCGCCGAGGGGGGCGTTTCGACCACCCGAACCTGGAAGGTGACGACCGAGGAAGCGCCGGGTGCCAGCGTGCCAATCGGAATACCCGCCGCCGGCGAAGCCGACTGTCTTGGAACGTCATCCACAACGACGCTGCCGGAAATGAATTCGCTGCCCGCCGGAATCGGATCGACCAGTACCACGCCCGTGACCGGATCAATGCCGTTATTTGTCACGACATTCCGGTACGTAATAATATCGCCGACTACCGCGTCAACCGCCGTTGTGCTCTTGACCACGGATACATCCGGCGAGGAGACCGGAATGGTGACGACATTGGATACTGCCGAACCGGTAAGTTGTCTGCCGTCCGGCGGCGTAAAGGTAAAGGTGGCGGATGCCTGGTTCACCAGCTGCTGGGGAGTTGGCAGGGACTCGACTGCCGCTATTAGCGTAATGGCGACCGTCTGGGTCTGGCCCGGCTGGACGGTACCGATTAAAATGCCGGCCGACGGGTCAGCCCCCGGCTGCGGCACTCCATTCACCAGCACGCTGTTCTCAACAAATGATGCGCCGGTAGGCGGTGGATCAAAAACCGTTACCACGGCCGGAAGATTCCCGGAGTTGGCGACCGTAACTGTGTAGTTGACGGTATTACCGACGGTTACGTTAGCTGTATCCGCCAGCTTCCGGAGCGTAATAATCGGCTGGAACACCGGCGTAACAAGCGTGTTGGAATAGGACACAGCCGAAAAGGCGCCCGAAGTGAAGCTAACCGATGCCCGGTTGCTGAGAGAAGCGGGATCCGGGAGTCCGGTAACGATCACGCTAAACTTTATGGTAGCCGTGCTGCCCGGTGCGATTGTGCCGACCGTAAACCCGGTTTCGGGGTTCGCGCCGGACAGCGGGCTGCCGTTTACGGACACGCTGCCGGGAACAAAAGCGGCTAATGCGGGCAGCGGGTCGCTAAACACAACATTATCGACCGGCGCAATACCGTTATTCGTCACCGTAACGGTGTAGTTGACCGAGTCTCCCACTACGGCGCTGGCAATCGAAGCGGTTTTCACCAAAGTAACATCCGGCGCGGAAACCTGAACGGTTGCCGTATTGGAGACGGTGGAACCGGTAACGGTCCGGCCGCCGGGCAGTGTGAAGCTGAAAGAAATGGATGCCTGGTTGGAAATGAGCTGCCCCGGCGGCAGCGACTCAATGACGACCGAGAAGGTCAGCTCCGCACTTGCCGAAGGAGCAAGCGTGCCAAGAAAGACGCCCGCGGACGGATTGGCGCCCGGCACCGGCAGACCATTCAGCAGGACGCTGTTCGGCACCAGCGATGTCCCGGCCGGAATCGGATCGGTTACGCTAACCAGCGCCGCGATATTGCCGCTGTTCTTTACGGTGACGGTGAACGAAAGCGTGTCTCCCTCTGTCGCATGTTGTGTTCCGGCGGTTTTGACGCCGGTAATGACGGGCTGAAAGACCGGCGTTCTGACCGTATTTGAAAAAGCGCTGCCCGAAAAAGCGCCGGAGGTAAAGCTTACGGACGACTGGTTGGTGAGCTGTCCGGAAGCTGGAACTCCCGTCACGCTGACATTAAAGCTGACCGTTACCGTATCCCCCGGCGGAATGGTTCCAAGCGGGACGCCTGTCGCCGGGTTGGCCTCCGTCCGGGACTCTCCGTCAACGGTGACGCTGCCGGAGACAAAGGTGGAGCCCGAAGGCAGCGGATCGGTGAAGACGGCGCTGGTGATGGCGGCAATTCCGCTGTTGGTCACAGACGCCGTATAGGTAATCACGTCGCCCGGAGCCGCAGCGGATGCCGAGGAAGTCTTCGATACGCTTACGTTGGGGGCGGATACAGGGATGCTGACCGTGTTGGTAAGCGCCGTTCCGCCGAGCGTCCGCCCGTCGGGCAGCGTAAAGCTGAAGGCGCCGGTTCCCTGGTTGGTCAACGTCTGCGGCGAAGGCAGTGATTCGACGAGCACGGAAAAAACGACGGACGTTACCGCCCCGGGGGCCAGTGTGCCGGCCGGAATGCCGGTCGCCGGATTGGCCTGAGGCAGCGGAAAGCCGTTCAGCAGCACGCTGTTCGGCACAAAGGACGTGCCCGCCGGCAGTGTATCGGTTACGTTCAGCTGCGCCGGAAAGTTCCCGCTGTTCGAGAAGGTCAGCGTATAGACGATCGTATCGCCAACGGTGGCCGCGGAGGTATCCGCCCTTTTTGATGCCGAAACAATCGGCTGAAAAACAGGCACATTCACGGTATTGGACAGCGAGGTCCCGGAGAATGCCCCGGCGCTAAAGCTGACCGCTGCCGTATTGGTCAACCGTCCGCTTGCGGGAATGGAGTCGACGCGAACCGTATACGCAACCAGAACAGTGCTGTTCGGCGGCAGCGTGCCAAGCGGAATACCGCTGGAAGGCTGAAGGGACGGTGAGGAAACCCCGTTGATCGTCACGCTGTTTGGGACAAAGGAAGAGCCTGGCGGCAGCGGATCGCTCAGCACTGCTCCGGTTACGGCACCGATGCCGTTGTTGGTTACATTGACGTTAAAAGTGACCGTTTCCCCGACAGCGGCGGCCGTGGCAACGGTGCTTTTGGCGACTGTGATATTCGGTGCAGAGATGGGAATGGTCACGGTATTGGACAGCACCGTCCCGCTCAGCAGCCGTCCGTCCGGCGGGCTGTAGGTATAGTTGGCCGTCGCCTGGTTGCTTGCGAACTGGGGCGAGGGGATTGATTCAACAACAACGGAGAAGCTGGCGGTTACGGCTGCGCCCGGCGCAACGATGCCGATCGGAATGCCGGTGCCGGGCGTAATGCCGGGCCGGGACGCGCCGTTTACGATAATGCTGTTCGGGACAAACGCCGTCCCGGCAGGCACCGTATCCAGCAGGCCGACGCTGGCTTCGAGATTGCCGGAATTGGCGATGGTGAACGTGTAAACGATCGTATCGCCAAGCGTGGCAACGGCGGTGCTGGCGCGTTTAACCACCGAAATTTGCGGCTGCGTTACCGGTGTAACGGTAACGTTGGAAGCGGAAGATCCGGTAAACGTGCCTGATGTGAAGCTGACGGATGCCTGGTTGCTGATCTGCGATGGGATCGGCATAGCGATTATCACCTCAAATGTAACGGCGGCGGAAGCCCCGGGGGCCAGGCTGCCGATCGGAATGCCGGCAGTCGGGGAGGCGGCCGGGCGGGATTCGCCGTTCACCGTAACGCTGCCGGAGACAAGAGACAAACCGGGAAACAAGGGATCACTGACGACGACATTGGAAACAGGAGCGGTTCCTGTATTGGTGACCGTAAGACTAAACCTGAGCGTATCCCCGTTTACCGCAGTACTTGGGCTTACGGTCTTGACCAAGGCTGCATTTGGAGCAGACACGGGAACGGTCAAGGCACCGGAACCTGCGCTGCCGGTGAGTTCACGGCCATCCGGCAGGGTATACCGGTAAGTTGCTTTCGCCTGATTAACCAGCTGCTGGGATGGCGGCAGGCTGGAGACCTGAACGACAAAGCTGACGTCGACGGCGTCTCCTCCGGCCAGGGGACCAACCGGAATCCCGGTGTCCGGCTGGTAGCCGGGTACCGGAACGCCGCCAATCTGCACGCTGTTGACGGCAAATACGGCTTCAGGAGGAAGCAGGTCGGTCAGGTTCAGCAGAGCGGCAATGTTACCGGTATTCCGGATGTTGACCGTGTAGGTAAACGTATTTCCAACGGACGCCGTCTGCACGCTGGCCGTCTTGACCAGCTCGATCAGCGGTGCGAACATGGGGGTTGACACGGTGTTCGAGAATGATGACCCCGTTAATGTGCCGGCGGTATAAGACACCGCCGCGCGGTTGCGAAGCTCGCCTTCCGGCGGGAGCGATATGGTGCGGACAGCAAAGGCGATGGTGTAGGTGCTGCCGGCCGGAACGGTTCCGAGAGCGATTCCGGCGAGAGGATTCGCATCGGGACGCGGGGTCCCGTTTACCGTGACGCTGCCGGGCACAAACTCGGCTCCGGCCGGTACGGGGTCCGACAGCAAGGTGTTTGCGGCCGGCGCGTTCCCCGTGTTGCTCAGGGTGATCGTGTATGTCAGCGTTTCGCCGAGACCGGCTGTCTGCACACTGGCGCTTTTGCCAAGGCTGATATTGGGTGCCGAAACCGGCAGAGAGACGAGATTGGAGTCCGCGGTTCCTTGGATAACGCGCCCCGACGGGAGCGAGTAAGAGTAGGCTGCACGGCCCCGATTGTTGAGGATAGCCGGGCTGGGCAAGCTCTGTACCGTGACCTGAAATGTTACGGTGCGGACGCCCCCTGGCTCGATTGCCCCAAGATTGATGCCGGATACGGGAGAGTCCGACGGCCGGGGAGTACCGTTTACGGTAACACTGCCAGCCGTAAATGCTGTTCCGCCGGGAATCGTGTCGGTGAGCACAGTCTGGGCGCTGCGGTTTCCAGTGTTCCGGACAGTCAGCGTATACACCACCGCTGCACCTACCGCAGCCTCTGGCGTGCCGGCGCTTTTGACCACGTCTACAAGTGCCTGATAAACCGCGGTAGCGGCTGTATTGGACAGCGCCGATCCTGTCAAGGCCCCCGACGAATAAGAGACGGAAGCGCGGTTGACCAGATTGGCCGAGGCCGGCAGCGAGATTACCCGGACTTGAAACTGCACGGAGGCGGTAACGCCCGGAGCCAGCGTACCGACGGTAATTCCCGTATCAGGCTGATCCTGAGACCGCGGACTTCCGCCAACCGTTACACTGCCGGGCACAAAAACGGCGCCATTCGGCAGCGGATCAGACAGAATCACGTTGGAGAGCGCCGATCCGCCGCTATTGGATACAACTGATGTATAAGTGAAGACATCTCCAACTGCCGCTTCCAGGGACCCGGCTGTTTTTTGTACAGTGACGTTCGGCAGGGAGACGGGCAGCGTTAGCGGGTTCGATACGGCGCTCCCCGGAACTGTCCGGCCGTCCGGCGTCATGAACGTAAAAGCGGCGGCCGCCTGGTCGGTAAGCTGCGGCGGAGCAGGCAGGGAATTTACCACCGTCTGAAACCGGACAGTGGAGGTTCCTCCGGCGGGCACCGTGCCGGCGGCAATGCCGGTGACCGGACTGCCGGCTGAAGGCGTGCCGTTTACGGTTACGCTGCCGGGCACCAGGGTGCTGCCTGCCGGAATATTATCCGTAACCGTGACGTTTGCCGATATGTTGCCGCCGTTTGTTACAAGCAGTGTATAGGTTACGGTATCGCCAACCGTCACCGCGCTGCGGTCCGCGCTTTTGGCAATGGCGAGCTGGGGTGAATAGACGGGCAGGCTAACCGTGTTGGACGGAATTACTGCGGGAATGACCGGTCCGCCGGCCAGTGACTGAAAGGTAAAGGACAGATTGGCCGTGTTGCTTGCCGTCTGCGGACTGGGTACAGCGGCCACCCGGGTCTGATAAGTGACTATGATAGAGGAATCTGGCGTTTGGGTTCCGAGCGAGATGCCTGCCGTAATGTCTGCGGAAGGCCGGCTTACTCCGGCCACCGTGACGCTGCCGGGAACAAACACGGAGCCTACGGGAAGATCCGACACGACGGCGCTGAGTGCGCCCGCGGTGCCCGTATTGCTGATGGCTAGCGTATAGCTGATTACATCGCCGACAATGGCGCCTGCGGCGCTGGCTGTTTTGACCACATTGATCCGTGGAGCGTTAATGTCGATCTGGATGGCGTTGGCATTGACAACGTAGGCATCGCCCGATGTGGTGAGCGTCAGCACCGCCGAAGTCTGATTGTTGACGAGCCGGGAGGAGACATCGACGTTCGTAATATCCCATCCCTGGCGTCCGCCCGAGATGTTGGTTCCGGGACTGCCGTTCATCTGGTTGCGGTTGCCGAAGGTGCCGGTTGTATCGAGCTGGCCGGCGTCATTATTAATTTGGGATGCAAAAAAATTATTCGCAAAGTTGTTGGGTCCCGACAAAGCGCCCAGTTGGGAGGAAGTCGGGCCGAACAGAGCCTGGTCTCCCGAGCGGTTCGCATCGCCTTCCTGTGCGCTGAATAACGCCCTGCCGCCGATCAACCCCGATACTGGCGTAGCAAACCCGGTAATCGAGGTCGTTACTCCAGCCGATGTGCTCTGGACAAGCACCGCACCCACGCGAAGGGACATGTTTCGGAAGGGCAGCGCCGGGTTCGAATAGATGACACCAAGCGTCCAGCCTGCATGGTTGGCCGTCGAGTCGCCTTGAATCACCAGGGTGCCGACTACACCGCCGGTTACATACCGTCCCGCGCCCCCCTGCTGAACGAGAGAGGTGACATTGGCGGAACGGACATACGCGGAAGCCCCGTTTCCAAGGTTGACGGTTGCGCTTGTCGCAGGATCCGGGGATACGCTGAACGTGCCGCCGGCCGGGAGTGTAAAGGAGACCGGGTTGTTTATGCTTGCGGACAGGTTTACGTTACCGTTGATGTAAGAGCCGCCCCAAATCAGTTCGGCGTATACCACCGTGCTCCCGGAGGGCAGGTTCAGATTCGCTGCGGAGCTGTTGCTCTGAAACTGGCTTGTGGTCCCGGCGGGATAGCTGCCGAAAACAGAGGCGGAGTTGGCGGTAATAAAAGCGCCGATACTGTCCTGGGTGCCGGGGACGCCTGCCGTGTCGGAACGGCTGAGACCAAGCGTGTTACCTGTAAAGGTTATGGCTCCCGTGGCGTTCAAAGCGGAGCGGACAACGAGTGAAATCCGATTCACCCCCTTTAAAAAGCCATATACAACCGCCGCCAATGAACCGCAAAGCGGCGGCGGAAACAGTCCGTTATCATAGCCTATGCCGGGGATTCCCGGTTCTTGAACCAGGGGATCTAAAAAACACCGCGGACAAGCGAAACCGGCTCCGGCAGCTCGCCGTGCGCGGCCCGCTCCAGCTCGGCCGCGGAAACCGGGCGTTTTACCGCGATGAAATGATAGAGCACTTCATAAACAACATTCGCCTGCAGCTGCTTCAGCACCTCCACTTCTTCCAGTTCAAAAAAAGGGGGAGCAAACGGGGCGCAGCAGAGCAGCTCCATCCTTAGCAGCCGGAAATCATAAGGCGGGGGAGGAGGAGGGTACTCGCGCAGCTCGGGGACGGCCGGACCGTCGGGGGGCTGAGTGAAGCTGCGCGTAAGATAACGCGGGGTATATTCGTCAAACTTATGTTTGAAGCACGGATTGGACATATGGGCGAAATGATGGGCATAAGGAGCCAAAATGCAGACAATCGCTCCATGTGTGCAGACCCGGTAGATCTCCGACAAGACCTCCGCCAGGTTATCGACATAAGGCAGCACCCGGCTTGCCATGATCCCGTCCGCCGAGTTGTCGGGAAACGGCAGGCCATCGTTCAGATCGCACACTTGATCCACTCCGTCGCAGGGCAGCCGGTCCAAGCCGTAGTAACCCGGGTTTTTACGGCTGCCGCAGCCGAGATCGAGACGCATCGCTGATCATCTCCAGACAGGTAAAATTCGCATTGGCTGTCCGCGTTTGGGCGGACGAAAGGGCTTTTGATATTGTATTAGGCTAAAACACCGCCTGCTTCCGGCTCCTGCCCACCGGCCAGTGCGAAATTCCTTGCATGCTTTCAACAAGAAAAACCCTGATATAATAGACGCCATGGATAACATGCTTATGATCAATAACGGGAAGGACTGAGCGGTGTGGAAGGAACACTGTTTATTAATGGAAGGCTGCCGGGGCCTGAGTTCGGGGGCGCGGACGCCGTGTATACGGAAAACGGCATAATCAGGACGCTGGGCAGTACCGCTGAGCTGAAGCTTCAGTTGTCGGGACAGGATTACCGCACGGTCGATTGGGCGGGAGCGGCGGTCCTGCCCGGCCTGGCCGATTCCCATCTGCATTTGGGTATGCATGGAATGAAGCTGGACATGCTGGATTTTACGGGCACCCGGTCCAAACACGAAATGCTCCGCATGCTGTCCGAACGGGCTGCGATTACCCCGCCCGGCGAGTGGATTCTCGGGCTGAACTGGAATGAAAACGAGTTTGACGTACCCGAAGCGCCAACGCTGTCCGAACTGGATGCTGTAACCGGCCGGCATCCTGTCTATTTGACCCGGACCTGCTTTCACGCTTACCTGGGCAATTCGGAGGCTTTCCGCAGAGCAGGGATTTCGGCGGGTTCCCCTGATCCGGACTCCGGCGCGTTTGGCCGCGACGCTTCGGGGGCGCTGAACGGCTGGATTTATGAGGAGGCCGGCCGGCTGTTCGACGCCGTGCAGCCGCCGCCGGATTATGCGTCGCTCAAGGCAGCCATGAAACGCGCCTGCCTCGACGCCTTGTCGCTTGGGCTGACTGCGGCCCATACCGAGGATTTGCGCCTGCTCGGCAGTGTGGAGACCATGCTGCGCATCCACCGCGAGCTGCGCGAAGAAGGCGTGCTGTTCCGGACGCACCAGCTGCTGTTTTACACCTTTTTGCCCGAAGTCCAAGAGCTGGGGCTGAAAGCCGGAAGCGGGGATGAATGGCTTCGCGCCGGAGCGGTGAAGCTGTTTGCCGACGGGGCGATTGGCGGACGCACCGCCTTTTTGAACGAGCCTTACAGCGATGCGCCGGAGACGAGAGGAATGGCGATTCATTCCGGGGACAGCCTGGCCGAAATTTTCGCGAGAGCAAGACAGCTCGGTTATCCGGTTGCGGTTCACGCCATCGGGGACGGTGCGGCGGACCTGACCTTACGCGCAATGGAAAGGGTGCCGCTGCCGGCGGACTCGGTTCTGCCCGACCGTTTTATCCACGCGCAGGTATTGGACGGGCAGTTGGCCTCAAGGATGGCAAAACTTCCGCTGGTGGCTGATATTCAGCCCCGCTTTGTCGCAAGCGATTTTCCTTGGGTGCTGGACCGGGTCGGTCCCGGACGGACGGCGTATCTTTATGCCTGGAAAAAGCTGCTGGCTAAAGGCATCCGATGCGCCGGCGGCAGCGACGCTCCAATCGAACCGCTGAACCCGTTTCTCGGCATCCATGCGGCCGTCACGCGCCGCAAGCCTGGCGAGACGCATGCCGGCTATTTGCCGGAGGAGAAGCTGACGGTCCGCGAAGCGGTCCGCCTGTTTACCGCGGGCAGCGCGCAGGCTGCCGGGGAAGAAGGAGAGCGCGGTGAGATCCGCCCCGGCATGCGCGCCGATTTTACCGTGCTGGACCGGGACATCTGGAGTGAACCCGAAGCGCTGCTTCGCGTTAAAGCTTGCATGACCGTTGTTAACGGAGAAATTGCTTATTCGGCGTTCTAAACGAGCGAGAAAGCTGCAACCAAACGGATACCTGTCTCGTTAAAAGGGTAAGAGGCCCGGCAGCGGCGGGCATTGCGTTATTGCCCGGACGCCAGCCTCGCTTGCCTTGGGGCCGCTTTCTGGCCCATGGCCGATCAATAGTCGATGAAGTTCCAACAAGAGGAGGCGGTCTAATATGAACAATAAACGAATGATTGCCGCGGCTTCCGCGGCGGTGCTGATGCTTGCTCTTGCCGCCTGCAGCGGGGAAAAGCCGCAGTCAGCCGCTCCATCCCCGGCGGCATCTCCTGCTGCATCGCCGTCACCGGCGGCTTCCGCCGGCACCGGGACTTCGGCGCCCACCGCTTCGCCAGCCGAAACAGCTTCTCCGCGCGTGCTTCAGGGGACGGGCACCTATGTGGGCCAGATCGACCCCCACTCGGTTGAAATTGAGACGGATGAGGGGGCTACGGCCTTCCAGCTGAATGAACAGACGGTGAACGTGCCGGATACGCTGAATGAAAATGATGCTGTGGTGTTTGAATACGTGGAGGAACCGATAGAGGGCGACGCTACGCTGAAGGAGCTTGTGCTGACGAAGCTGTCGCGGGCGGGCGAAGGCGGAGCGCCTGCGCCGACCGGTGCGCCGGGTGTCGGAACACTGCCGGAGAGCAAACTGCTGAAGGTGACGCTCGAAGGCCAGGAGGAAGAGAAGACCGCCCGGCTTGTAGAGGGCGATGGATATGCACTTTACGCGTTTGATTTGTTTGGCTTCGACTCCGCTTCCGGCAAGCTGACCTTAAAAGCAGACGATAACTATTACGCCGAAATCACGAAGCTTCCTTCCGATTACAGCCGGGATATCCTGTTCCAGGAAGCCAAGGATGAGCTGGCCAAGACAGGCGAGCCGGTTGAACGGAAGAAGGCGGAGATTCCGGAAGCGTTAACGGGCGCTTCGCTTTATATGACCGCCAAAAATGATTCCCTGGTCCGTGAATATATCGTTAAAGAATTCGACGGGCAGGGTTATGTCTTCCGGTTAAACATTCCACAAGGGGAGCCGGCGGAAGGGTTTTACCCGCATGTGCTGGCTTCGCTTGGTTCGGTTGTAAACCGGTAAACCGTAAAAATTCAAAAAGCCGTACCTGTATCGTGGAAGGAGGGAACAGTCCCTTGCCTGCCACGGCAGGTACGGCTTTTTTGACGGCACGGTGCCGGTCTCTCCGGGCTGGAGCGGCTGTCTTTAAGCAGCTCCAGCATTCGCGAGAAAAATGGACACAAAAACCATGAAGGTAAGAATGATGACGCCGTTAATCAGGGTGCCGATGACGGCTAAAATCTTGCGCCGGTTCTTCAGGGCAAGACCAATGATGCCGATGACAACGCCAATGACATTCAGCGCGGAAAGTCCCATCATCATCAGTCCCAGCGTCTTGATGTACTGCCCGGACTCGTCGGTCAAATATCCGTCCGCGTCAAAAATTGTTCCTGTCGCATTGCTGAAAATGGCGAACGTGGCGATGTAGCCGAGCAGAGCGGCCAGGGCGATAACAAAAGAGGCGACACCGGGTCCCGAATGCTTGCGCAGGAGCGGGTCTTCGTAGCCCGTTTGCGAATATTGTTGTTCGGTTGGATGATCTTTGTGCATAAATACGCTCCTTTGATGCTGTGATGATGAAAGCGAAGGCGGAAGGTTCGTAAGAAGGTGAACGGACTGCCCGATACTCCCACTTTTTCACAAAAGCCGCCTAATTGCAAGCCTGGGCTTGGAGAAGCAGCTGCCCATTCTACGTGAACCGTCCCGTCCCGCTGGCTTATCCGGCTCGGGTTGCGTTAAAATGAGAAGAGTTCACAGAACATAAAAGGAGCTGTTAGAGGGATGCGACGCACATTTATGCTGTGGGGAGCGGTATTGGCGATGCTGGCCGTGGCGATCGGAGCGTTTGGCGCTCATTTGCTTGAGCCCGTCATTGGAACCGACCGGATGGCGGTGTATGAGACTGGCGTCCAATATCATATGATGCACGCGCTTGGGCTGATGGTTATAGCTCTGGCTGCGGGTTCTCACGGAGACAGCCGGCGGCTGCTCTGGTCAGGCCGGCTGCTTGCCGCCGGCACCCTGCTGTTCTCGGGCAGTCTGTACGTGCTGGCTGTTACGGACATCAGCGTGCTTGGGGCCATTACGCCGCTCGGCGGCGTATGCTTTATCGCCGGCTGGCTGTGCCTTGTATTCGAGGCCGCTTCCTGGAAGGAGAAGGACGGCAGATAAACCGGTATCAGACACGGTACTTATACGCCAAAAAGCGGGTTCGGCAGGGGCAGAGGCTCCAGCCGAACCCGCTTTTGTCAGCGGTACGCGCATCACTCTTCTATTTCTATTGAAACTCATCAATCTCATTCAGCTTGAACGAATAAACCTGCTTCTCGTCCACATGATAAACGCTGATTGTTTTGGTCGCATCGTCAAAATTCAGAATCCGGCACGGAAGAGAAACCTGTTTGCCTTGACGGTTTGCCCGCAGCCGGACCAGCTTGTTGCTCTTGATGTATTGGCGGATCCATCCGTAAGCGTCGGAAACGGCCGCCGCGGGTGCCGGTGCCTCCGGCTTCGGAGCGGCGTTAGCTTGGGAAGCCGCCTGGTTCTTCGGCGCTGTCTGGGACGCGGCTTGTGCCGGTGCTGGAGCGGACGCTGTGTTCTGCGCCGGTACTGACGGGGCGGTTCCCAGAAGTGCTGCGATCTTCTTGCCGAGCTCTTGACCGGAGTTAATCTTGAAATCGGTCACCTTGTCTCCCGAATTCAACAGTTCCAGCAGGTACTGCAGGGCAAGCGGATTCGTGCGGGCATCGATGAGTATGTCTACGTTGAAGAGAAAGTGGCCCTCTGCGCTTTGAAGTTTTTTGTCCATTAATCCCCCAGCTTTTCCTTGTCGAAAATCATTCGTAAATAATATTAAACTATAACATTAAATCTTAAATAATCCTATAGCCGATTCCACGAATTTGTATCTCTGGTTTGCGGAGTCCCCGGCGTTAACGTCCATTCGTCTACACAGCGGAGCGTCCCGGGGCATATACTATCGCGGAGTATAAAAAAAGGAGGTGCGGCAAGCACGTGGTAACGATGGAACCGATGGAAATCGGGGGACACCTGCTGGTTGGCGTGGAAGTTAAGCTGCCGCTGACCACGCTGCTGACGGTCAACACCGCGCGGGGTTATATCATGTGCGGCGCACTGGATGTTGGTTTGCTGAATGAACGGCTGGCGGACCGGCGGATTATTGCAGGCAGAGCGGTAGGCGTCCGCACTCTGCAGGAGCTCGTCGACGCTCCGCTGGAATCCGTAACGGACGAGGCGCGGCGCCTTGGCATCGTTCCGGGAATGCCCGGCCGGGAAGCGCTGCTCAGAATGCTGTAAGCCGGGCTGTTTGGCCGGATGGTATTTTACAGCAGGCGAGTCACGCCCGCATCCTGTGCCCACAGGACTGCGGGCAATGATTTACATAAAGCCGCCGTACATAAAGCCATACATAAAGCCATACATAAAGCCATACATAAAGCCGTACATAAAGCGATACATAAAGCGATACATAAAGCGATACATAAAGCCATACATAACGCTGCTCCACGTTACCGCCAAAAACTCGCATCTAACTTCGCACGTCATTTTTGTGCCACAGTGCTTAGCATACAGCGTACAGCACTGCTTATGCCTGTTCAACACAGTTGTTTCCTGAAGCGATTAGGAGTAGAGTAAAAGGATAAGAAGTGCTCTTGACGTCTATGCTATCATCATGCTTTTTGCATCGATTCCCGGGGAGCGTTTTGGCTTGCGGTGCCGCAGTTTGCGCGTAATCTGCGCAGCGCTGGAAACGCCCCGCTTTCCGTCCGGTTTGTTTCGGCCGGGAAGCCGAAGGGTAAATGGACATTAGACGCCGGGCAGGGCCGGATAACGGACAAGGGTGCCGGCCACAATTATAACAGGGAAGGGGATTTCAATCATGGCAAAAGCAACGAACAAAACGAAAACAACCTCGCTCGACCAACTGCTCAACCGGCAGGTGGCCAACTTCAACGTACTGTACGTGAAGCTGCATAACTACCACTGGTACGTCAAAGGCGAGCAGTTTTTTACGCTGCATGTGAAATTTGAAGAACTGTATGACGACGTTACCCTGAAAATGGACGAGATTGCCGAGCGTCTGCTCACCATCAAGGGTGCGCCGGCCGCAACGATGAAAGAATATCTGGAGCTTGCCACCATCCAGGAAGCTTCCGGCACGGAAGATCCGCGTCAAATGGTGCAGACGCTGATCGAAGACATCGCCACGTTGTCGGAGGAGCTGACCGAAGGTATCGAAATGGCGGAAGAAGGCTCCGACCAGCCGACGGCCGACCTTCTGATCAAAATCCGGGGCGACATGGAGAAGCATCAATGGATGCTGCGTTCGTTCCTTGGTTAAATCAAATTTTTCCTTTAACAGCGCGGTCCCGCTTTGGGGCCGCGCTTGCTTTTTTGTAGGGAGAGAAAAGCCGGAATTTGTAGAGATCTGCGGCAGAAGCTATAATTTAACCAAGAATACAGGCATTTCGCCGGGAGAGGGGAGTAGAGGGCCATGAACATTCAACCGGTCGCGCTGAAGGAATGGGCGCTGGCGGTAGAGGCACTGCTGGACGGTTCCCAGATTATGCTGCTGCGCAAAGGCGGAATCGCGGAGGAGACACGAAGGTTTGAGCTGCGAAGCCCGTCTTTTTATCTGCTTCCGACCTATGAACATCAGCGCGCCGAACTGGTAAAAGAGGCCTATCGTCCGTACTACGGCCGCTCAATGGCGCAGTACAAGCCGGAATCCGGACAAGTACAGCTGAAGGCATGCGCGTTTGCAGCAGAGGACCTGGAGGTTAAGGACCAGGCCGAGCTTGCGGAGCTGTTTCCTTACCATATGTGGACCGCCTCGTTTGCGGAGGAGCGGCTGCGCTGGAAAGCGAAGGAACCGCTGCATGTTTTGCTGCTGAGGGTGTACGCTATGGAAGTGCCCTGCAATCTGGAGATGACGGATGAATACAGAGGCTGCCGGTCGTGGGTAGAGCTTGTGCCGCCGCCTCCAGCGGGGGAATTGCGGCCTGTGCTGGATGATGGCGAATTTGAGCGGAAATGCATGGAAATCCGCGAAAGGCTTGGCCGCTAAGGCATAAGGCTGTCCTTGAAAACTGAAAATAAACTTTGTAATACCCCTGGGATTATAATAAAATGATTGAGAATCATTGATAATCAGTGTGTGTTATTTTATAATAATTATAATTTGATACACACTTTAATAATGTGTATTGCGTAAGAAGCAGGTAACAAGCTTAGGCCTGTTAACAATAACCACTTTCTGTTTTCGCAAATTCATCAATGGAGGGAATAGTAAATTATGGCAGCAGAATTTGTCATTGAGGGACTGAAAGCCACGATTGAAGGCAAGGAAATTCTGAAAGGGATCAACCTTAGCATGAAAGGCGGCGAAATCCACGCAATCATGGGTCCAAACGGAACCGGGAAAAGTACGCTGGCTTCCGCGCTGATGGGACACCCGAAATATGAAGTAACCGAAGGGTCGGCTACCCTTGACGGCGAAGATCTGCTGGAAATGGCCGTTGACGAACGCGCCCGTGCCGGCCTGTTCCTGGCGATGCAGTACCCGAGCGAAATCGCTGGCGTTACCAATTCCGACTTCCTGCGCAGCGCGATCAACGCCCGCCGCGAAGAAGGCAGCGAAATCTCCCTGATACGTTTTATCCGCCTGATGGAAGCAAAGATGAAGGAACTGGAGATGAATCCCGAGTTCCTGCACCGCTATCTGAACGAAGGTTTCTCCGGCGGGGAGAAGAAACGGAACGAAATTCTCCAAATGATGATGCTGGATCCGAAGATTGTCGTCCTTGACGAAATCGACTCCGGTCTCGACATCGATGCGCTGAAAATTGTCGCCGCCGGCGTCAACTCCATGCGCAGCGAAGACCGCGGCTTCCTCGTGATCACGCACTACCAGCGGCTGCTCAACTACATCAAACCGGATTATGTCCATGTTATGATGCAGGGCCGGATCGTCAAATCGGGCGGACCGGAGCTTGCAGAGCGTCTGGAAGCGGAAGGCTACGAGTGGATCAAGGAAGAACTGGGCATCGAAGACGAAACCGTTGGCCAGGAAGCTTAAGAGACCGGAAGGAGGAGATTCAAGATGACGACGCAAACAACTCTTCCGGTGGACGCACAGGCGCTTGAGAACTGGTCGCGCGGCGGCGAAGAGCCTGCCTGGCTGACGGACGGCCGCCTCCGGGCGCTGGAGCTGGCAGCCGGCCTGGAACTGCCGAAGCTGGAGAAAACCCGGATCGACCGCTGGAACATCGATTCGTATGGAACAAACAAAACGGCGGAGCGCTGGAGCTCGTTAAACGAAGCTCCGGAATCGCTGGCCGCCCTGATTCAGGGGCAAGAGGAAAGCGGAAGCCTGGTCATCCAGCGCAACTCCGGCGCGGTATTCGCCCGGTTGTCTCCGGAGCTTGCAGAGCAGGGCGTGATTTTTACCGACCTGCAGACTGCGGTCCGCGAGCATGGCGACCTGGTTCAGCGTTACCTGCATCAGGCGGTGAAGCCGGATGAACACCGGCTGGCGGCGCTGCATGCGGCGCTGTGGAACGGCGGCGTGTTCCTGTACGTGCCGAAGAACGTCGAAATTTCCGTGCCGCTGCAAGCGGTGCTGCTGAGCGACGACGCGGAAGCGGCGTTTGTTCCGCACATTCTGATCGTGGCTGACACGAACAGCGCGGTAACTTATGTGGACAACTATGTATCCGATAAAGCGGAGCCGGGCCTGCATAACGGCGCGGTGGAAGTGTTTGTCGGCGCTGGCGCCAAAGTGCGTTTCGCCACGGTTCACCAATTCGGAACGGATATGACGGATGTGACCTACCGCCGTGCGGTGGTGGACAATGACGGCTCGATCGAGTGGATCGTCGGCGAAATGAACGGCGGCGATACGGCGAGCGATACGAAGTCGCTGCTGAAGGGCAATGGCGCCCATTCGGACGCCAAAGTCATCGCGGTGGGCTCCGGCTCGCAGAAGCTGAATTACACGACCCAAGCGCAGCATTTTGGCAAAAACACGCCAAGCGACATGATCACCCGCGCGGTAATGCGCGAGCAGGCGACGGCGATTATCAACGGAATTACGAAAATCGAAAAAGGCGCCACCAAAGCGGACGGCCAGCAGACGGAGCGTGTGCTGATGCTGAGCCCGAAAGCGCGCGGCGACGCCAACCCGATTCTGCTGATTGACGAAGACGATGTAACGGCAGGCCATGCCGCGTCGGTCGGCCAGGTGAATCAGGAGCAGATCTACTACCTGATGTCGCGCGGGATTAGCCGCCGCGAAGCGGAGTCTTTGATCATTTACGGCTTCCTGGCACCGGTCGTCTCCCAGATTCCGCTGGAAGGACTGCGCGCCCAGCTTCAGTCGCTGGTGGAAAGGAAGTTAGGCCAATGAACAGCGCGATCCGGGAGCAATTCCCGATCCTTCACCAAGAGGTGAACGGACATCCGCTCGTCTATCTGGACAATGCGGCGACTTCCCAGAAGCCGCGGCGCGTCATCGACGCGGTCAAATCGTATTACGAATGGGATAACGCCAACGTTCACCGCGGCGTGCATACACTGGGCAGCCGGGCGACCGATGCCTACGAAGGCGCGCGGGAGAAGGTGGCCCGTTTCATTAACGCCCGCAGTACGAAGGAGATTATTTTTACCCGGGGTACGACAACGGCGCTGAATCTGGTTGCTTCCTCCTACGGACGGGCGAATGTGGGCGAAGGGGACGAAATCGTCTTGACCCAGATGGAGCATCACAGCAACCTGATTCCTTGGCAGCAGCTTGCCAAAGAGAAAGGTGCTGTGCTGAAATATATTCCGCTGCAAAAAGACGGTACGGTTACGCTGGAAGACGCCGAGAAGACGATCACCAGCCGGACGAAAATCGTGGCGATCGCTTATGTATCGAACGTGATGGGCGTCTCCCACCCTGTGAAGGGGCTGGCGGAGATTGCCCACCGGCACGGTGCCGTCATTGTGGTCGACGGCGCACAGAGCACGCCGCACATGCCTGTCGATGTGCAGGATCTGGACTGTGATTTTTATGCGCTCTCCGGCCACAAAATGTGCGCGCCGACCGGCATCGGTGCTCTGTACGGCAAACGGCAGCTGCTTGAGGCAATGGAGCCGGTCGAGTTCGGCGGCGAGATGATCGACGATGTCGGCCTGTACGAGTCGACATGGAAAGAGCTGCCCTGGAAATTCGAGGGCGGCACACCGATTATCGCAGGAGCCGTAGGCTTAGGCGCGGCGATTGATTTTCTGCAGGAGATCGGCATGGAGAATATCCACCGGCATGAAAGCCAGCTGGCCGCTTATGCCGAGCAGCGGCTGGCGGAGATTGAAGGGCTCACCATCTACGGCCCCCGGAACCGGGAGGTCGGGCTTGTGACCTTCAATCTGGGCGACGTGCATCCGCACGACGTCGCAACCGTTCTTGACGCCGAAGGCGTGGCCATCCGGGCGGGGCATCACTGCTGCCAGCCGCTGATGCGCTGGCTGGAGGTCAGCTCCACCGCACGGGCGAGCTTTTATCTCTACAATACCGAAGAAGATGTTGACCGGCTCGTCGGCGCGCTAATCCGCACAAAGGAGTATTTCGCCGATGCAATTGGATGATTTATATAGACGCGTAATTATGGATCACTACAAAAACCCCCGGAACCGCGGCGCGTTTGACGACGACGCGATGAAGGTGGAGCTCAACAACCCGACATGCGGCGACCGCATAACGCTGCAGCTGAAGGTGGAAGACGGCATTGTCCGCGACGCCCGCTATACCGGCGAAGGCTGCTCGATCAGCATGTCGTCGGCGTCGATGATGACGGATGCGGTCAAAGGCAAAACTGTCGAGCAGGCGCTGGAGCTGGCGAACCGCTTTTCCGGCCTGATGAAAGGCGAAGACGTGACGTTTGACGAATATGAAGACATTGAAGCTCTTTCTGGCGTAAATAAGTTCCCGGCACGGATCAAATGTGCTACACTCGCCTGGAACGCGCTGCGCAAAGGCGTCGATACGGAAGAACGCGGCTAGCACGCGTAAGGGATGGAGCGGCCTTACCGCTCCGTCAAGTAAAGGAGGATGACATACCATGGCTAAAAAAGCGCCTGAAATGGAAGAGTACAAGTATGGTTTTCGGGACGAACACAAGGCGGTATTCCAAACGGGAAAAGGTCTGACTCCGGAAATTGTCAAGGAAATCTCCAAGATTAAAAACGAACCGGAATGGATGCTGAACTTCCGGCTGAAATCGCTCGAGCAGTTCAACAAAATGCCGATGCCGCGCTGGGGCGGCGATCTGGACGACCTGGATTTTAACGATATCCAGTACTACGTCCGTCCCTCTGAGAAGCAGGGCAAAACTTGGGAGGAAGTGCCTTCCGAAATCAAGGAAACGTTCGACAAGCTGGGGATCCCGGAAGCGGAACAGAAGTTCCTCGCCGGCGTATCGGCACAATATGAGTCCGAGGTCGTATACCACAGCATGCAAAAGGACCTTGAAGATCAAGGCGTCATTTTCATGGATACCGATACGGCGCTGCGCGAGCATCCGGAAATTTTGAAAGAATATTTCGGTACGGTGATCCCGCCGGCCGACAATAAATTTGCTGCGCTGAACAGTGCGGTATGGTCCGGCGGCAGCTTTATTTATGTGCCGAAGGGCGTAAAATGCGAAGTGCCGCTGCAGGCTTATTTCCGGATTAACTCCGAAAATATGGGTCAGTTCGAACGTACACTGATTATCGCCGACGAAGACAGCTTTGTGCACTACGTCGAAGGCTGTACGGCTCCGATTTACAGCACGAACTCTCTGCATAGCGCGGTTGTGGAAATTATCTGTAAGAAAAATGCCCGCGTCCGCTATACGACGATCCAGAACTGGGCGCCGAACATCTACAACCTGGTGACGAAGCGTGCGGTGGCGGAAGAAAACGCCACGATGGAATGGGTCGACGGCAACATCGGCTCCAAGCTGACGATGAAATATCCGGCGGTTGTCCTGAAAGGCCGCGGCGCCAAAGGCTCCGTCCTGTCGATCGCGGTTGCCGGCAAAGGCCAGCATCAGGACGCGGGAGCGAAGATGATTCACCTTGCGCCTGACACAACGTCGACCATCGTGTCGAAATCGATCAGTAAACACGGAGGCAAAGTAACGTACCGCGGTCTGGCCTCCTTCGGCCGTCAGGCGGAAGGCGCTAAATCGAACATCAAATGCGACACGCTGATTCTCGACAACCAGTCGACTTCGGATACGATTCCGTATAACGAAATCATGAACGACAACATCACGCTGGAGCACGAAGCAACGGTCTCCAAGGTATCCGAAGACCAGCTCTTCTACCTGATGAGCCGCGGCCTGTCGGAAGCTGAAGCGACGCAGATGATCGTTATGGGCTTCATCGAACCGTTCACCAAAGAACTGCCGATGGAATACGCGGTGGAGATGAACCGTTTGATTAAATTCGAAATGGAAGGCTCGATCGGTTAACAAATACGACGGGTATAGTCCGGGGATGGCCGCTTAGGCGGCTGTCCCCGGTTTTTTTGTGTCCAAGCGATCTGACGCATGGAGGTACGAAGACAGCTTGTACGTTTTTTGTCCGTTACTTTTGATGCTATTTGACGTATCGCTCGAAGAAAATCAGCCGCCCGGTTACCAGGCGGCTGATTTTCTGTAACACACAACAAACTCCGCCGAACGAATCCTCCCCTGTGACACACCCGCAGCGGATTACCACAGAACCCGATACGGAGGTCTTCACGGACTCAGCGGACGTTATTTCTGAAATTCTTGGACTTTGGTATGCCTTGGCGGACTCCAGTTCCGTTATTCGTACCGAAAACACACAAACTATGGCTTCTCCGCGTAAATAGGTGCTTCTGAGTCCGTCACTTTGCCAAAACACGGG
>NZ_JBHOFD010000043.1:0-53527 GCF_046543445.1 Paenibacillus nanchangensis
CCTTCTGAGTCCGCACACTTGTCCCCCTACTTTCTCTGGCGGCTACAAAAAGGCGGGAATCTGGGATGAATTCCTGAAGCACGTTATCATTAAGCCGAACTTTGGTTACCATTGAGCCCGATTTCGAGCAGATGATGATGATGGATACAACCATAGTCCCAGTCCATCAGCATGGGGCCGTGCAAAAGGGGGCAAAGCAAGCGATCGGACGTTCCCGGGGCGAATTAACGACTAAGATTCATGCTGAAGGATACTTATAAAGAACGGCATTTAATCGAAAGCTTTTTAATAAAATGAAAAGTTATCTGCGTTTGTCAACCTTTATGACAAGACAGCGAGCATGTTCAAGGCTTTTTGGCGTTGATTTCGAAAGGTTATGGCTGAAATGAGTTTGCGTACAGGCTCTAAATTGGCGCTAATCCAGCAGGCTGTGCAGTTGTTCTTCATTGATGTTTTCTGTGAGCGTCTGCTGAATTTTCCCGGCTTCGAGATAGGCAACCGCCGGCACGGCAGGGATTCCCAGCTTTGCGGCAAGCCCCGGCGACTTATACACATCCACTTTGGTTACTTTTACCTCTGCGGCATGCTTCTCTTCAAAGCTTTCGATCAGCGGCAGCAGCTCGCGGGATTCCGGCTCGGTCGCATTCCACAGATACACAACCGAAGGTTTACCGTGATTCAAAATTTGATGCTCGTACACCTCACATTCCGAAATGTACCTCTCCGCCCCGTATCCGGCAATTGCGCCGTCGCCCACCGCGGTGGCAACCTGCTTCAAATACTTTTCGCAGATATCGCCGGCCGCAAACACACCGGGAATATTGGTCTCCATTTTTTCATTCACCAGCACATATCCGCGCGAATTCAGGTTAATCTGGCCATTGTAAATCTCCGTATTTGGCGTATAGCCGATGAACAGGAAACACGTATCCGCTTTTACCGCCTGCCGCTCCCCTGTCTTCAGGTTCTTCAGCACTACTGCTTCCAGATGCTCCCCTCCCGCAAATGAATCCACCATTGTATTCCACAAAAATTCCATTTTGGGATTATCCAGCGCCTGCTTTTTGGCGATTTCATTGCAATCCATGTTTCCGTGATCATGAATGACCGATACCATTACTTTATCCGCAAACTTTGTCAAAAACATTCCTTCCTCAATCGCCGCATCCCCGCTGCCGATCACCATTACCGTCTTGCCTGCATTGGCCGCCGCGTCACAGGTTGCGCAGAAGGAAATCCCTTTGTCATACAAAAAGTTCTGCTCGTTCTCCGCTCCGGTCAAACGCGGTTTCCCGCCTCCCGCCACAATGACGGCCTTGCATTCATACCGCACCCGGAACGTCTCGACGACTTTCGTCTCCCCGGACAGCGATACCGCTTGGACATCGGTCATTTTAAATTCGACGCCAAACTTCTTCGCCTGCTTGTGAAACAATCCCATTAGCCCCGTCCCGGTGGTCCCTTCGGGAAACCCGGGGTAATTTTCGATTTCATTCGTATAGGTGGCAAGCCCGCCGACCAGCGTTTTTTCCAAAATCAGAGTTTTGAGCCGGGCGCGCCCGCAATAAATCCCCGCCGTTAGCCCTGCCGCACCTCCGCCGATAATGATCACATCGTACGTTTCCGTTCTTTTTTCCATTCCGGTCAGCCTCCGTTTTCGTGGTGATTGTCAAACAAACAGGCCGACCCCTAAACCATAAAGTCAGCCCGTTTGCACGTTCTTCTGTTTTTCGTTCCTTTACATAAAAAATTTGGCCAACAATTTGCTGCCGATAAAAGCGCCGATCAATAAAAACAACCAAAAGATCCAGCCCGACAGCGACAACGAGGAAATAGACGTAAATAAAGCGCCGATATTACAGCCATTGGCCAACCTTGCTCCGTACCCCATCAGCAAACCGCCTAATACAGCCGCAGCTACCTGTTTCCAGGAGCGAATTTTTTTAATCTTGAACTCCGACGCAAACAGCGTTGCTAACAATGCGCCCAAAATGATGCCTAAATTACGGATAGAACCCCCATCGTTCATAAAACCGCCGGACAGTGTTTTTTGCGCTTTCTCCGAACTGAAATAAGCCCAATTGTCCACATTGCCGCCTACCAGCTGGTACATCCATGCTCCCCAGTCCGCAAAAGCGCTTGTGACCCCCCAGCCTTTCGAAAAAACAGCAAGATGGGCGATCGAAAACACGGCAAGCAGGACAGCCCCCGTTACGTAGGTCAGCGGCTCTTTCAGCAGCTGCTTGTAAAACCGGTTGGAGGATATTTTTAACCAAAACGCGTTCACCGCTCCAACTCCCCCCTTCCTGACGATATGGCGAACCTATTTTAGCTTTTCGATCACAATCTCCCATTCCCCATCATCCACTTCTTCAATTTCCACGTTGTGCCCCTGCTTTCTGGCCCACTCCGGCACATTTTTCATCGCACAGCTGTGATCAATCGAGACCACCAGAATATCGCCGGTCTGAAGCTCGGCCATTTTCTTTTCCGTCCGCATCAAAGGTACCGGACAAGCTTCTCCCATACAATCGAGTGTAAATTCCGCCATTGTAATAACCACCTTCGTTTAGATTTGTTTAGATCTACTTAATTTTGTGAACATTTTCACTTTTACTGATAAAAAAGTCCGCTTCCGATCAACCTACAGCATGCTTCTATCATTGCCTGCTTCCTTCCTTCCTTCCTTCCTTCCTTCCTTCCTTCCTTCCTCCTCCCGGTCATCCCGTCCGCGTTCTTACTCCGCACTGCCCATCTTTTTCTCCTGCCATTTGACCGAAGCGATATAAAGCAAAATGATGATCAGAAACTGAACCAGCAAGGCGCCAAGCCAACCAAAGACATCCGGCAAAAATACCGCAGGCGCTTCCTTGATTACATGCGCCCGCCACCAACCCATGTCGTGCGCTCCCCACAGCGAGCCGATCACAAAAAACAACAGGGACAGCATCTGCATTGTAAAGCCTTCCCCCACCCGCATCAGTGTACCTGAAGCGCAGCCGCCGGCAATGACCATGCCCATCCCAAAAATCACAGCACCAACAACGAGGGCCAAGCTGATCTGCCCGACATTATCCATGCCCGGGATCGGGTTCCCTGCCGAAAACGCCGAGTATTTGATCGCCGTAAATCCGATCGTGGCCAGACTGCAGGCGATTAATACCGCTCTTGTGACGGACGTGCTGCCCGTAATCCACGGATCACGCATCGAGGCGGTAAAACAAAACCTCGCTCTTTGCAAAACTACGCCAAACGCCAGCCCGAAGAGCAGATACACCACCATTTTGTCGTTATAGTGGTTCAAATAAAACCCGAATCCCGCAACCACAGCCGCAGCCAGCAGCGCAAACGGCAATTGGCTTTTTTTCGGTTTTCTAGGCGCCCGGCTGCGGCCGGCCCTCGCTGCGGAAGCAGCGTTTTGCTCCATCCCTAAACACCCCCGGATTTGTTTTAAACTGACTATGTGAAAAGAATAACATTCTTTCGGATTCCGTAGTTATCGGTCTTTCTCATGCTACATAAGCTTTTCTAATAGCAAACCGGCGGCAAACGATTTATGCTATTCTCGGGCTACCGGAAAAGAAAGGAAGGCATAATCATGAATTTGGAAACGCTTAAATTATTTCTTGATATCGTGTCGCTCAAAAGCATCTCCAAAGCGGCGCAAAAATCCCATCTGACCCAGTCCGCGCTCAGCCAGCAGATCAAAACCTGGGAAACATCGCTGGGAACCCAGCTTTTGCATAGAAGCAACAAAGGAGCGGAGCTTACGGAGGCAGGCAGAATCGCCCAAAAATATGCGGCACAGATCTGCAAGCTCTATGAAGATATGGCCACTGAAATCGAACAGCTGCAGCCCGCCCGGCACCAGCTATCGATTTATGCGGTCCCGGAAGTGTGCAACTATGCGCTGCCCTGCACCTTATTTGAGGTGAAAAAGCATTTTCCGCACTGCCAGATTGCTTTAAATGAAGCGCCTACTCCGAGTGTTGAGGAGCATATTCTCCTGGGAGAAGGCGATATCGGCTTTATCTCCGGCCCGTCCTCCAGACCGGAAGTGAACGCCCGCAAGGTGTTTTCAGACCGGATCATGCTGGTGTTAAGCAGCGCCAAACCTGCTCCAGGGGAAATCGGCATACACGAGCTGCCCCGGTATCCCCTGATCTGGTCTTCCCAGCTTTCCTGCTTGCAGCCCCAGCTGGCGCAGGCGTTAACGGATCAAACGAAGCCCAACGTGCTCTACAGCCTAGATTCCATTGAAGCCGTAAAGCTGGCGGCCATCAAAGGGCATGGCGCGGCATTTTTACCCTACATGTCCATAAAAAAAGAGCTGTATACGAAACAGCTCAAAATTATCCGGATTCGCGGTCTGGAAGTGAATAACGACATTTATATGATTAAAAAAGAGGTTCAGCAATGCAGCCGTGAAGTGAAGCCGCTGATCCGGTATTTTGAGCAGACCTTGATCGACACGCTGTGTTAAGGCGCCCAGATCACGATTTCCCAGACTCCGTTCATCACTTCCTCTATCGAACACTGCAGGTGGGTCTGCCTGCAGTATTCGGTAATGGATTTTCTCGCACAGCTGTGGTCGGTGACCAGCAGCACCCGGCTCCCAAGCCGGATCGCTTGAAGATGCTTTTTAAGCAGCATCACCGGAACGGGACACACTTCCCCCAAACAGTCGATTTCAATCATCTCGTCGGATTCCCCCTGCCAGGCCGTTTCATGAGTTCAGTATAGCCTCGGGCTGTTTGGCCGCGTTATTGTAAATATCACAGTAACTTGGCCCGGAGAATCGGGTTCTGAATCATACTTCTGGTCATTCTTTCCGCCCCAATGCTTGCCGGCCCGCTTCCAGGGCGGCAATAATTTTATCCGTATCGTAGACACAGCCCTGCCAAGTTCCGCCGCTTGCGGCCTGCAGCGCGGCCCATAGTCTGGTATCGTCGGGCAGACCCGGATCTACAGCCAGGAACGGATGCGCAGTGCGGGCAGCCAGCAGAACATTTCCATCTGCGGCAGTGCCCGGCTGCTCGCCGTCGCCAACCAGATTTACGCTGCCCTCAAGCTTGATCGTATCGACAGCAACTTCTACCCAGTCACCGTCCTTGAGCCTGCCGAGGGGGCCGCCAACCAGTGCTTCCGGGCCGATATGCCCGATACAGGCCCCCGTAGAGACTCCGGAGAAACGCGCATCCGTTATCAGAGTAACGTATTTGCCAAAAGGAAGATGCTTTAATGCCGAAGTTAACTGGTAGGTTTCTTCCATACCTGTACCGCTGGGCCCGCGTCCGATGACGGCCAGAATATCTCCTGCCTGGATCAGTCCAAGCTTGATGCTGCGGATTGCATCTTTTTCCGCAGTAAATACCTTCACCCTGCCCGTATGGCGGTAGACGCCTTCACTGTCCAGAACCGAAGGGTCAATAGCTGCCGACTTGATCACCGAGCCCTCGGGGGCCAGATTTCCGGTTGGAAAGGTCATTGTCGAAGCCATTCCCTGCCGCTTCGCCTCCTGCGGACTCATAATCACGCTATCCGGGTCAATCCCGTCGGCTTCTCTCAGCCGGTTCCGCATGTCCTGGCGTCTGGCCGAGTTCTCCCACCAGTCCAGATTCTCTCCAAGGGTTCTTCCCGTCACCGTAAGAACCGATTCGTCTAACAGGCCCAGCCTCCGCAAATGCAGCATGACCTCGGGAACACCTCCGGCGAGAAATACCCGGATTGTCGGGTGCGGAACGGGGCCGTTCGGCAGGACGCTGACCAGCCGCGGCATCCTGCGGTTCACTTCATTCCAGTCCTTGACGGTTGGAATGCGCAGTCCGGCGGCATGGGCGATTGCGGGAATATGAAGGAGCAGATTCGTTGATCCTCCGAATGCGGCATGGACAACCATCGCATTGTGTATCGCCTGGTCGGTCAGAATATCCTTCATCACGATTCCGCTGTGCTCCATCTGCAGCAGTGCGCGGGCAGACTGGCGGCCGACGTCCTTCCATATCTGCTGCCCGGAAGGAGCCAGAGCTGCATGAGGAACCGACATGCCCAGCGCTTCGGCTACGACCTGGGCTGTTGCCGCCGTCCCCAGGAATTGGCATCCGCCGCCGGGTGTTGCGCAGGCGCGGCAGCCGAGGTCCGCCGCATCTTCCAGCGACAGCTCCCCGTTGCTGAACCTCGCTCCGATGCTTTGCACTTTACCGGCGTCTTCCCCCTCTACAGGCGGCAGCGTGACACCTCCCGGAACAATAATTCCCGGTAAATGATGCATGCCCGCCAGGGCCAGCATCATCGCAGGCAGCCCCTTGTCGCAGGTGGCCACCCCAAGCACTCCCTTGCGTGTCGGCAGCGAACGGACTAAACGGCGCAGAACGATTGCCGCATCGTTCCGGTAAGGCAGGGAATCGAACATTCCTTCAGTACCCTGGGAGCGGCCGTCGCAGGGATCACTGACATAACCCGCAAAAGGAGTTCCCTCGTGAGCGGTTATTTCATGGGCAACCTCTTGCATCATCAGGCCGATTTCCCAGTGGCCTGTATGGTAACCAAGAGCCAGGGGACTGCCGTCCTCACGCCGGATTCCCCCCATGGTACCTAGGATAAGGTATTGCGGCCTGTTCAGCAGCAGCGGATTCCAGCCCATTCCCGCGTTCTGGCTCATACCGAAGATTTCCCCGCTCGGTGCGCTACGCAGCATATGGTCTGTAATCGGAAGACTGCCGGAGGGGCCTTCAGCAGCAGTATGTACAGGCACCGGCTCCCCGGCGGTCTCTTTCATAATATCCGACAAGCTGAGTTCCATTGTATGCCCTTCTTTCCCGTCTATATTGTAGTGCAGGTACCCGGAATTGTAGTGCAGGTACCCGAAACTTAAGCCCGGGACAGCTTTTTCCCCAGCCGGATGACTTCCCGAATTGCCGCTTGCTGTTTGTCCAGATAAGCATGGCGCAGCATGGATGTGCTTACCGCAGCAACTGCTTTACCGGAAGCATCCATCACAGGAGCTGCTACACAGTAGATCCCCTCTATAATTTCTTCCTGATCCACCGCATACCCGCTGGAGCGGATTTCAGCCAGTCTTTCTGTAAACTGTCCCCAGTCTGTAACAGTATGAGAGGTTACCGGAGACAAAAGGCTGTCCGGATACCTTCTGGTCAATTCATCAAGCGGAAGCAGCGCCAGCATCATCTTGCCCATCGCAGTCGCATGGGCCGGGAACCTCATGCCGGGACTCGATTCCAGCTTCACCAGCGAAGGACCTTCCTGCTTGGCGAGATAAATAATTTCACTCCGGTCCAGCACCGACAGCTGGAAGGTTTCCCCAACGGCCTTGACGCTCTCCTGGGATTTCTGCAAAAATTGCTCTACCAGATTGTAATTCTGCTTATACGATTCATTAAATACAGCATTAAGGTACGCCATCCCCGCTCCCAGAGAATAGACTTCCTGTTCATCCCGCTTGACCCAGTTCAGCGCCTCCATGGTCCGCAGCAGCGAAAACATGGAGCTTTTGTTGATCGCGGTGGCCTCGCACAGATCTGTAAGTTTGTACTCCCCCTGCTTCCGGGAAATCGCCGTCAGAATTAAATCGGCCCGTTCCAAAGCGGGAACCCAATATTTACGGTCCACCCCTTCAATCCCCTCTCTAAAAACAACAATTGATTAACCCTTTCAGGTTCAATATACTAATTTTATGTTTATAATATCAAACTCGGAGGCAAAAACAAATGAAAAATATTCGATTCAATGCAGGTATCATTCCTCCTGTACCGACAATTTTGAACGAAAACCGGAAGCTGGACCGTCCCGGAATGAAGCTGCTGATTGACAGCCTGATTGACAAAGGGGTGCATGGCTTGTTCTTCCTAGGCACAGCTGGGGAATTCAACCAGTTCGATGCAGGTGAGCGGGAGGAAGTTGCGGAGTTCTGCATCGAGTGTACCGCCGGACGCCTGCCGGTCTGGATTGGAACCGGCAGCAGCACGACTTCAGAAGCGCTCCGTCTTACCAGGCATGCTGCACACAGCGGGGCAACCGGTGTGGTGGTCATCAACCCTTATTACTGCAAGCTGAGCGATGACAGTCTCTTCGCCCATTATGCCGCAATTGCCGAAGC
Organism: Paenibacillus nanchangensis; assembly: GCF_046543445.1. Classification (NCBI taxonomy): domain Bacteria; kingdom Bacillati; phylum Bacillota; class Bacilli; order Caryophanales; family Paenibacillaceae; genus Paenibacillus; species Paenibacillus nanchangensis. Next base: position 8,117 of record NZ_JBHOFD010000043.1, read on the forward strand.
CTCTGAGCTGCCGATGATGCTGTATAATTTTCCTGCGCTGACCGGTCAGGATTTAAGCCCCGCCTTTGTCAGACGCCTTGTGACAAGCTATACCCAGGTGTGCGGCATCAAGGAAACCGTGGATCAGCTCAGCCATATCCGTCAAATGATATTGCTCGTCCGGGAGGTCAATCCGGATTTTGCCGTGTTCTGCGGCTTTGACGAATATTTACTGCCCACCCTGGCGGCCGGCGGAGCCGGTGCGATTGCAGCCAGTGCCAATTTCGCCCCGCAGCTGATGCTCGGCCTGTACAAGAGCTATCAAAATAACGACCTCCCGGAGGTGCTTGAGTATCACCGGAAGCTGATCCAGATTCCTCCGCTGTATGCGCTGGATGAACCGTTTATCCCGACCATCAAGGAAGCGGTCCGCCTGTCGGGCCTTGCCCTCCCTACCTTCAGTCATTCTCCGGCAAATCCCTGGAACGATGGAAAGGAGCAGCAGCTCAAGCAAATTTTCGACAATGCAGGCATATCTTATCCGGATACAACAAGCTTATAAAAACCCCCGAAGCAGACAGGGCCGTGCTTCCCTTGCGGGAGCCGCTGCCCTGTTTTTTTATGGATACATTCCGCTGACAGCGCAAAATAATATGATTATAGATCAATAACTGATGAGGATTGGTCATTGTTTGAACAGATTTGATAACTTATTATAATTCCATAATTATGAAAGCGTTGTCATATTAAACATCCGGAAAATCACGATTTGCTGCATCATCACACAGCTGATTTTGGATGGAGGGAGGGTAGTCCGGATTCAATTCAGCAAACAGCACTTGTAATGCAATTCTTCTAAGTTCAGTCTTTCAAAGAGAATACGAAGAGGAGTGAACCGATGCGAAGTCACAGCGTAAGACGCAATTCGATCAGAAACTTTCTTTATATCTCGCCCTTCATGGTTTTACTTGCTGTCTTTGCATACTATCCGCTCTATGGATGGGTTTATGCATTCTTCGATTACATGCCTCCGATCCCGCTGTCACAGTCGCCGTTTGTCGGGCTGAAATGGTTTCATTCCCTGATTGAAAACGAGGTGAAGATTGACCAGCTTGTTCAGGTAATCAAAAATACCTTCGGCATCAGCGGGCTGGGCATCCTCTTCTCCTGGCTTCCGATGGTTTTTGCAATCTTCCTGACGGAAATCAAAGCCGTCCGGTTTCGCAAGTTTATACAAACCGTAACCACCCTTCCTAACTTCATCAGTTGGGTGCTCGTGTATTCCCTGGCCTTTTCCATGTTCTCAAGCGAAGGCATTGTCAACGGATTTTTGAATCAAATCGGGTTTATTGATTCCCCTGTCCTTTTTCTGCAGAGCTCGGAGCATGTCTGGATTACGATGTGGATATGGGCTACCTGGAAGACACTGGGCTGGTCGGCCATCTTGTATATAGCAGCCATTATGAGCATTGATGAGTCCCTGTATGAAGCAGCCTACGTGGACGGCGCCACAAGAATGCAGGTCATCCGGCATGTGGTTTTACCGAGTATGCTGCCAACCTATTTTGTACTCCTGATGCTGCAAATCGCCAGCTTCCTGAATAATGGCCTGGAGCAATATTTTGTTTTCCAGAACGCTTTTAACAAAGACACCATACAGGTATTGGATTTATATGTCTACAACCTGGCCATGGGGGGCGGCAGCTATTCCGTTTCCGTCGCGATCAGCATGCTGAAGAGCCTGATTAGCGTCGTGCTTCTTTTCTCGGTCAACGGGCTGTCCAAATTGTTAAGAGGTGAGGGCATCGTATGAGTAACAACCGAACCGGCCTGGAGCCGAATGCCGCAACTGTCCTTGTCTCCGCAAAAACCAAAATGCAGGTCAGTGCAACCGACAAGCTGATTTCGGTAACGATTTACTTCCTGTTTTCTCTCTTTGCATTTGTATGTGTCTATCCCTTCTACTCTATCATTATCAACACCATAAGCGCTAATGATCTCAGTGCCAAAGGTGAAATTGTATTCTATCCCAGGGGTCTCCATTTCCAGAACTACATTGACGTATTCAAAATCCCGGGACTATGGAACGCCTTTGTCATTTCTTTGGGAAGAACGGTGATCGGCACTTTTTTAACTGTCGGGGCATCCGCCTTTCTAGGATTCATGTTTGCCCAGAAGGACATGTGGGGGAGAACATTCTGGTACCGCTTCACCATCATCACAATGTTTTTTAATGCCGGTATTATCCCGTGGTATTTGACGATGAGATCCCTGCACCTGACCGACAATTTTCTGGCTTACATTCTGCCGTCCATTGTAGCTCCCTTCTTCATCATTCTTGTCAAAACATTCGTGGAATCCACACCGAAGGAACTGCAGCAGGCAGCCAGCATTGATGGAGCGGGGATCATCACGATTTTTTACAGAATTATTCTGCCGATCAGTAAACCGATCCTGGCGACCGTCGCCATATTCTCGGCAGTGAACCAGTGGAATTCCTTTCAGGATACATTGCTGTTGGTTACGGACAGCAAATTGTACAGCCTGCAGTTTATTCTGTATAACTACATCAATCAAGCCAGCTCCTTGTCGACTATGGTCAATCTGCAAAATGCCGGATCAACCGCTATGGCTAGTCTGGCCACCAAGCAGACCTCAACCTCTATCCGTATGACCGTTACCATCATTGTTGTGGCACCTATTTTGCTGGTTTATCCGATATTCCAAAGATTTTTTGTCAAAGGGATTATCATCGGTGCAGTCAAAGGCTGATGTGTATGATTTTAAATAAAATAATCTTTCGGGGGGCTGTCCATGTTTACTAACCGTAAGCTGGCCAACAAAACGGCGATGTGGCTCGGGACGACTATGCTTTTTTTAACAACGGTTTTAAGCGGATGCAGCGGCAACTCCAACAATGCGGCAGGCACCTCAGCAGGACCGTCCGATTCCGGCAAAACCTCAGAGTCATCCGGTCCGGGCACCGGAATCGATCACAGCAAGCCCCTGACGATTACCGTGTTTAACAACGCGTCCAATTACCAGGGGGAGCAGACCGGATGGTACGGCAAGCTGATCAAGGACAAATTCAACATCACACTTAACATTCTATCCCCGCAGGTTGCGGGCGATCAGTTGTACAAAACAAGATCGGCATCGGGAGACTTGGGAGACCTCCTCATTATTGAGAACAGCCAGCTGGAAGAGCTGATTCCGGCGGGAATGATTATGGATCTGACGGATAAGCTCAAGAATACCGAGCATCTGTCCAAATATGTAGACAATCACTTCAAACCTTTCAATGCCGCCTTCGAGAGCGTTAATCCGGAGGGCAAAATTTATGCGCTGCCGACCTTTGTATCGGACACCTCCCCGACCACCTTCTCGGAGGAGCTGCCCTATTCCAGTCCGATTATGCCTTGGGATTATTACAAAGGTATTGGCTCACCCAAGCTGAACAACCTCACTGATCTCATGAATGCCCTGAAGCAGATGCAGGAGAAATATCCCAAGACACCGGACGGGAAACCCATTGTTCCAATTACGCTTTGGAAGGATTGGGATAACGGAAGCATGGAGAATGTACGCTGGTTAAGCAACTGGTACGGTTACGAGCAGCCTAACGGAACCTCCACCATCCAGTTGAATGCCAAAGGCGATATTGTCCCGCTTGTTGACGACAACAGTATGTACAAGAAGATTCTGCAGTTCTATTTCGACGCCAACCAGATGGGCCTCGTTGACCCTGACTCCCCGTCTCAGGACTGGAACAAAGTCGCCGAGAAGCTGACCAACAAACAGGTTCTCCTCCTGTGGTACTCCTGGCAAAGAGGCTTCTACAATACCATAGAAAGAGGCAATCAAGGCGACGGCAATGTGGCTATTCCGATCGCGGACACTCACCTTATCCAGAACAGTGACGCCTACTTTGGAAACGGAAGAGTATTTGCTGTCGGTTCTAAGGCCAAAAGTCCGGAAAGAATCATCGAATTTATGGATTGGCTGTCTTCCCCTGAAGGTCTGCGTTACTACACGAACGGCTTCGAAGGCTTTAACTATGAAAAAACGCCGGACGGCAAGTTTAAGCTGACGGAAATTGGCCAAACGGCTTTCCAGGAAAACACTCCGGTTCCCGATGAATACGGAGGCGGAGGATATCAGGACGGACAAAGCAAGCTCAACACAATGATTATGAGTGACTTTGTCAAAGATCCGGAAACGAATGAGTTCTATAACAGCACCTACTGGAGCTCAACCATTGAGGCGAACAAGACGGTTCTGACTACCGAATGGCAGAAGGCTTATAATGCAGCGACGCCGACAGAATATTATCAGAAAAACAATATGATCGATATTGTGCCGAACATAAATACCAGTCTCGGATCGGACTCTTCGGATATCAAGAATAAACGCAGCCAGATTTCCGATTATGTGAAGAGCACCTCCTGGAAAATGATTTTTGCCAAGGATCAGGCAGAATTCGACCAGCTGTGGAATAAACTGAAGACGGATGTGACGGGTCTCGGCTGGGAGGATGTGCTTGCTGTCGATAAGGAAAGAGCGGAGAAAATCGTCAAAATGCGCGCTGATGCAATAGCCGGCAATTAACTTACGATAAATCGAATAGAGGCTGCTCATTAACTGAGCAGCCGACTCCTCACACCATCGTATGTACCTTCGATATACGGCGGTTCAACCGCATAAGTGCAATTTAAACAATTGCTCGTACTGTGCAGGGAAGTCATAAACCCGGCCTGTACGAGCCTTTCGTTTGTAATTCCCTGTATATTAATTGATATATCCAAAGGATTGAAAGGAGAAAGCAATGCCTAAGATATACTATGTCGAATATGACGCCGCTCATCCGGACGACTTTGTATACAGTATACCTGACGGTTTGAATGCCTGGCTTCTGCTGCTCACACAAACTGCGGCGTTGTTTGAAGTGAACGGGGAACTGAAGGAGTTTCCGGCCCATTCAGCTGTCCTTTATCCGCCCAAACACAGGATCTATTACCGCGCTTGCGCCAATAAATACGTTAACGACTGGGTCCGTTTCCATGCGGACGAACCCTTTATTACAGAAACTACCCTGCCGCTTGGTGTCCCGTTCTCATTGCCTGATCCCGGCTACTGCCATCAGCTGTTTCAATTACTGGCCACAGAGCACACCTTTAATAATGATTACCGCGAGCTTTCCATCGACTACTTGTTCAGAATTATCTTTAACAAGCTGTGCGAGGCTTCTCAAGACAAACTGAGTCCCCAATATTATAATTTATTGGAATTGCGCAAGCTGCTCTACAATAATCCCACCCGTCCCTGGACTATTTCTCTAATGGCTGAATATTTGCATATCAGTCCAGGTTATCTGCAGACGATCTATAAATCCACCTTCGGCATTTCCTGCATGGAGGATGTCATCCACTGCCGAATCCGGCTGGCCAAGGAAAAGCTCAGCTTCGGCCCGCATAAAATCGCCGAGGTTGCCGCGCTTTGCGGTTATGCCAATGTGGAGCATTTCTGCAGACAGTTCCGCCGGCTCACCGGCAGTTCTCCCCGCGCCTACCGGGACAAGCTAGCCTCCAGGGAACACACGGTCCAGACCGGCTTGTAGAACAATTGCCTTGGCCGCCGCCGTTCGCAAGTCTTTGTTCGAGTGTTGTCCGCGCAGCATCATCCAGTTCAGGTGTGTGCCCCATAGTGAAATGGTATATGTGATATACGATGATTGTTGGCCCAACAAAAACTGGTTTTTCGACAAGTCAGCATGGGCTAAGCCGGTTATGCAAGCACCATCACCTGCATGGAGCAATCGGCATAATCTGGGTGGACATCTCTCTCCCCTGCCACTTCAAGCACAGGCGTGCCCTTGACATTGAAGTGGACACGGTGCATCGCCGAGCATCGGGTTCCATGCTTCACTAGCTGCTCTTCTCCGTGATACAGAATAATTTGTAAAATCAAAAATCTATTCTATGCTTTTTAACGCTTCAATCATATTAATTTTCGTTACTTTTCTCTTCAGCAGCAGGTTAGCCAGAATGGTTAGGAGAAATGCAAGACATATTGACAGCAGTATAACGGCCATATTTTGTTGATCGGGAATCTGCTGGTGCGTACTGGATAATGCCTTTATAACAACCTTATATACATACCCGCTTACCGGTAAAGCAGCAAGGACCGCTGCTGTGGTGAGAACAATGGTCTCAACAAAAATCAGCCGGTTTATTTTATTTTTTTGATAGCCCAATACTTTAAGGGTTGCAAGCTCCCGGCTTCTTTCGTAGATGTTGATGGAAGTTATCGTATAGATCGCCCCAAAAGAGAGGACCACGGCACAAATGATAAACATGATAAATACAAAGCTGTTTTGCTCCATAATATATTGGGCTGTCTTCTTTAAGTCCGTTTTATCCGCAATGATATCTATATTGGGGTCTTGTTCAAAGAAATTGCGGATGCCTGCCAGATCTGCCGCCTCGTTAGCTTTAACTAAAAGCGAGGTGGGTCGGTAATCCAGCCCAAAGCTCTCCAAATAACCGGGAGTGATATAAAACGACGGGTTTGTGTACTGGGAAGATATTTTTGCAACCTTCATAGCTGCCGTTTTGTTCTTAAGCTCGGGTGCCGCAAACCTGATTTGAATGAGGTCCCCTTCCGAAATCCGGTATTTGTCAGCGTAAGATTTAGGCACCAGTACGCCATTCTCCTCCAGTTGAATTGGATTGTCATTTTCGTTAAAAAAATGAATAAGACGGTTTTCTTTTTCCGTTACCACTAAAGACGCCTTTTCGGCTTGATCGTTTTTAATGATTTCGACGGGATAGCTGGATAAAAAATAGCTGTTTTGTATACCGGAGGGAAAAGTAGCCGTATTCAAAAGGGTGCCCGTTTTATAATCTGCTCTTAGATCATAGGTGTATACCTGTTCTACTTGGTCGGCTACTTTTTGCAAAGAGGCCTGTGTGCTGAACGCCGTAATTAATAAAACCGTGCTCACCACGACTCCGATCGAGCTTGCCAGAGCTTTTTGTTTATTCAGGAAAATATTCCTCAAAATGAGCTTGTAGCTGTATGGAATACGGCCCCATAGGCCCGGATTTCGTTCCAGGAGGATTTTTTTCATCGTTTTTGGCGGTTTCGGGCGCATCGCCTGGGCTGCTCGTTCTTTTAATAGGCTTCTGCCGCTGAAGTAACAGGATAATATTCCAAAAACACTGGAGGCAAGAAGAGGAGGAAATATCAATTCATACGATAGCGGAAATTGGATACCCGGCAGCGAATAAGACCTTGCATTCGATTCCACGATCATGGGGATAAACACAACTGCGGCAATTACATAACCGAGAAGGGTGCCTGCAATACCGACCAGCACGGGATAACCCATATAGTGAAGCATAATTTTTCCATTACCCACCCCTAGAGCTTTCATGATACCGATTTGGTTCCTTTGCGAATCGATGATCCTAGACATCGCAAGAAACAGGATAATCGCCTCAATCAAAAAGAGTACCAAAGGAATAACCTTGCTCATCAGCTTATTATTATGAATGGTGGCATTCAATTGCGAATAACTGAACATCCGTTCTTTACTTATCTCGTTCAGGTAGGTATGTGGATTGGAGTTCTCCCTGATGGATTCTCCTATTTGTTTAATGTCGTAACCGTCTGCCGCATCAACCAAAATCTCATTGTAAAACAAGCCGCCTGCAACTTCTGGCACGCTCTCTTCGCCAATGTAAGCAATCCCGTGAGCTTTATGATCCTGTACTTCATTTTTTTTCGCATACTCCACGTTTTCGGCCAAGCCGCTAAGGGTGAAGGTCAGATCTTTATCGTTTGCACGTAAATTCAGTTCATCTCCAATGCGGTATTGATGTTCTGCGGCATAATGGGAATCTACTACAATTTGGCCTTTGCTGGAAGGGAGTTTTCCCTCGATCAGAGTAAGCGTGTTGATTTCATTATTTTCAGGAATCGAGTGAATCTTTAACGCAGCTTTGTTCCCTTCAAAAGTTTGCACAGCATCAAAAGTATAACGCCCTTCCATCTTATTGATGCCGTCCACTCCGCGTAAGTTCTCCACCTCCTGCTTGGTAATTTGACTGTAATACACATTCAAGTCGCTTAGATTATGCTTTTTATAATAAGTATCCTTGTATTCGTTCAGATTACCGCTCAAGGTGACCAGCCCCGTATAGAAAAAGGCTCCAACAGCAATCACCAGCACAAAGGACAAAAATTGGCCGGCAGACTGTTTGATATCCCGAAGTAATTTCAACCCTAACTTCATATTTACCACTCAATCCCTTCAACACTTTGTTTTTGTTTATTGATGGTTATACTTTCAATTTTCCCGCTTTTCACCCTAATAATTTTATCAGCCATAGGAGCAATCGCTGTGTTATGCGTGACCAAAACGACACATTTCTTCATCTGCTTGTTCAAATCTTCAAGCAGCTTTAACACGGATTTGCCCGTAACATAATCCAACGCTCCAGTAGGTTCGTCACAAAGCAGCAGCATTGGGTTCTTAGCTACGGCCCTAGCAATGGCCACCCTTTGCTGTTCGCCTCCGGAGAGCTGGGAAGGGAAATTTTGAATCCGGTCCGTTAATCCGACTTGATGCAGGGTTTCTTTAGCATCCAGATGGTTTTTGCATACTTCAGCGGCAAATTCAACATTTTCCAGGGCGGTTAGATTCGGGATCAGGTTGTAGAATTGAAATACAAACCCCACCTTCTCCCCCCGATATTGCGTTAGTTTTTTTTCACCTGATTTGGTTAGTTCCCGGTCGCCAACAAGCACTTGCCCTGAAGTAGCCGTATCCATCCCCCCAAGAATATTCAGAATGGTGCTTTTCCCCGCCCCGCTAGCGCCCAGAATAACAACAAACTCCCCTTCTGATATGGAAAAGTCAACGCCATCCAGCGCTTTGATTTGCACTTCCCCCACTTTGTATTCCTTCGTTACATTTTTGAATTCAATTAATGGATTCACTTCTTTCCTCTCCTTTGGTCCCGAGTTCTGAAACTGTGCTTTCTCTATCATGCCAAGCAGCTTATTCCCGGAATGTTAGTGTGTTACTCATGTAGCATACTGTAATACCCGATTTAATTATTGTCAACAAACGATTTTATGTTCTTGTATAAACTCATTGACCTTTGTCCCGGAGCCCATCCTCAAATGTTGACAAGGATTTGTGCATGAATTATGGTATGTTAGATGAGTAACATACCAATATGATGAATGGAGAACTAATGAGCGTTACTTTCGACGATAAGCAACCGATTTTTCAACAGGTCGCCCACATTATTGAGGATGATATTCTAAACGGCACTTTCCGTGTGGATGAGCAGGTTCTTTCCGTTGCCCAGTTCTCTCAGCTGTTTCAGATCAACCCGGCAACCGTAGTCAAGGGGATCGGCCTGCTCGTAAATGAAGGTATCCTGTACAAAAAAAGAGGGCTTGGCATGTTTGTCTCCACAGACGCAAAGGAGAAAATTCAGTGGAAACGAAGAGAACGTTTCTCCAAAGAGCTGTTGTCTCATTTGGTGGATGAAGCCGACAAGCTTGGGCTGTCAACCGAAGAGATCATCAGCATGATCAAACAGTTGAGAAAGGAGGAATAGCAGGTGGGGATCGCATTGTCTTGCGAGAATTTGGATAAAAAATACGGCCGGGTCCACGCCTTGCGCGGTCTGAATCTGCAGCTGGAGGAAAACGTGATTTGCGGCTTGCTCGGACGAAACGGCGCCGGCAAAACGACGCTGCTTGACATCGTGGCGGGCGGTATCTTAGCGGACGGCGGAACAGTCGAGGTAAACGGAGGAAAACTGCGAAAAGGAGAACTGCCTAAGGATTTCTGTTACGTCCGCGAGAAGTTCAAACATTTTGGCGGAAGGCGCGTTATCGAAGTATTGCAGTTTGCCGCCGGTTTTCATCCCAATTGGAACTGGGCGTTCGCTCACGAGCTGCTTGAAACCTTCCAGCTTGACCCCCGCAAAAAAATCAGGCAGCTTTCTAGAGGTGCAGAAACGATCGTAGGAAATATCATCGGTCTAGCCAGCCGGGCTGCGCTGACGGTATACGACGAGCCGGTGCTGGGACTTGATGTCTTGATGCGGGAGCGGTTTTACAAGATGCTGCTGGAGGATTACGCCAGCCATCCCCGCACCATTTTATTGTCTACGCATTTAATTGACGAAATCGTTCCGGTCGCAGAACAAGTCTATATCATCGACGGAGGGTCTTCCCTGCTTCATGATGAGATAGAGCGAATACAGACGGCTGCTCATCAGCTCCGGGGAAATTCGGAGGCAGTAGCTTCGTTTACAGCCGGAAAGCGGGTACTACATACGGAATTATATGGCCGGGGCACACTTGCCGCTATTTACGAAACATTGGATGAGGGGGATCGGCAGCGGGCGCGTGAGCTGGATATTTCGATTGAACATCTATCGCTGCAAAAGTTTTTTTCGTATTTGATCGAAGGGGGTCCCTGAATTGGGTTCAATGTCCGTTCATTTAAAGGCGACTTATTTACAGATGAGGTTTTACATCTGGTTCGTAATTATGGTGATCCTGCTTGGGAGAACGGCGGAGATCATTGTCAGTATCAGTACGGACACCTATGGACTTAGCCGCCTATCGGAAACCAACATGTTACTGCTGATCTTGCTTTTTTTCGCCAGCTTGCTCCCGCTTAATTATTACAAACGCATCGTTAACTTAGGTGCAAGCCGAGCACAATACTTTAAGGGCCTGCAATTTGTATTTACCGTTTGGGCAGCAGCCATTGCTTTGTGCAATTCCGTATGGTTTATGCTCGAAGTCCATGTGTTCCGGAATCATGAGAATGCCGTTGGCCTTATTCAGGCTTTTCATTGGGATGACTTTGGCTTGGCTGGTTCATTTCTTTACCAGACTGCCTTTTACTTAATGGTGATGGCCCTTCTAAGCATGCTGTTCTCCGGCTACTATCACCCTGTTGGCTGGCTTCTGTCGGCACTGCTCATCGCGGCAATTCCGGTCGGAACAGCAATTCCTTCCCTTCGAGTACACGTGGTTTCCTTTTTCCAAGCCCTTTTATTCAATCGCTCCCTGCTGGCGGGTATCGGATTTAACCTTGCCCTTTATTGCGTTTTTTCGGCCGGCTGCTGGCTTTTCACACGGAGAAGAACGCATTAAGAACATGGCTTGGAGCCATCTTGATCAAGACAGGAAATCCTAAAATTTTACTGTGAAAGCCTCGGAATGTTATCCAATGTAGTAAAGCACCTGTCGTATTGGCCAGGTGCTGTTTATTGATTATGACTTTCTTACTGGTCTGATATATTTAAAAAACTGTTCCGGATAAAAATAAAAGTAGATGATTCTACCAGGGGAAGTATCAAAGCAGTAACCAGTACAGGCAAAATCAAAAGTTGCCATGACTTTTTCAATCTTTTCCTCCACACTACGATTTTCCTGCTCATAATCAAATGGCCCGTGTTCAAAAACTATATATTCGGCTTCGGGAACATCAATCATGAGCATTGGCGAGGGTGCTTCATCTTTATAATCAAATGGCAGCCGTACACCGTAACATTCTGTACGTGGAAACCCCCAGTCGCAGATTCTTCCGTCCGGATCGTTAATGTACGCCATAATCTGACCGCTACCACCGTTAGATTCGCTCCCTCCACCATCATCTAGTTTACCTTTGATACTATCGAGTAAGCCGCAAATTGTTTCGCAGTCCTGACCCGGAATAAGACTTTGCTTTTGCCAAAAATCCCAATAGCCATTACTCTCATAGTTCTTTATGTGCAAAAATTTGTGTGCAGGAATGGTTACATAATAAATTCTAACATCATCACTAGATTTCGTCATACCAATCTCCCCCAATCCAAAAAAGTAACGGTCAAAAGGGTTTATTTTTGTACGAAGAACGACTGGTTTAGGCTTTTTTCGGTAGTTGCTTGGAGTTACACCGTAGGCTCCTTTGAAAGCTCTGGTGAAAGCTTCATTTGATGAAAAACCATAATCAATTGCAATTTCCAAAATACTTTTTTCACTATCTCGAACCTCCTTTAGTGCGAACGCTAATTTCCTGTGCCGTAGATAATCCCTTAATAACATACCCGATATTTCCTTAAATTTTCTCGTCATATGAAATTCGGAATAACCCAACTTACGAGAAAGAAACCTCAGCGTTACGGCTTCACCATTACGGTGCTTAATACACTTGTCAATTTCATCAACGATTACTTGGATTTGCTTATACCACTCGTACATTCGTCGGTTCACCTCGTCCCAACCATTCTATAGTCATTATAGAATAATGAAGATCGCACTACTTGATTTCACTTGTGCAAAACCTTGAAAGTTCCTTATATGCAAAAAACCCCTGAATTTCCTCGAAGGAAAATCAAGAGCTTGTCATTGTTAGGCTAATGCGGTCGAGAGGACTCGAACCTCCACGGGGGGTTAGCCCACACGGACCTGAACCGTGCGCGTCTGCCAATTCCGCCACGACCGCATATTTGAAAGTGATATCTGCGTTCCGCAGTCACAAGATAGATCATATCATGAACAATAATCACAGTCAATAGTTTTTCACCAACAGTGCTGCTGCACAAAAATTGGCATAAATGTTGCAATTAATGGGTGTTCGGATTATAATAAGAACAAAGGTTCGCATCCTAAGATTTGAGGTGATTCTTATGGCAACTGCCGTTGAAGTTACCCAGGAAGAACTGTCCCTTATCCGAAGTTACCTGTTACTGACGTTTATTCATAAAGTGTTCGAACGCGACTGCCGGGTGATCGGCAAGAGCGGTCTGTTTAAGACCCCTCAGCTGTACATGGAGCTGGTGGGCAACGGAGCCAAGAAGACTTCGCTTATGCTGCAAGAGGTTTCCCGCGAATTGGACCGCCACAAGCTGAAGATTAGCAGCGTGCGCCAGGACCAGCGGGGTGTAGAAGCTTCGTATGTATGCCGGGGAATTACCGGCGATCTGAAGATTCAATGGCCAAGCTTCCGGCGGGAGATGATGGTGCGCATGCGCGCCTATCTGGGTCTGGCTAATGAGTTCTCGATCAGCAGCCGCGAAGAAGAGCTGAAGACTTTGGCCGCTGTGCCGGTATAAACCAATTATGGGGCAGTTCGTTCCGCCGCCGTTACAACAAGAGGGTGATAAGCGCTTGCGCTTGTCACCCTCTTGTTGTTTCATGTTTTATTCATCCTCCAGACGGTCGATGGCTTCGTTCCACTATCCCTCTCCACCTATGGACGATCCGCCTGTCGTCTATCCCGTTATCGCTCCCCGAGCAGCCTGCCTTACGGTATCTACCTGGCTGAGCAGCGCAGGAGGTTTTTCAAGCGTTCACCTTTATGTGCTTACTCCCTCATATATCCGCTTCGGACAGCATGTCCGGTCTGGGCTCGCTGAATGGCTGGATCCGGTAGCTGCGGTCCAGCTTCACCACTCTCCGGTTGGGCCGGCGGATCATGACCTGCTGCTCGTCCCAGGCAAGTACAATCCCCACCACATCATTACTGGCCAGCCCGTCGCGGATTACCCGGACCTTCTCCCCCGATAACCGGTAAGCGTTCAACAATTCGTCGCTAATCATGATACTCCCCCTTTTTCTTCGGATTCTGCTCATAAAGAAAGACCCCAATGAATGGTCATTCGGGTCTTCATCATTAAGAAAAATAAATGCGGCTCACTATATTAGCGCTGTGCGTGTTCGATGCTGTCGTTCTTCTCGAACCAGAAATCGAGCACTTTGGCGGACATCACCCGTTGTTCCAGATACTCCACTTGCTTCGCAGTGAACGTCTCTCTCCAGGAGTAGGACAGTTCTTCGCACAAGCCGGCGATCGTCAGCAGTTCCGACCAGGCTACGTAGCGTTTGTACCAAAAAAACTGAGGATGTTCTATCATATAGGGATACAGATCGTCAAATTCGGTATGCTTACAATCCAGCGCCCGTTCGAAATGATCCTTAGCCTCGGCCAGCTTATCTAAAAGAAATTGTTCGGTCACCGGTTCTTTCCCCATTGTGACGCCTCCTCTCCTCTGTCTATTTTTTATTATAATTGAAAATCTATAGGGAGGAAAGCCAATGTTCGAAATTGGGCGGTTGTTTTCGGATTCACAACCCCCTTATTCGTCGAATACGATTTGTCCATCTGCCAGCGACAAGATCCGCACTAGAGATTCCAGCCGGATTCCCTGCTCCCGGATTGTTCTGGCGCCGGCCTGGAAGCTCTTCTCCACCACTACGCCAAGACCCGCCAACTCCGCACCGGAACGCTCGATGATCTTGATCAGACCCCGGGCAGCATCGCCATTGGCGATGATATCGTCGATAAACAAAACCTTATCCTCCGGACCAATGAATTGTCTGGACAGCATAATGTCCGTAACAATCCCTTTGGTAAACGAAGGCACCCGTTCGCACAGCGCATCCGGGTCGGCCAGCAGCGTTTTTTTGCGGCGGGCGAAGACCAGCGGCACATTCATGACCAGCGCGGTGGCAAATGCAACGGGGATTCCCGAAGATTCAACAGTTACGATCCGGGTTACGCCGGCCGCTTCAAACCGTGCGGCAAATTCACGTCCCATCTCCATAGTCAGCTCCGGATCCACCTGGTGATTCAGAAGCGCGTCCAGCTTCAACACCTGATCCGATACGACAACCGCCTCCTGCATAATCCGCTGTTTCAACAATTCCATGAACAAGAACCTCCCGGCCAATAATATTCCAACGTTTCTTTCCGCCGGATGCGTGTTTCATCACGCGTGTCCCGCTGCGGAAAGTCATGTCCTACTGTTCCTCATCATAACCTGTACTAAGCGGACAGCACAAGAACATCCGCTAAAGCGTCATGGAGGGAATCAGAGGGAGGCAGACCGTGAAAGCAATCATCCGAACACTGCAAATCGCTTTTACGTATATCGGAACTATCGTTGGGGCCGGCTTCGCCACCGGGCAGGAGATCCTTCAGTTCTTCACCCGATACGGCCATTGGGCTGTGTTTACCATTATGCTGGCGACCGCCCTGTTCATCTGGCTTGGGACCAAAATGCTGGTGCTGGCGCGCGCGATCCAGGCCGATTCCTATGAAGACCTGAACCGTTACCTGTTTGGTCCAAAAACCGGAAGCATCATCAGCCTGTTTACGCTCGTCATTCTGATCGGAGTGAACAGCATTATGCTTGCCGGAGCGGGAGCGATCTTCGAAGAGCATCTGGGACTTCATTTTCAGACCGGGCTCGTGATTACACTTGTGGGTTCGTACATTCTGCTGAAGCGGGGCATATCGGGAATCCTGCAGATGAATTCCATTGTGGTACCACTGATGCTCACATTGTCGCTGCTGATTGTGGTTAACACGTTCGACATGCCGGGGGCCGGCCGGTTTCTCGACCTGGATACGGAGATGAGTCCTGTGCGCGCTTGGCTCTCGCCGCTCTTATACACGGCCTTTAATCTGGGAATGGCTCAGGCGGTTCTCGTACCGCTCGCCAAACATACGGATCAGGAACGGCACCTGAAGCTCGGCGGCATCCTGGGAGGAGTAGGCATCGGTTTGATGCTCTTTGCAGCGCATTTTGCCATGAGTGCGCACATGCCGGGCATCACCCAATACGAAATCCCGATGGCAAGCATCGCCTTCCGGCTTGGACAAGGTGTACAAGGCATCTATCTGCTGCTTATTTTTCTGGAAATCTTCAGCACCTTCGTTGCCGATATTTATGGAGTGACGGCCCAGCTGCGGCAGCGGCTGTCGGTTCCCCCCGGATGGATTATTCCGGGTGTAATGGCGGTCTGTTATTTTTTTAGCCAGTTCGGTTTTAGTTCGCTGTTGGCTTTTTTGTATCCGATTTTCGGTGCGCTTGCGCTTGTGTGGGCCTTTAAGCTGCTGTTGTCCGGCCCTGTCCCGCCTTCAAGCGGCGGTAAAGTGTCTCCGCCGGGAGGCGGGAAAAAGGAGGCTGAATCTCCCCCTGCTACAGCCGGCATCAGTGCAGCTGTTCAGGCGAGGCCTGAGGTCAAACCTCCGTCCACCCTGTATATAGCCGAAATTCCCCAGGTCAAAAGTGCTGCAGAACCACTGAAGCGGCGTGAGGGTTAGCTGGGGTTGGCAGGAATAAGAGATTGCCCTCTTTTGGGTGTTTCTTGTGAAATAAAAACCCTTTTCTGTGTGAAAAAAAACGAAAACCGGGCGGACAAAGGGACTCCCTTGCCAACCCGGTTTTTAGGTTTCTTTAAGCTTTTTGGCTTCTAGGCTTCTTAGGCATTTAGGCTTTCTAGGCTCGTAGGCCCCTCCCCCGCCTAACCCTCCTTAAAGCTCTCCTGCGCATGCCGCAGATAGGTGCGTTTGAGTTCATTGGCCACCCGGGTCAGCGAGTACTCGCGTTTCGCTTTATCCCAGGCGGAGCGCGACAGCTCGTAGCGGTAAGCCGGGTCGGTGATAACCTTCTCCAGCGCATCGGCAAGCGCGGTTACATCTTCCGGCTCTACCAGGAGCCCATTTACCCCGTCCTCAATCTGTTCGGGAATGCCGCCGACACGGGTGCCCACCAGCGCGAGACAGCTGAGCGCCGCTTCCGCAAATACCGAACCAAACGCCTCCGCCCGGGATGGCAGGACAAAGATATCAAAAAACGGCATAAATTCCTCGGGATGCAGCGTATAGCCGTAAAAAATCGTCTCATTATAAATTCCCAGCGACTGGGCCAAATGCTCCAGCTCCGTTCGGGACGGGCCGTCGCCGATAATGTGGAGCACATAATCCAGCCCTCTGTGCTTCAGCTCGCCGCACGCCTGAAGCAGGACATCCAGCCCTTTGGCGGGTACGAGACGGCAGACCGTTACGAGCTGTGGAACATCATTGTCGTGCGGCACAGGCTTAAAGCGCTTCTCGTCGAAGCCGTTAGGGATAATTTCAATCCGCTCGGGACGCTCCGTATAGCTGGACAAATAATCGGCAAACGCGTGCGAAACCGTCATCAGCCGGTCTGCTTGATGCTCCAGCTCCCTGTACACCCGGACAAGAAATTGATGTTCAGGACCCTCCTCCCTGATTGCCCCGTTCAAAATCAGCTCCCGTTCATAGCTGGAGTGAACCGTCTGAATCAGCGGCGTATCCGGGTACACCTGTTTCATCGCAAGTCCGGCAATCGGGTGATGGGCATGGATCACATCATATTTTTTCGACAGCCGCAGCTTCGTCCACCACAAATAATCCCGGTAGGTCTGAATATATTTCTGTACGACCGGGCTGTCCCCGTATACCGTCCAGTCAAACGTTTCAAACACAACATCTTCCCGTCCTTTGTTTCGGATCCGCTTCGGCAGC
Source organism: Paenibacillus nanchangensis (assembly GCF_046543445.1). NCBI lineage: Bacteria > Bacillati > Bacillota > Bacilli > Caryophanales > Paenibacillaceae > Paenibacillus > Paenibacillus nanchangensis. The sequence continues at coordinate 25,455 of NZ_JBHOFD010000043.1, forward strand.
CAAAACAGCTCCATCTCCCAGCGGCTCGAGCGGAAACGGTCCTGCAGATAGGGAATCATAGATGAGACACCGCCGGGCTGTTCCGGCGGAAAGAAGAGCGCTTGCAGCAAGTTCATTGGGTTACATCCCCTTTACATTGAGGCCTGAATCGACTATCGCTTCAATTATGATAGCCTAGAACATTCGTTTCCGTAAAGCGAAACCGTTACACAAGTCTGTATTCCAGCCCAACATTTATGGTACACTTTCTCTCACAAGAAACAGATAAAGGAGCAATGCAGTATGACGTTATCCCGGCTTCCGGCCCCTTTCGTCCGGTCGGTAAGCGAAATTCTGGGCGGTGAAACGGAAGCTTTTCTCTCCGCTTTCTCGCAGCCGCGAACCCAAGGGCTGCGCTTTAATCCGCTGAAGACCGTGACGGAGGAGGGGCGCAGGGCCGCTGAGCGTTCGGAACAGCATTTCGGGTTGACCCTGGTCCCTTGGTGCCCTGATGGCCGATACTACGAGGAGCCCGTCCGCCCGGGACGGCATCCGTACCATACCGCGGGACTATATTATATTCAGGAGCCTTCCGCGATGTCCGCGGCTGAGCTGCTCCAGCCCCTTCCGGGAGAAATTTTGCTTGATCTCGCCGCCGCGCCGGGAGGCAAAACCACTCATATCGCAGGCCGGATGCAGGGGCAAGGTTTATTGGTTTCAAACGAAATCCATCCGGAGCGCGCCAAAATTTTAGCCGAAAATGTGGAACGGACGGGAATTGCCAACGCGCTGGTCACAAGTTCGGCGCCGGACGGCCTGGCCGCGCGGTTTCCGCAGGCATTCGACGGCATCATGCTTGACGCTCCCTGCTCCGGCGAAGGCATGTTCCGGAAGGACCCGCAGGCGCCTGAGGACTGGACGCCTGAGCTGGTTGACCTGTGCGCCGCCCGCCAGTGGGATATTGTTCAGGACGCCTACACGATGCTGAAGCCCGGCGGACGGCTGACCTATTCTACCTGTACCTTTAACATGCAGGAAAACGAAGAACTGATCGGCAGGCTTCTGGAGCGTTACGCCGATCTGGAACTGGTAACGATCAAGCGGCTTTGGCCGCATAAGGAGCGGGGCGAAGGCCATTTTGTCGCTTTGCTGCGCAAAGCAGAGGATGCTGACGCCCTAACGGAGCGCATCTCGAAGAGCAAACCTCCGGCCAAAGGCGGAAAAAGCGGGCGGCGCGGCGACGCACCAGCCGAAGCCGCTTTCCGGGAGTTCAGCGACTGGGCGGCAGCCGAGCTGCCGGGTTACTCCCCTGAAGGCCGGCCGGTTCTTTTTGGCGATTCGCTGTATCTGCTGCCGCCAGCTTTTGAACGTTCGTTCCCGGCTCAAATCCTTGACGGACTACGAGTTTTACGGGCAGGACTTCAAGTCGCCCATATCAAAAAAAACCGGCTGGAGCCGGCGCATGCGCTGGCAATGGCGCTGAAGCCGGACCAGGCGGCCCGGGTATTCGAACTGCAGGCGGAGGATACCCGTGTGCCGGCATGGCTGCGGGGGGAGGCGCTTGAATGCCCTTCTTCTTTACGCGGCTGGACGCTCGTTACCGTGGACGGCCTGCCGCTCGGTTGGGGTAAAGCCAGCGGAGGCTGGCTGAAAAACCACTATCCGAAAGGCCTGCGCCTTCCGTAACACTCGCCCAAATCTCGGGCGGATAGGCGGATGGACCAACCAGCACCCGATTTTCCGAATAAGATGTGACTATCCCAAGGGCGCCCGCTTCCCAGGGCAGCCGGGTGAAACACACAAAGGAGGATTTTACTTATGGGTACAGCTGCAGGCGGTTACGGCTACGGATTCACGTCTACAGGCGCAATTCTCGTATTGTTTATTCTGCTCGTTATCATCTCCAGATCCCTGTTCGTCTAAGGCACGGGCCTGCTTGAACGGCCGCGGCTGCGGCTGCAAACAAGCGAATCCTCCCGCCACAGCCCCGGGCTGATGAACGGGCGGGAGCGGCCTTCATTTCAGAGTTTCATCCAGATATCCATTCCGCGCACCTGCAACGATGCGGATTTGCAAAACGCCCATAAACGCACAGAAGCGGCCCCGATCCACAGACCGGGAGCCGCTCTTTTTTTTGTCATATTCATTACCTTGGATTAATGTAACCGTCCTATAACCTCGTCAGGAGATCATCAAGAGAGACAATACTCCCGCAGCGTCTTGGCAACGCCATGCTCGTTGTTCGTCACCGTCACCGCGTCAGCCGCCGCCTTCACCTCCAGCGGAGAGTTATCCATCGCGACACCCAAACCCGCATACGTCAGCATTGAAATATCGTTATAGTAGTTGCCGGCCGCCAGCACTTCTTCCCGGGCAACCCCAAGCTGTTCAGCCAAATGCTTAAGCGCATTCCCTTTCGATGCATCGGTGTGCATAAAGTCCACAAAAAATTCCCCGCTGCGCACGATATTATACGCCGGAATCCACGTTCTCCACTCACGTTCCGCCTCATTTAGCGCCTCGGCAGTTCCGAATGCGGTCAGCTTGACCACCGGCTCGGCAAATTCCTCCCAGGCTGGCAGCGCCGCGGGAATGATCCGGAAATGGTTGTACATCTGTTTGGCTTCTTCCGTCAAATTTTCTACATTGTCCACAAACATCCCAAACGCGGTATTGATATCGAAGTGAATGCCGTGTTCCCGGCAGTAGCTCATGTAAGGGTCCAGTCCGCGGGGATCCAGATCAAATTGATGCAGTACCTTGCGGTCCTCCACACGTACGGTAGCCGCTCCGTTATGGGCAAGAACATACCCGGTTAATCCCATTTCCTCCATAAAAGGAATGGAATTTTGCGGGCTCCGCCCGGTGCAGAGTACAATTTGCCCCCCGGCCTTTGTAACCTCCCGGATGGCTTCCATATTTTCACGGCTGAGCTGATGATCATCGTTCAGCAGGGTCCCGTCCACATCCAGCGCGATCAGTTTGAATCTCATTCTCCACTCTTCCTTTCCGTCACTCTCTGTCTCTTATGTCTCTTTGTCTCTCTTAAGCCTCTTCCCTCCGCAGCTGCGCCAGCTCCTGCTCCGTCAGCTCCCGGCAGGCGCCAGGTGCAAGCGATTCGTCCAATTGCAGCGGCCCCATTTCCACCCGCTTTAAAAAGAGGACCTTTTTGCCGACCGCCTGGAACATGCGTTTGACCTGATGAAACTTCCCTTCCGTGATCGTCAGTGAAATTAGGGATTTCACGGTCCGTCCCCGGTCCCGGTTTAAAATCCGCAGCTGCGCCGGCAGCGTCACATAACCGTCATCCAGCTCCACACCCGCCGCAAACGCCTTGACATCGTCAGGTCCGACATCCCCCTCCACCTCGGCTTCGTACACTTTGGGCACATGCTTGCGGGGCGACAATAGATCATGCGCCAGCTTACCGTCATTGGTCAGCAGCAGCAGTCCAACCGTATCCTTATCAAGTCTTCCGACAGGGAAAGGCTCGAACCGGGCATAGTCCGGCTCCAGCAAATCAATCACAGTCTGCCCATACCGGTCTTCGGTAGCGGACAGCACCCCCGCCGGCTTGTTCATCATCAGGTAGATATGCTCCCGGTAGTTGATCCGCACGCCCGCGGCAACAATTACATCCGTTTCGGGATTGACATGCGCCCCGCTGTCTTTGACGACCTGTCCGTTAACGGTGATGCCGCCCTGCTTCGCCAGCTTGCGGATGTCGCTGCGCGAGCCTGCGCCCGATGCCGCCAAAATTTTGTCCAGCCGCTGCGTGCCGCGTCCGCCTTCTTTGGTTTTGGCCATGTTTTATGTCCACCTCCAGCCTGCAGGATATTCGTTTTTCAGCAGGCCGTCCTGCCATTTCCCCCAGCCTGCGGCATATCCGTCAATACAAATCAGCACATAACCCTTGGGAGACGCATCCTGCTTCAGCACCAGCCGGCCGGCCGGAACCTCCAGTGTCTCACCTTTCAAATAACGTACCGCTTCGCCGCCGTCCGCAGCAAGATCCAGCATCCTTACGCTTTCACTGGCGTTGAGCGCGGCAGCCAGCGGGTGTCCCGGAATGAAACGGCTGTTTTTCACTTGTCCCATGTACCAGCCGGGCCGGACCGTCTTCAGCCCGTTCAGCGCTTCGGCCGGCAGCGGCGACAAATACAGATGGTCTCCAAAGCGCACAGGATATCCTTCCGGAATCCGGGTAAGCTGTTCTCCGGCGAAGCTTAAAAATGCTTCGTACGGTTCCTGCTCCGCCCGTCCGGCCGTTTTCCGCCCGCCTGCCCCGGCGGGGGCCCGGTCTCTGCCGCCCTGCCCGGACCTTCCGCTTGCGGTTTTGCCCTTGGCCGGCGACGGACGGCCGCCAGCTCCGGGTCTGGAGCCTCCGCCGTCCTTCACACCGCGCAGCCGGTCCTCGCCGCGAAGCCGGTTCGCTTCGCCGCGGCGGCCCGCTCCGCTGTGCGGGTCCGGTCCGGAATGAAGCGCCTGGCCGCCGCCCTTCGCGGGCGCCGGGTCTACGCTTTCCTGAGGCACACGCTCGCTGCCTTCCTGAAGCCTGCGGTCACCGCCTTCGCCTATGTGTCGCAGCACGGCGACGAAGTGCCCTTCGCCCTTCACCTTATGCGGCCACAGCCGCGCCGTTCCCCGCAGCGACTCGCGTCTCGCCTCATCCGCCGCGGTTTCGTCGGCCGATCCGGCGGATGTCCCCGGCTCGCGTCCCGGCCAGTCAGTCAACCCGGGGCCATAACTTGCTCCCTCCGGCACAGGCTGCACTTCAAACTCGGGATGCTCCCGCAAAAACGCCAGGATCATGCCCTCATTTTCCTCTGGCGCAAAGGTGCAGGTGGAGTACACCAGCGTGCCCCCGGGAGCCAGCGCCTTTGCCGCACTGCGCAAAATCTCCCGCTGCATGTCCGCGTATTTGACCGGCGTCCCTTCATCCCACTGCCGGTACATGTCTTCGTCTTTGCGGAACATGCCTTCGCCCGAGCAGGGCGCGTCCACCAGCACCCGGTCGAAAAAACCGGGAAACGCCGAGGAGATCCGCTCCGGCGTCTCGTTCAGCACCACGGCGTTCCGCACGCCGTACAGCTCCAGATTTTTGGCCAGCGCCTTGGTCCGGTCCGGATGCAGGTCGTTGGAGACCAGCAGGCCCTGCCCCTGCAGCTTCGCTGCGATCTGCGTCGACTTGCCGCCCGGAGCGGCGCACAAATCCAGCACCCGGTCGCCGGGAACCGCGCCCAGCAGCTCGCCTGGCGCCATGGCGCTCGGCTCCTGAATATAATACAGCCCCGCATGATAATAAGGATGTTTGCCAGGCCGGGCACCGGGCACCGTATAAAATCCCGACGGGCACCACGGGACCGGCGCCAGCTCAAACGGGGAACGCTCCAGCCACTCGTCCACCGTCAGCTTCAGCGTATTCACCCGGATGCCTCCGGCGGGCTCCGCTTCATAAGTCTTGATAAACTGCTGATATTCCTCGCCCAGCAGCGCCTCCATCCGCACAGCGAACGGACCGGGCAGTTGTACGGCCATCTTGAGTTCCTCCTGATGAATGCATAGTTAGACGAAAAGGGAGCCCAGTTACCGGGTTCCCCTCTCATTAAAAATTATGTCCGCTTTGCCTTTGCTTTGTCCGGTCTCTGCGGTCCCCGGCGCTGCGGAATATTGGGCGCAAGGCCCGGGGCGGTCCGCCGGACTTCGGCAGCCAGCTCCGGATCCATGATTTCAATCGTCAAATCTTCGTACGCAAACGGCTCTGTTTCGTACCGCTGCAGCCGGCGGGCATAATTCGTGCACTCCGCCGCAAGTTTGTCAATTCGGATTCCCAACGTTCCCGGCGGATAAGCGGCCAGACGTTCGCCCGAGCCGCCAAGCATGATGGCAGCGCCCCGGATGTTGCCGTTGCGGAAATGATACAGACCGACAGCCGCCTGGAGCAGCGCTTTGTACAGCGGATCGCGGTCTTGTTCCAGCCACAGCTCTTCCAGCACTTCATGACACTCGAAATAATCGCGATCCCGGTTGAAGTAAATCAGGTATGCGACATACAGCGGTTCATAGGCCATCCGATAAAAAATCCTTTTTCGCCTTGGATAGCATTCCCCGGACCGACTGCAGCAGCGCCTTCATCGCTTCCTGATCCTGCGACTGCCAGATCTCGTTGAACTTCGCCTGGCAGTCGATCGCTTCATTAACCAGATGGTAAAAATACAGCTGATGGATCGCATTCAGCACCTGCGTGGTTGTATTCGATTCTTCCTCAAACTTCTTCTGGGCTTCGAGAATCTCTTCCCGGATGCTCGACATCTCGCTGTCCAGAATCGAAGCGGCCTCGGCGGCCGTCTTCAGCCGCAGCCGGATTTCATCAGGCAGGCTCTCCCGGTATTTGTAGTTCAGCGAATGCTCGATCGTCGCCCAGAAATTCATCGCCAGCGTGCGGATCTGGATTTCAGCGAGTACGATTTTTTGACCCAGCGCCGTCTGTACGGGATATTCAATGATCATATGAAAGCTGCGGTAGCCGCTCTCTTTGTAATTGGTGATGTAATCCTTCTCGTAAAGCACCTTCAAGTCCTTACGCGCCCGGATATACTCGGCCACCCGGCGGATATCCTCCACGAACTGGCACATGATGCGCAGCCCCGCAATATCCTCGATGCCCTGCTCCAGTTTATCCATCGGCACGTTAAGCCGTTTTGCTTTTTCGAGAATGCTTGACAGGCGTTTGACCCGGCCGGTGACAAATTCAATCGGCGTATATTCTTCCCGCTTCTTCAGCTCGGAACGCATCGTCTTGAATTTCACTTTCAGCTCCTCAACCGTCTGTTCATAAGGCAGCAAAAATGTCGCCCAGTCTCTGCCGTCCATACGCTTCGTCCTCCTGTTCCTATGCGCGCTTCTACCTCCGGTGATCCGCTCCCACCGCTTCGGAAATGTGGCGGAATCCGTCCGCCTTGAGGAGACGCCGCAGCCCCGCATGCAGCTTGCGGTTCACCTCGGGCCCTTCGTAGATCAGCGCCGTGTAGATCTCAACCAGACTCGCGCCCGCCCGGATTTTGGCATACGCGTCCCGGCTGTCGAAGATGCCGCCCGAGCCGATAATCGGCAGCTTCCCGCCGGTCTGGCGGTAAATCTGCCGGATAATTTCAGTCGAACGGTCCCGGAGCGGCTTGCCGCTAAGACCCCCGGTCTCCCCTGCGTTGCGGTGGGTCAGGCCGTCCCGGCTCACCGTCGTGTTGGTGGCAATGATGCCGTCCACGCCCGCGTTAGCCAGCGTTTCGACCATCGCCTCGAGCTCCGCTTCGCTGACGTCCGGCGCGATTTTGACCAGCAGAGATTTGGAGCCGCGCTCCGCCCCCTGCATAGCCATCTCTTCCTTCACCTGCTCAAGCAGAAAAGCCAATCCGCTGCCGTGCTGAAGGCTGCGCAGATCCGGCGTATTCGGCGAGCTGATATTGACCACAAAAAAATCGGCGTACGGATACAGCGTGCGGATACAGCGCCGGTAGTCCTCATGCGCCTCTTCGTTTGGCGTGATTTTGTTCCGTCCGATATTGACGGCGACTGGTATCGGCCGCTTGGACAGACGCCGCAGGCGGACCGCCATCGCTTCCGCCCCCTCATTGTTAAAGCCCATCCGGTTGATGAGGGCTTCATCGGAAGGCAGGCGGAACAGGCGCGGCAGTTCGTTGCCGGGCTGTCCTTTGGGCGTGACGGTTCCCACCTCCATAAAGCCGAAGCCGATCGACGAAAACCCGGTCACTGCCTGGGCGTTCTTATCGAGTCCGGCGGCAAGACCAACCGGCGTGGGAAAATGCAGACCGAACAGGTCGACGGCCAGATCGGGCGTCTCCGTGACGCCGTACATCGCTTTCAGCGCCGCCGCGCCGCCCGGCAGCCGGGCCGCACTGTGCATCCCGTCAATGACAAGATGATGCGCCCGCTCCGGGTCCATTTTGAAAAATATAGGTTTGGCCATGCGGCGATACAGCACCCGTCTTCGCTCCTTTTGTTGGGGATCCTGGCTGACAGGTGTCGTTCTCCCCGCTTCTATAAATGGTATCCTTATTGATTTTAGCCTTTTCGCGCCGAAAAGGAAAGGGAGGTATTGCTTCCGCCACGGCACCTCGGTATCGCAGCCGCAGCCGCTCCACGGCAGTATAGTATTTTCAATGAAAACGCATTACAATGGAGGTACATGCACCGATCTTGATAGAAGGAAGGTAGAACCCGATGTCAGCCAAACGCAAACCCCCTACTCTCCAGCAAAAGAAAGAAGAAGTGAACCGCAAGGCGATTCTATGGATCGGCGTCAGCATCACGCTGCTTATCCTGCTGATCGTCGTTCTTCTGATCGTGCTCGGCGGCTGATTGCTAGTTCAGCCAGTGATATTGTTTATGGGGGTTGGTCTGATCCTCCGTTTCCTGGACCGCAAAACGCGTCTCCGGGACCAGCGGAGCACCGGACAGGCCCCCTTTGCCTATATAGACCGGCGTGCCTTTTGGCACAAGGTCAAACAGCTCCTCCACATCCTCCCGGCCCATCCGGATACAGCCTAATGATTCGTTTTTGCCGATGCTGTCCGGCTCATTTGTGCCGTGAATTGCGTATTTCCCTCCCGTCAGCTCCATCCCCCGGCTCCCGAACTCGCCGTCATCCCGTCCGTTCGGATTTTTCACCTTGTCGGTTACCCGGAACGTTCCTTCGGGCGTGCGGTCTCCGCCCAGCCCAACCGGATACATCCGCAGCACCACTTCCCCGCTAACCACGGCGAGGCGGTGCGTTTCTTTGTCCACGACAATGCGCAGCGGTTCGGTAAAATAAGGCGGGTAAACCTCCGTCCCCGTCCCTCCGTCCGCGGGGACGCTGCCGGCGGGCGAGGCCCGCAGCTCGTCCGCCGCAGGCTGCCCGGCTGCTCCCGCTCCCGCGGCCAGGCCAGTCAGCGGGCCGAAGGCCAACTCCATGGCCGGCGTCGTACCGGCCAGCCAGTTGCCGGGGAACGGCCCGGCCAGCTGCGCCAGCGTAGCCGGCAGCACGCCCTTCGCTTCGCGGAAGCGCAAAATGGCGCTCCACAGCGAAGCAAGCTCCTCCTGCCGGCGCTGCCAGGCGGCCGCATCCGGCGCGGCCGCTTTCGCGTCCGCCGGCGGCTCGCAGGCGCACGCAGCGGCGTTGTACGACTGGTAAGCGAGGCGCCCCGGTGCCGCTTCGAGTGTGAACTCGAGCGGCAGGCGTTCGCTCCACAGCAGCCATTTGCCGCTGCGTTTCATCCCGAGCGCCGCAACCCGCCCCGCGCCGGGGCGGCGCATCAGCCCGCCCGGAGCCGGCAGGGTGCCGCCCGCTTCGACCGCCGTGTACAGCCCGGCGGGTGCTCCTGCGGCGTCCGCCGGCTGCCCGGCCGCCTGCGGCGCATCCGGCTCCTGCGCGCCGCTCGCGGCGGGCACGGCAGGCTCCGGCGCAAGGCCCGGGGCCAATGCGGGCGGAATCAGCGCCGGCAGCAGCAGGATGCACGCAAGCAACACCCGGCGGCGCCGGCGGCGGCGGGCATCCCGCGAACGGCCGGCTTCAACCAGCCGCTCTTCATATTCCTGCAGCAGCTCCGCCGGCACCTTGCTGTGCTCAAATGCTTCATACACCGAACCGGCGCGGTTGAAGCAGTAATTGGCTTTGCCCTCCTGCCCGTTTTTCACATATTCCTTGCCCAGCAGGTACCAAGCCATCTTGTTGTCCGGATGGCTCTGGACATACTGTTTGAGGTACTGCGAATTTTTCATCGTGACCTCCGTATTTTTCCTTATGTAGTCTTCTTACATTATATCGGCATTTATAGGCAAAAAGAAAAAGCCCCCAGTCCTATCCAGCCGCACAGCCGGATAAATACGGGAGCTTTGTCAAAAGGTTTAAGGGCAACGGACGCTGCCGCGCCTGCTGCTTAGCCTTCTTTATTGAACGGTTCGTCTGCGATTTTGATGGAGTCGGTCGGGCAGCCGTCGCACGCATCTTGAAGATCGTCGAACAGCTCGTCCGGAATGACAGTCACGCCGCGGTTGCCGTCATTTTCGTAAATGACTTCCGCAAGCCCTTCATCATCGTAATCATAAATATCAGGGGCCGTCGCGCCGCATGCGCCGCAGGCGATGCATGTGTCCTTCTCGACCCAGGTATACTTAGCCATAGTTTTCTCTGCCTCCTGTTTAACCTATACAGGCTTCTTGGAATCGGCCTGTTATTTTTCTCATATTAATATAAATAGGCTGTAATATCAATCGCTTTCGCCCGGTGTTTACATATCTGTCGTATATTGCGGGAGCAATACTGACAGCCTGAAAGACGTTCGTGTCAGTCGTTCGCCTCATCCGGCCGGGACAAATTATCCTTCTGCAGCGAGGTGCCGCGAGCCTTGTGATTGCGCAGCAAAGCGGTATGCGGATCGCCGAGCATGCCGGCCGTCAGCACCGCGTTTTCGCCGAATTTGTTGCGGAGCATATCCATCGTTTTGTTCAGCGATTCCTTTTTCGGCTGCCGTTCGTAATCAAAAAGATCCAGCTGGATCGCCGCTTCGTCCTTTGGCGTCAGCTGGTACAGCGTCACCCCAAGCAGCCTTACCGGCCTGCTTTCGTTCCAGTGCTTGACGAACAGGGAGCAAGCGGCTTTATGAACCTCCTCCGCCGTTTCGGTCGGCACGTCCAAAAGCCGTGAGCGCGTGATCGTCTTCATGTCCGGCGTCCGGATCGTCAGCTGCACGCCTGAAGCAACCAGGTTTTTCCGCCGCAGCCGCCGGGCCACCTGATCGCTGAGGCTCAGCAGAACGGGGCCTGCTTCCCGGATGCCCGTCACATCGCTTGGCAGCGTCGTCGTGTGCCCGATCGACTTGCTCTGCTCCCGCCCTTCCGTCACGGGCGCGTCGTCGAGGCCGTGTGCCGCCCGCTTCATCCACGCGCCGTTGATGCCAAAGCGGTCGACCAGCACAGACTCCTCGGCCGCCGCCAGCTGGCCGATGCTGTAGATGCCCATCGATCGCAGCTTCTCGGCCGTCTTCCCGCCGATGCCTAACAGCTCGCCGCAAGGGCGCTCCCACAGCACCCGGGGGACGTCCCGCAGACGGAGCACCGAAATGCCGTTAGGCTTCTTCATGTCGCTTGCCATCTTCGCAAGCAGCTTGTTCGGCGCGATCCCGATGGAGCACGGCAGGCCAAGCTCCTCTCCGATTCGCCGCTGGATTTCGGAAGCAATCTCCAGCGGCGTACCGAACTGACGCGAACCGGTAATGTCCAGGTAACATTCGTCTATCGACACGGCTTCCAGCAGCGGCGTATAGCTGTAGGCAATCTGCATAAATGCCGCGGAATACTGCCGGTACAGCTGAAAATCCGGCTTGATCACGATCAGCGACGGACACAGCCGCAGCGCCTGCCCAACCTGCATTCCCGTCTTGATGCCGAACCGCCGGGCCGCGTAGGAACAGGTGACGATGATCCCTTTTCGCAGCTCCACACTGCCGGCAACGGCGGTCGCCTTCCCTTTATACTGTTTCGGCTGCTCCGCTTCATGCACGGAACAATAAAAGGCGTTCATATCAACATGCAAAATGACTCTGCCTTTAGCGGGATAATGACCCGATACATTCTCCATACGATCTACCTCAAATCCTTGCGGATTTCCGTTTTTCCGCTCCTTCTATTTTACCGCTAACTGTCCCAAAACTAAAGCCGTGAATCGGGCAGCTGCATAAACTGAACGGTTGAAATACAGGATGGTGGGGATGGCACGGAGGCAATTTGGAGATGGAGGAGCGAACGCGTTTGCCTTTATTTTCGGAGTTCTCCCGCTAACTGGTCCTACCATTCAAGAACTCCGAAACTAACAGCAACCGGAAGCCCCAAATCGGCCGCAGTGGCAGCTCGGGTCCACTTGTCCTTTTTAAGTTCGGTCTGTATAGACCCTGCCTTAGGACGGCGCTTAGGCGGAGGGGCTTCAATTGGCCGGGAATTGGCAGAGCAAAATGGGCGCTTTTTCTTTCATTCTTTGTTACATTCCCGCGTAGAAATGCTATAATATAAAAATCTTAAATGGCGGCGATCCGTTGCCCCTATATCCAATTCCCAAAGGAGGACTCTCATGACCACGTCCATCTCCATCTTCGATACTACGTTGCGCGACGGCACCCAGGGCGAAGGCGTCAGTCTGTCGGCCGACGACAAACTGAAAATCGCCAAAAAACTCGACGATTTGGGTGTGCACTATATTGAGGGTGGCATTCCGGGGAGCAACAGCAAGGACATCGAATTTTTTAAGCGGGTCCGGCAGCTGGGGCTAAACGCCAAGATCACCGCATTCGGCAGCACCCGACGCAAAAATTCCTCCGCCGAACACGACGACAACCTCCGCCGCATGCTGGATGCCGGCGTGCAGGCCGCCACTTTGGTCGGCAAGTCGTGGGATTTCCACGTGCATACCGCGCTGCAGACCACCCTGGAGGAGAATCTCGCCATGATCGGCGACTCCATCAGCTTCTTGAAACGCAGCGGACTGGAAGTCATCTTTGATGCGGAGCACTTTTTTGACGGCTTCAAGCATAACCCCGACTATGCGCAGGCAGTCCTGGCCAGAGCGCGTGAAGCTGGAGCAGACTGGCTTGTGCTGTGCGACACGAACGGCGGCACGCTGCCGCATGAAGTCCATTCCATCGTGTCCAGGCTGACCGCCTCGTTCCCGGACGCCGGCTTCGGCATTCATACCCATAACGACTGCGAACTGGCGGTGGCCAACGCGCTCAGTGCGGTCCAGGCCGGCGCACGGCAGATTCAGGGAACGATCAACGGATACGGCGAACGGTGCGGCAACGCCAATCTGTGCTCCATCATTCCGACGCTGCAGCTAAAAATGGACTTTCCATGCATCAGCACCGAAGCGCTGGCCCAACTGACCAACACAGCCCGTTACGTAAGCGAGGTTGCCAACGTCAATATGCCGGTCAACCAGCCTTATGTCGGTTCGGCGGCCTTCGCTCACAAGGGAGGCATCCACGTCTCGGCAATTTTGCGCGACTCCCGTACCTACGAGCATATTGCGCCTGAGCTGGTCGGCAACAAGCAGCGTGTACTGGTCTCTGAACTGGCGGGACAAAGCAATGTGCTGTCCAAAGCGCAGGAGATGGGGCTTGCCTTGGATACAAGCAGCGAGCAGACCCGCGCGATGATCGAGCGCATCAAGGACCTTGAGCACCAAGGCTACCAGTTCGAGGGCGCGGACGCATCGCTGGAGCTGATGATGCGCGAAGCCACCGGGGAGCTGACCGAGCTGTTTACCTTTGAATCGTTCAAGATGCTGGTGGAAAAAACGGCCGGACGCCCGGTTGTGTCCGAAGCGTTCGTCAAGCTGAAGGTAGGCGGTGCGAACCTGTATACGGCGGCCGAAGGCAACGGCCCGGTCAACGCGCTCGATAACGCGCTGCGCAAAGCGCTGCTGAATCATTTTCCTCAGCTGCGCGATATGCATCTCTCCGACTACAAGGTCCGCGTGCTGGATGAAAAGGACCAGACGGCCGCCAAAGTCCGCGTGCTGATCGAATCCAAAAATTTCACCGACACCTGGAGCACCGTCGGCGTTTCCAGCAATGTGATTGAAGCCAGCTGGGAGGCGCTGGTGGACAGTATGCGCTACGCGCTGCTCGGCCAGCTCTCGCCCGCGGAGACCGATATGACGGGTACGGAGGCACGCGGGCTGGTTAATCACTGATCCCGGCTCAAGCTTGACGGTCAAGCAGCATTTGCCGCCGCACAGCGTCCGAAACCGTTTCTACAATTATCATACCGCAGCAGCCGGACTCGCTGTCCGGATTGCTAGACAGTAAAGGGCTGTTCCCGCCATCCTTACGGATGCGGAAACAGCCCTTTTTTGACGCGTATTCGGGTTATCCAGCTCCTCTACCCCTTGGTCCCCGCCGTTAAGTTCATCCCCTCAATGAAATACCGCTGGAAGAAGAAAAACAGCAGAATGACCGGCACCAGCACGATCACCGAACCGGCCATCAGATAGTTCCACTGGGTCTGCATGGAGCCGCGGAACGTCTGCAGTCCGATCTGGAGCGTATACAGCGATTCATGGTTCACGTAGAGCAGCGGACCGAGGAAATCGTTCCAGGCTCCGTTGAACGCAAAAATTGCAATCGCGGCCAGCGCCGGCTTGGACAGCGGAAGAATCACCCGCGCCCAAATCTGAAAATGGCCGGCCCCGTCGATCCGCGACGCTTCGCTGAGCTCCGACGGAATCGTGAGATAAAACTGACGCAGCATGAAGATATAAAAGGCGCTCCCCAGAAACTGCGGGATGATGATCGGATAATACGTCCCGACCAGTCCCAGCTTGGAGAACAGCACGTACTGCGGGATCAGCGTAACAAAGCCGGGAATCATCATGGTGGCGAGCAGAACCGAAAACCACAGTTTTTTGCCGCGGAACCGGATTTTTGCGAACCCATATGCTACAAAGGAGTTGACCAGCACATTCCCTGTCACGGCGAAAAAGGTCAGCAGCAGTGTATTCATCGTATACCGCGTGAACGGCGCCGCCTCCCAGGTCTTCATATAATTGTCGAAGTGGAATGTGTTTGGCACAAACGTCGGCGGGTACTGCGAAATCTCCTGCATCGATTTCAGCGAGGTGGAGATCATCCACCACAGCGGCAGCAGGAACAGAATACTTCCTGCCGTAAGGAGAATGAATACAATCAGCTGACGCAGAGTAAATTTCCGCTTCGAACCGCGCCGCGCCGGCTCTGCTTCGGTATCAATGCGGCTGCCGGTGCGCCGTTTACTTTTGCCGTAAGGCAGCGCCTGACCCATTACGCATCCCCTCCTTCATAATGTACCCACCGTTTGGACAACTTGAGGTTCAGAATCGTCAGCACCAGCACGACCACAAACAGCATCCAGGCCATTGCCATCGCGTACCCCATATCAAACACTGTAAACGCTTTGTGCCACATATGCAGGTTATAGAACAGCAGCGAATGCATCGGACCGCCTTCGCCCGCTTCGGTCATGACGTACCCTTCCTGGAACACCTGGAAGCCGCCGATCAGGCTCGTCACTACGTCGTAAAAAATTACCGGCGAAATCATCGGCAAAGTAATATGCCGGAACCGGCTGAATGCTGACGCGCCGTCCAGCTTGGCGGCTTCGTACAGCTGCGGAGGGACGCCCTGCAGACTGGCGAGATACAGCAGCATGCCGCCCCCGATCCCCCACATTTTCATAAAAATCACGGCAGGTTTCGTCCAGAACGGATCGGTCAGCCAGGCCGGACCTTGAATCCCTACCCAGGACAGCACGGTGTTCACCAGGCCCGTCGACGGGTTCAGCAGCTGCATCCACAGAAAGTAGACGCCTACGCCCGCCAGCACGGACGGCAGATAAAAGATGGTGCGGAACACCCGCATGCCCGCGATTTTTTCGTTCAGCAGGAGCGCCAGCAGCACGGACCCGATGGTCGTCAGCGGCACCATCCAGAGCACGTAATACAGCGTGTTGTAAAGCGATTTCCAGAACAGCGGATCGCCTTCGAACATCCGGCGGAAATTGGACAGCCCGATAAAATCCATCCGGGAGGTAATATCGTAGTTTGTAAAACTGCCATACAGCGAAAATGCCATCGGCAAAAGTGTTATCCCGAAGAAACCGATCAGCCAGGGTGCGATGAACAGGTATCCCTGCCACTCTTCTTTCCGGGCCAGCTTGCCGGGCCGTACGGCGCGCGGTTTGCCGTTTGCCGGCCCCCGCCCGCTGCCGCTTCCGGCTTTAACGGACATTCCCATTTCCCTTCCCCCCCTTTTTTACTCTCTCGGAATAAATAGAGAACGCCCGTCCGCTTCAGCGGCGGCGTTCCCCGGCAGCCGTTATTGCCCGTTTTGCTTCATCATGTTCTTGACGTCTTCTTCCGCTTTCTTCATGGCATCCGCCGGACTCAGCTGTCCAAGCAGCGCCGCGTCGATTTGTGGCGTGATCAGATTTTTATAATCCGGCACAGCCAGCGGAGCGCGGTAATGGGTAGTAACCTCCATATTGTCGACCGCCATTTTGTAGATCGGGTCTTTCATCAGCTCCGGATCGGAAGCCGCTTTCTGGTTGGCTACATTATCGAAGTTCTTCTGCGCCCAATATTTCTGCGCGTCGTAATCGGTCAGGAATTTGATGAACTCCCAGGCCTCATCCGGGTGTTTGGCGCCATACGGAATTTCGACGACAAAACCGCCGCCGCTGCTGTAATGGCCGGATCCCGCGGTCCGTTCTGGCACCGGTGCAACGCCGACATCCATTCCTTGACCGTAATCGCGGATTTGGGTAGCAAATGTTCCCTGGTGCATCCACATCGCTACCTTGCCGGAGATAAACGGATTGCTTTGTTCGTTGCCGAATTCGGCCTGCAGCGCATCAACGTTCTTTTTGCCGAGCCGGTCGTTCCATTTTTTCACCCACTCGATTGTCTCGACTTTGGCCGGGGTGTTGATGTACATCTTGCCCTCATTGTCGAAAAAGCCTTTGCCGCCATCGGCGTTCAGCATCCAGTTGTCGACACCAAAATCGCCCCACTGCGGGTGGAAGCCGACACGGTCATACGTATTGCCGTTCTTTTTGTCCAGCTTGATGGCATATTGCTCCAGTTCATCCCAGGTTGCCGGCGGCTTCTCGGGGTCGAGACCCACTTCGCGGAACGCTTCTTTGTTATAATAGAGGAAACGGGTATCGGTGTTAAAAGGAATGGCGTAAGCCTTGTCTTCGTAGGTCACGTTTTCCCACAGGCTGGGGTAAAAACGGTCTTGAATATTATCCTTGGCCAGGTATTGGCTGAGGTCGGTGTTTTGTTTTTTGGAAGCGCGCTGATCGACGCTCGCAATGTCATTGATAATTACGTCGGCCGGATTTTTTGCCGCGATGGATGCCAAGTTCTTCGTCCAGATATCTCCCCACGGCAGATATGTATGCTTGACGATAATCTTGTCTTGCGATGCGTTAAAATCATTGATGATCTTTTCGATAATCGGACGCCGCGTTTCCGAACCCCAGAAGGTCCAGAAGTCGATTTCGACTTTGCCGCCGCCTTCCGCTGCGCTTGTTGCCTCTCCGCTTGTCTCTCTTGGCGTGCAGCCGGCGAGAAGTAATGACAGCAGCAGGGACAGCGCAAGTCCCCAATGAACCAGCTTACGTGTACTCATGCTCTTGTAGCCTCCCTATGTCGTTTTCTGTCACAGCTGTTTCATCCTATCTATTAAACGGATACCTAATCCTTTGAATCCATCCTGAACTGTATCATTTTTACATTTTTGCGCACAAAAAAAAAAAAAAAAAAAACGGGCCTCGGCTTTTATTGCCAAGGACCGCAGAAAATGCGAACCGAACCAGCTGCGCGTAAACGTGTGATTTAGACCTCCCATCAGTATGGATACCAGACGGGGTTGGGGTCGGCACTGACGTTACTTTCGCACCAGCTTGCCGACTTTATCATCCAGTTCTTCAAGACTGAGGGCGCCAAGGATCACTTCCCGAACCCGGCCGTCACGTCCGATCAGCACATTGGTTGGGAAAACCGCGCCGCCGTAGCTCTCGTAGACCTTGCCATCCGTATCGAACATGACCGGATAGCTGACCTTATATTTCCGGATGAACCGCTCGGCGTTCTGCCGGTTGTCATAACGTGTAACATTTACGCCGTAGATGTCAAGACGCCCGTCGTATTTGGCAGCCAGCTGATTCAGATCCGGCGCTTCTTCTTTGCAGGGTCCGCACCAGGAAGCCCAGAAGTTGACCAGCACCGGATTTTCCCTTGGGCCGTCCACGGAATAAGAGGTGCCGTCAGGGCCCTGCAGGGTAAAAGCAGGCGCTTCCGTATCCGGCTTGGGAAGGTTGGCGCTTTCTTCAATCGACTGTCCGGAAGCGGGCAGCGCACGCGGACCGGGCTTCTCCATCCCTCCAAGCGCAATTGCCGCAAGCCCGAATATGAGAAGAATGACGGCGAGATTTCGTATAGTCACAGCTTTCATAGTCGCTTATCCTTTGCATACAGCGGCATGCCGCATGAAACCGTGGAGGAGAAACCAGCGAACAATCGCCTACGCCCTACTGGACGATTAAGAGTTCAAGATTCGCCAGCTTCCTGCCTCCAGGCAGGACACCCGCTGCTATAGTTTATCAAGCTGCCTTTATTGTACCCCGATTCTGCCGCATTTCAAACCTGCCCGAGGGCAATTAGCTGGGGAGGCGGTCCGAAGCAGCGTTCTGCAAGAGCGTTTGGCAGGGGTACTTAGCAGAGTGTTCGTGACAGTGTATTCCGCAGAGGCGTTTACCATTGGTGTTCGGGCTGCGGCAGTGTTCGGACAGGAGTAGCCTTTTGCGCCAAAAAAAAGAGATTCCCGGCAAACGCCGGAAATCCAAAGAAGAGAGGGGGTGAACAATTTGACAGCATTCCAGGGAAACATCACAGCCTTGCAGCTGAATCCTTCCTTACGGCAGGCACTGGGGGAGCACCTGCTGTCCAGTTATCCGCACGAAGCCTGCGGACTCCTGCTGGGTGCTGCCGCAGCGGGCGGCATGCGCATCAACGGCTATACGCCGATGCGCAACGTAGCGCCTGACCCGCTGCATACGTTCGTGCCGCATCCGGAAGATTGGGTCACGGCCGCATTTAGCGATCCGGCTCCGGTCGGTTTTTTTCATACCCATCCGAATTCGCCGCCCGTCCCGTCACTGCGGGATCTTGAGGGTCTTAGCTCGCTTGGCCCGAACTATCGGGTGTATCTGATCGGCGCACCGGACCCTGGGTCCGGCATCCGGCTTCAGGCTTATGAAATACAGCGCAGCACCGGGCCCCAAGGCATCGCGGACGGCCTGATCCCGATTCCGCATCAGTTTCTGCTCAAATAAGCGTATAAGTCGCCCAGCGTGTCAACCTGGTTGCGCGCAGCGATTTCCTCCTGGTACGCCGCCCACAGCTTGGCTGTCATTTTGGAGTCCTCCAGCGCATGGTGCCTGCCGGATATCGGGATACTGTGAATGGCGAGCAGCTCGTCTAGGGTGTAGCTGCTCCGGTGCGGCTCCAGCCAGCGGGCCAGCATCATTGTATCGAGAACCCGATGGGTTAAATGCACCTTGGAGGTTTTCCACAACGCGGCATTCAGGAACGCTTTGTCATGGGCGCTTGCGTGAGCCACCAGGACGCTTTGGCCAACAAAAGACATGAAGTCGTGCAGACAATCCATCAGACAAGGCGCGTTCCGCGTCATATCCCCCGAGATTCCCGTCAGGTCGGTAATATTCGAGGGAATTGACGCCTGGCAGTTCACCAGCGTGTAGAATGTCTGGTCTTCCAATATCCGGGTACCGATCATTTTTACCGCACCGATCGATATAATTTCATCTCCATGCTGATAAGCAAAGCCGGTCGTCTCCAAATCAAAGACCACGGTTTCCAGTTCGGATAATGGCGTATGCAGCACCTCGGGCCTGCGTTTTTCCCTCATTAAAGAACGGATAAACGCCATTTGCTGGGCCGTCTGCTGGGCGCTTCCCCCTCCCCGCATCGATGCCAGCGCGGAAGGCATGCCTCCCTGCCGCAAGCTGCTCCAGAAACCGCCGCCTTTGTTCGGCTCCTTCATTGGCTATTGCCTCCTTTCCTCCTGCCGGAGCCGGCGCTGCAGCGCGCGATGGATACGCCGGACCACCAGCAGGCTGTCGCGCAGCTCGGACATCCGCTGTTTGTTCTTCAGTTGGCTTTGAGGCATGTAATCGCTGCTGACCAGGAGTCCGTCTTTTGTCTCAAAAGGTGTCCCCGCCCTG
This sequence comes from Paenibacillus nanchangensis, assembly GCF_046543445.1. Taxonomy (NCBI): domain Bacteria; kingdom Bacillati; phylum Bacillota; class Bacilli; order Caryophanales; family Paenibacillaceae; genus Paenibacillus; species Paenibacillus nanchangensis. The sequence continues at coordinate 45,267 of NZ_JBHOFD010000043.1, forward strand.
AAACGGAGTGCGGTGAGAAATGCCGAACGCACACCTTCCTGTACGCTCCTCCGGTCCGCGCCAAGCTGCTCCAGCCTGCCGAGTGTCGAAGTCTCCCGGATTCCCGACCGCAGCGCTTCCTGCCTCACACTATTGACCAGCGGGATATAGACGCCATACTTGACATCAAAACCGCCCGCATGATCGCCAAACCGCTCCGTAAGCACCTGTCCAAGCAGATTTAAGGTAGCTTTATGGCGCACCGTATTGCGGAGCACCGCCGTGTGAAGTCCAGGATGGCGGAAAAAACCTTCCATATAATACTCCCGCCACTCCTCCGCCAGCCTCTCGCTGCCGGCAACATGCCGCATATCTGAAGCGATTATCAGATAACGCACAGGCTCCCATTCCAGCGCCGCTGCCCAACCGTCCAACTGCTCCTTCCACTCCCGCATCGTCCGCGCCCACATCGGTTGGGAGCACATCACTTTGCCGCTGCATTTTTCATATCCCAGCGTTTCCAGCAGATCCGACAGCTTGCGTCCAAACGCGCCAAACCATACCCGCTTAGCTTCCGACGGTTCTCCTTCTATAAGAAGCCCGTTATCCTGATCGCTCCACAAAATTGCTTCCCGTCTGCCTGCGCTGCCGAACACGACAAACGAAAAGGCGCAGGGAGGCGGGCCATAGCCCGCCTCAATCATTTCCTCCTCGCACAGCTGGACCGCCCGTACTGCGACCGCATCATGCATACGGTTCGTCCGGCTTAGCCACTGCTCGATCGGTACATCATTCAACTGCTGAAGCAGAAGCGTCTGCCACGTTATGCGGCTGTGTTTCAATTCCAGAGGTGATGCCGCGCCGGCGATGGAGTCAAAGCTGACATTTTCTTGATCGTTCCATGGTTCCATCGGAGTCGCATCCTCCTCCTTTCGCCGTGTTCTCAGGATGCCCGAACCGGCGGACCGGATCAGGTGATCCGATCCGCCGGCGAATGGCAGGAAGGTTTTAATGCTTCAGCGTTTTGGATTCCGATTCAGTAATCAGCTTCATTTGCTCCGGATAACCGTATGTGCCGTGTTCGCTGATATCGAGACCCATCAACTCTTCTTCCTCCGTAACCCGGATGCCGATGACAAGCTTCATGACATACAGAATGATGAAGGACAAAACCGCAACGAATGCGAATGTTCCAATTACGCCCAGCACCTGTACGCCAAGCTGGTGGAAACCGCCGCCGTAGAAGAGACCCGGTTCGCCGACGCCCACTTGTTCAACAAGCTCAGGCGTTGCAAACAATCCTGTGGATACCGCACCCCACATACCGGCGATGCCGTGTACGGAGAATGCATAGATCGGATCGTCCAGACCGGCGCGTTCCAGCCACTGTGAAGTCATAAATGTGAACCCGCCTGCCACAAAACCAATCAGAATCGACGCCCAAGGCGAGACGAAAGCGCAGGCGCCAGTGATCGCAACAAGCGCGGCAAGCACGCCGTTCAGCATTGCCGGAATGTCGGATTTGCCGAAATACATCCAGGAGACGATCAGGGCAGCCAGGCCGCCGGCCGCTGCAGCCAGGTTGGTCGTTACCGCTACGTGTCCAAAAAATCCGCCCATAGGGGACAAAGCGCTCATCGGGTTAAATCCGAACCAGCCAAACCAGAGAATAATGACACCGAGTACCGTGAACACTTGGTTATGACCCGGAATGATTACCGGTTTGCCGTCTTTGTTGAATTTGCCGAGACGGGGCTTAAGCAAAATGGTTGCGACTACCGCCGCCGTTGCACCGGTAAGGTGAACAACCGTCGAACCGGCGTAATCCTGCATGCCCATTTCAGTCAGCCAGCCGCCGCCCCATACCCAGTGGGCAACTACAGGGTAAATTACGATCGAGAACAGTATACCAAAGATGATATATACGCTCAGCTTCGCGCGTTCCGCCATGCCGCCGGATACGATGGCCAGGGAAACGGCCGCAAATGCCATTTGGAATAGGAATTTCACGTTCAACGTCACGTCCGAAGCAGCCAGCGAATCAAAGGATGCCGCCGTCGATTCTCCGCCGTAGAAGAAACCGGTTGTTCCGAAGAATCCGTTACCGTTGCCGAAGCCGAGGCCAAAGCCTACTGCCCAGAAGCATAAGCTTGCAATCGCCAGCGTAAGCACGGTCTTGCCGGCTACGTGACCGGCATTTTTCATGCGGACCGATCCCGCTTCCAGCATGGCGAAACCCGCTTGCATAAAGAAGACAAGAATAAAGCCCAGGAACGTAAACAGCGTATCCAGTCCAATTTGCAGTTCCGGAGAACTTGGTCCGTCTGCAGCGAACGCACTGACCGGATAAATCATTAATGTTACTGCCGCCAGAAACATCATCAGCAATTTCTTTTTCATTTGCCCCACTCCCCTGTTATGTTATATTCTCTAACACATCATGAAATTCTTATTGTCATTATAAGCAAAAGGCAGTGAAATTGACAAGATATATTTTCATGAAAGAAAAAATAATTTCTGATGTCATATTCGCTGCCTTGGAAGCATACTTTATGAAAGTGTGACGTTTGACTGTATGGTTTGGTTTAAAGTATGATGGATGTAGTAATAACTACTATAGGAAGAAGTTATCTTCCCTTGGCATCAGTACAGGAGAAAATCGCAATGCGAGGTGAAAGAACATGGGGATAAACCGCTGCTCCGGATCGGAGAATTAGCCAAAGCGGCAGGAATTAGCGAACGAACAGTAGATTACTATACCAAGCTCGGACTGATCGCTCCGGAATCGCGCAGCATGAAGAACTACCGGCTGTACAGCGCTGAAACCTTGACCGTTCTCGAACGTATAAACCAGTTGAAGCATGAAAAGTATACATTGGAAGAGATCAAGTCCATGGTCGGCAAATGGAAATCAGCCAAAGTGGAAGGCGACGTCTCCGATAAGCTGCTGGAGCTGGAAGCGCATATGCAGACGCTGGAGCGCGAAGTCAAGGCACTGGAGCCGATTCTCAAAGAGCTGAAGCCCGGGCAAGCCCGGCGGGTGCTGGCAGGCCTTCTCCCGCAGGGAGCCGCCTGTATGGAGGCCATCCGGCTGCTGCTGTCGCAAGGACCGCCAATGTAGCACTTACTATTAATACGGAGGAATGCAGATATGAATGGCTTTATGTATTTGTTAGTCATTATTGCCTTTATTTTTTCACTGTGGGCCCAGTTCCGCGTGAAGGGCTCCTTCAATAAATGGTCCCAGGTGGCGAACCTGAACGGGCTAACCGGCTACGAAGCCGCCCGGATGATGCTGGACCGCAACGGACTGCATGATGTGCCGATCGAACCCGTACCTGGAGTACTCAGCGACCATTATGATCCGGTCCACCGGGTTGTCCGCCTGTCCGAACCGGTGTACTACGAGCGTTCCATCGCTGCCGTTTCCGTCGCCTGCCACGAGGTTGGTCACGCGATTCAGCACAAAGTACACTACCCGATGCTTACTCTCCGCCACCGGATGTTCCCTGTTGTGAACTTTGCCAGCGGCGTGGCGCCGTTCCTGCTGCTCGCCGGATTTTTGTTTGGCGCCTTGAATCTGGTCGGAATCGGCATTATCTTCTTTTCGGCTGCTGTGCTTTTCCAGCTGGTTACGCTGCCGGTCGAATTTAACGCCAGCAACCGCGCCCGCCAGGTAATGGTGGAGGAAGGATTTATCCGTAACGAAGAAGAACGTGGTGTAGCGAAGGTATTGAACGCGGCCGCCCTGACTTACGTAGCCGCCGCATTGGTTTCCGTACTGGAGCTGCTGCGTCTGCTTACAATTTTCCTTGGCAACCGCGACTGATTTAATTGCGTTGCTCAATTGAACCGCAGCGCTTAACCCAAAGAACACCCCGGTCATCCGACCGGGGTGTTCTTTGTGGGCTTCAGCCCGAAGTAATGCAGCAAATACCCGCGGAAGGACCTTGCCACAAGCGGCAGCTTGCCATCGGCCCGGTGGATCAGCCCCACGGTCCGCGTTATATGAGGCTCCTCAATCTTAACCTGTGCAGGCTGCAGTGACGCCGTAGGGAACAGCGCCATCTCCGGAAGAAGGCTGACTCCCATTCCGGCGGCAACCAGGCCGCGAATCGTGTCCGTCTCCCCGCCTTCAAACGCGATTTTTGGCTTGAACCCGGCCTGAAGGCAGGCCCGCCAGACAATCGGCCGCAGCGAATAGCCCGGGCTGAACAAGACGAAGTCTTCCTCCCTCAGCTGCTCCAGCCGGATGGCGGCTTCACCGGCCAGCGGATGGTTCGGCGGCAGGATCGCAAACAATTCCTCCGTCATGACGATATCGCCCTGTACCCGCTCATCTCCCTCCGGAAACGGCGAGATGAACGCCAGGTCGACTTCACCGGAGACCACGTCTTGGACCAGCGAGCCGTATGTCCCCTGTTTAAATCTGAATTTTACATTCGGATAGGCTTTTTTGAAGCTGGCCACAATGGCCGGAATCAGATGTGTGCCCAAGCTGTGCGGAAAACCGATGCGGATCTCGCCTTTTTCGGGATCAAGAAATTCATGCACCTCGGCAATGCAGTGATCCAGCTCCTTCAGCACATGCTCGACACGTTTGCAGAACAGCTGGCCAACCGGTGTAAGCTGCAGGTTCCGTCCCTTTTGCATAAACAGATCGACACCTAACTCCTGCTCAAGCTGGTGAATCTGACGGCTGACCGCCGACTGGGCCACATGCAGTTCTTCCGCTGCACGGGTTACGTGCTCTTTTTGCGCCACCTTCAAAAAATACTGCAGCTGTCTTAACTCCACCTTGTTTCTCTCCCGTCTATCCTATTAAACGCCCGTTTCGCGGCGCTTTTCTTCTGCGCGGCAGCAGCCGGATAATCAGCCCGTACAGCAGGAAGCCGGCGGCCAATCCGCCCAAATGGGCTACCCAGTTCACGTGCGGCGTGGCAAAGGAAGTAATAACCCCCATCACCAGCAGGCTGTACAGCGTCTTACGCGAGCCTACATCCATGATGTTGCGTTGAAGGAGGGCAATGTACAGAAAAGCTCCATACACCGCGTAAATCGCCCCGGAGGCGCCCACCGATACGGTGGCGAAATTCTCCATGTTCCGCTCCAGATCGGCCATTGTCAAAATATTGCCGGCGACACCGCCAAGCAAATAGAGCAGCGCGTATCTCCCCCAGCCCATCAGCCGCTCCAGCGGCGGCGCAAAAACAAGCAGCGCAAAGCTGTTGAAGAACAAGTGCTGGAAACCGTTGTGTAAAAAAATGGAGGTAAAATACCGCCACAAATCCTCCTTGTAGAGCGGATGGTCGGTCAATGCCCCGTAATCCACCAGCGTCTGCAGATCTGTGGAGCCGCCGTTCAGCGATACAATCACAAACATCACCACATTGGCCAGCAGCAGCAGGCTGGTTACGGGATAGTACTTCAGATAGCTTCTCCAATTCTCATAACGGATAAAAATCAATTCGGCCTCACCTTTCTCCACGCCTGAACCGTGATTCATCCCTCACTCTGTACACGGTTGGACACAGTCTTGTAATTACGATTATAATTTAATCTGGCAGGCCGTACCACCTGGCCAACTACCCTTAAGGAGGAATATCGGATATGGCACAAGAAAGAACAGGCATCGCCACCTTCAAAGGCAACCCGATCACACTGCTCGGTCCCGAATTGAAGCCCGGAGATGCAGCACCCGATTTCACGCTGTCAAAAAATTTGCTCGAGGACGTATCGCTGAAGGATTACGCCGGCAAAATCAAGCTGATCAGCGTCGTTCCTTCGCTGGATACCGGCGTGTGTGATGCGCAGACCCGCCGGTTCAACACGGAAGCGGCGGAGCTTGGCGACGAGGTTGTTGTCCTGACCGTCAGCATGGACCTCCCGTTTGCACAAGCACGCTGGTGCGGAGCGGCGGGCATCGACCGCGTGATTACGCTTTCCGACCACAAAACCGCTTCTTTCGGGGAAGCATACGGCGTTCTGATCAAGGAGTTCCGCCTCGATATGCGGTCCATCTTCGTGATCGACAAGTCGGACAAGCTGACCTACGTTGAGTATCTCGGCGAGATGGCCGAGCATCCCGACTATGACGGAGCGATTCAAGCCGTCAAAGCACTTTTATAGAACCGATGTAGAAAAAGCGGAAGAAGCTCCCTTCTCCCGCTTTTTTTGTATGGTAGCGGATACGATCAGTCCGCTTTATATTTGCCGAGTTTTTTGTCGAGGGCATCATAAAGTCTCATGATTACCCGATAGTTGGCACCCAGATCACCCAGCGAGCCGCGAGACGCCGAATACATGTCCACTGCGCAGCGTACAGGCGTGGTGTTGAGAACGGATACGGTAATATCCAGCGTCCGTCCGAAAGCCGTACGTTTCTCCAGCGTGATCTCTCCCACGGACTGCACCTCATGCAGCACTTTAAACCCAGGGATCTTCTTCAATGTGGACGATACTTCTTCCCATGCCTTTTCCTTCGTTAGGTTATAATAGCGCGTTTTCAATTTCGGATCTTTGGCCCGGTCGCTGGTTCCGTCATGACTGCGGAACAGGCCGACTAAGGTTCTCTTTAACGACAACATTCTTCCCCCTCTTCAAGTCCGTAATTCACTCTTTTAAGTTTATCACTCTTGCGCCCGGAACAAAAGCAAAAGCCGCCGATTCTCCTGGTTCCGCCATAAAAAAGCATGGATGTTAGCCAAACAAGGTCATTTCCGGCCAATGCTAGGCCTCCGTACACGTCAACGTCCGCATACAACAAATACGGCTTTCCGGTCACAAACAAGCGAAAACGCCCTGCAGCCGGTAACCGGCCCTCAGGGCGCCAAGCCAAAACGTTTTGGGAAAACCCGCCTATGCCGTCCGATTGCAGTGTCTTCTGAACCTGCTAGAGCAGGTGGGTGACCGCAGGATACGGGTTTGAAGTCCCCATGTCATATAGACAGGGCCTTTCAGCTGCGTTCCATTTAGATCTCCCTAGACAACATCATTGGTTCAAAACAACGAGCAACCGTTAACGTACATCGCAGGATTTGTATCTATTATATTGCGTTTTAATGAAAAAGTAAACCTGTATGCGCTTTATTTTACTCTTAATTCATAAAGACGTCATCAAATGGTAAAATTCAGCCTGCACCTTCAGGCCTATAGGGCCTGTTCTGCCGGGCTTTATTTCCGTTCCTCACCGCGCGGTTCGACGGACTCAAGCTCCGGGACATCGTCTTCTCCGCGCTCTTGGGCGGCCGCCTCGGCTTCTTCTTCCTCCTGGCGTTTCTTCGCTTCCGCCTGCAGCTGCAGCTTGTTGTAAGTCGCATAAAAGTTAAAGAAAGCCACCATGGCGATCAACGCCGGAATGCAGACGAAGTACAGTGCCGGATACCGGAGTCCGATGTACATAAGCACCGCAGCCAGAATCAATGTCGTAAAGACGCGGATCGGGCGGGCCACCGTCAGCAGCATCGCGTTCGTGATTACCTGCTTGAACGTCATTTGATAATGAACGACAATCGAAAAAAAGTTAAACATGGAGATAAACATCAAAATCATCAGCACCAGCATGACAATGCCCAAAATACGAAGATTGCCCATTCCCATGTAAACCGTTACATCAACATACATAATAACGATCAGCAGTGTGTAGATCAGACCGCCGAGCATGCTTTTGAGGTAATTCTCCTTGTATCCTTGAAAAAACGTCTTGAACGTACTGACGTCCGTGTTGCCCATAACCCACTTGCGCACCACGGTAAATAATGCGGATGTCGCGGGGAACACGGTGAACGGCGCCAGGATGCCCAAAGCCCAGTTCAAAGTGACCTGTTCGTTTGGTCCGCCCTGCTGCGTCGCGATCATGATCACCTTCATCACCGCTATAAATAAAAACGGAATTGAACAGAGCGCCCATAAAATATTGCCGAACGCGATCCGTGAAATCCATTCCGTAATGCGGTATAAACCGCCCATTGCACCTTTGAATTCCAAAATTCCTTCCTCCTGTCTGCATCTCGATACTGCCTATCCTAACTATACCTTATTTATGCCGCACATTTCCATAGCCCAACTTTATGACAATTGGGTATGAATCTAATCCGCTGGCAGTCATACGTCATATGCTAGGTTTGTAATTCCAAAGCCATTCCCCGAGCAAAGGAGGTATGTTCTATGTCCGCTCCTGCAGGTTACGGCGCTTGGACTTCCACCGCCACTATTCTGGTGCTGTTCATTCTGCTTGTCATTGTCAGCCGTACTTTCTTCATCTAATGCTTGTTCCGATATGC
>NZ_JBHOFD010000044.1:0-50358 GCF_046543445.1 Paenibacillus nanchangensis
GAATAAATTCTCATTTGTGAAATCACCGAAGTGATTCCCACTCACTCGTTGTTCAGTTTTCAAAGATCAAGCACTTATTTCGTCATTGCTTTGTTTCAGCAGCGACCTTTATAATATATCATAGCTTCTTGTCTAAAGTCAAGGGTTTTTAAAAAAATTATTTTATCTCATTACCTTCTGAACTACAGGTTCTTTCCGGTAATCCTTGACTCCAGCTCAAAGGGCCGAGTATTAATGTATCACATCCATTCAACTCGCGTCAACTACCCGATTAATGTAAATTTTAGGCCTAGCAGCAGAAGTACACCCGGGAGACCCAAAAGGGTTACCGTTCCAATGGTCGCCGGGTTAATCGGAATATACATCCCCTCCAGAAAACCCGAGAAATTAATCAAATAAAGCGCCACGGCAGCCAATATAAGATGCGTCCCAAGGAGGGACAGCCACCCCCACCCCAATTTTTTTCTGAACACAATGGCAACAAGCAGAGCTGCAGAAATCACAAGTACCCCCAATGCAGCTACTCTCATTTTCGTCCCTCCGTTTTCTCCATTTCGTATTTTATGATTCGCTCACTCCATTTGACTGCGGTCCAATCCCAGCATCTTGGCACGCTTTAAATGGATTTGATACTTTCGTTCGGCCGCCTCAAGAATGTAGATGGCATAATCAATTTGGTCCTGGCCAACTGCCTCATCAAACATCAAATACGCCCGCTCCCACTCCGAATGCGCACTCCGGACATCCAGATACACACTCCAGTGCTCTTCCTCCGCTCCGATTTGCTGATGCCCGTTTTTTTTCGTGCGCTTCCACCACTCCATATGCCCGCCTCCCGAAAGTTCATATGTGAGCGATCTGCCTATTCCGCAAACCGCTGCTTTTTCATACATATCGGAATTCGGACAAACTTAGAACCACGGCTCATCCCGCCTTTTTCTCCAAGTGTCCAGGACCGCCCGGTACCGCCTCCTTACGGACTATTGCACAAAAAAAAGAGCCTGGATCTCCAGGCCCTTCTCCAATGTTTACTTCGACTTCTTCATAACAGCTCGCGTCTTCCCTCCAGCGCCTTGGAGAGTGTCACTTCATCCGCATACTCCAGATCTCCGCCTACCGGAAGCCCGTGGGCAATTCTTGTCACCTTAATGTCAAAAGGGCGCACCAAACGAGAGATATACATCGCGGTCGCTTCTCCCTCAATATTCGGGTTGGTGGCCATAATCAGTTCTTTCACCCGTTCATCACTAAGACGTGTCAGCAGCTCCTTTAGCCGGATATCGTCAGGGCCGACCCCTTCCATAGGAGAAATCGCCCCTTGCAGCACATGGTAGTATCCGTCGAATTCCTTTGTCCGTTCCATGGCCACCAGGTCTTTGGAATCCTGCACCACACAGATGACAGAGGCATCGCGCGTCTTATCCTGACAAATCCTGCAGGGGTCAGTGTCTGTAATATTGCAGCACACGGAACAATAGTGAAGATTCCGCTTCACGCTTACAAGTGCTTTGGCAAAATCAATCACTTCATCCTCCTGCATATTGAGCACATGGAACGCAAGCCGGGCCGCAGTCTTGGGACCGACTCCCGGCAGATGAGTAAACGCATCGATCAGTTTGGCGATCGGTTCGGGATAATACAATCTTCAGGTTCTCCTTTGGCTTAAATAAAATTAGAACAGGCCCGGAATTTTCATTCCTCCTGTGAATTTGCCCATATCGTTGTTCGCCAGTTCTTCCGCTTTGGTCAGCGCATCATTCACAGCGGTCAGGATCAGATCCTGCAGCATTTCCACATCATCCGGATCCACTGCTTCCGGTTTAATTTGAATGGAGAGGATTTTTTTGTGTCCATTGGCTTCCACTGTAACCACGCCGCCGCCAGAAGTGCCTTCCACCGTCTTGCTGCCTAGCTCTTCCTGGGCTTTCAGCATTTGTTCCTGCATTTTTTTCACTTGCTTCATCATTTGGTTCATATTGTTCATTTGCGATCTCTCCTTAAAAAGGTTCTAGTGACGAGCAGCCGCGGCCGCTCAAAAGCGCTATTCCTTAATGACCACCAGATCTTCTCCAAACAATTGAATCGCTTCATCGATCCAAGGTTCGGATCGGTCGCCCGGGGTTTCATGCTCATGCTCCAGCTTCAGCTCTTCCTTGTTCTGCTGACCGCCGCCGGCTACCGCCTCATTCCAGTCACGCATCATCATCGTTACCAGCCGATAAGGCTTGCCAAGACGGGAAGCGAGTACATGCTCGATCACCTGCTTATTGGCCGGTTTCTCTGTCGTATCCCGGTGAATGGTGTTCTTAAAAGCAACCAGCACGGCGTCTTCCATCACCGAGACTGGCTCCCCATCCACAAACCAGGCATGCACCGTGACTTTCTCTTCCTTGACAGCCTGGAGCACAAGACTCCACTGCTTGTAAACCTCCGTGAACTCAGAGCTGTCTTTGGCTGCGATAAACCGGTCCATGTTAGGAGGAATCTTGGCTGCCGAGGATATCCGCGGCGCCGGGGCAGCTGGTTTCGCTGTGGCATTACGCTCACGCCCTCCGCCCGAAACGCCGGCTTGCACCGCCTGCTCAAGCTTCTTCTCCAGAGCGGCAACCTGGCGCTTCAACGCTTCAAGCTCCGCCTGTCCCGCTGCTGGTCCGCTTTCCGCGGATGCTCGTGCCGCCGGAACCGCTGCCGATCCATCCGGCTCGGCGCACAGCTTCATAAGCGCTACTTCAAACAGTGTCTGCGGATGGGTCGCATACTTCATCTCCCCGAGATAACGGTTCAGCGTATCGATAATACCAAACAGCCGTTCCCGGCTGAAAGATGCGGCCATCTCCCGGAAAGGCTCCGGGTTCAGAACGCGGTCGGTCATTCTCTGGGAATCCGGAATCATCTTGATCATAAGCAGATCCCGGAAGTAATAAAGCAGGTTCTCCAGGCACTTGTCGGCGCTTTTCCCTTCCTGCATCATCTGTTCTACAAGATCCAGCAGTCCCGCCATGTCGCCCTGCTGTATTGCGGAAGCGAGCCGGGCGAACTGTTCAGCCGGTATTCCGCCGGTCATCCCCAGCACCTGCTGGTAGGTTACCCTTCCGTCTGTAAATGACGAGATCTGATCCAATATGCTGAGTGCATCCCGCATTCCTCCATCGGAGAGCCGGGCAATATACTGCAGCGCATCATCATCAGCTTCTATGCCTTCACCTCTGCAGATCTCCGCCAACCGGCCGGTCTGTTCTTCAAGCGCCACACGGCGGAAATCGAACCGTTGGCAGCGCGAGATAATGGTGGCCGGCAGCTTATGCGGTTCCGTAGTTGCGAGGATAAACATCACATGCTGCGGCGGTTCCTCAAGCGTCTTAAGGAGCGCGTTGAAGGCTTCCGTTGTCAGCATGTGCACTTCATCTATGATATACACTTTGCGGCGGACTTCGGTGGGCGCATATTTCACTTTCTCCCGCAAATCGCGTATTTCCTCAACCCCGCGGTTAGAAGCCGCGTCAATCTCCTGCACATCCATAACGGCTCCCGAAGAAATCCGCTGACAGGAAGCGCACTCATTGCATGGTTCAGGCCCATTCGGCCGCTCGCAGTTCACCGCTTTGGCCAGTACCTTCGCGGCGGTGGTCTTGCCGGTTCCCCGCGGTCCGCTGAACAGGTAGGCATGCGATACCCGCTGTTCGCGAATGGCGTTCTGCAGCGTCTGGATAATGTGCTGCTGTCCTACCATGTCTCCGAACGACTGCGGCCGCCAAGCACGGTACAGCGCAATATGATCCATTAGGCATTACCCTCTTTCAACTGCCGCCTTACCGGCATTTGTCGCTTATCCATTATACTATATTCCCCCGCTCATGACCAAAAACAAAAAAGCATCTTCGCCAATATCGCAAAGATGCTTACCTATCCAAATTTATAAACCGTGCACCTGTTATTGATGGCTGCGATCCAAGCGGCAATCCTGCACAGCTGCTCGGGCTAGGCTATCCTCCGGCACAAGAGCAAACTTGCTTATGGCTGCTTCCTTCCGGACCTGACCAGGTTCACAAGCACTCATTGCGGAGGACCCAACCGTCAACACAGCGTGCAGGGACCAGCCTCACATCGGCAGCACCTCTAACAGGAATTCAACCCCGCTATAGCGGATTGCGAGTTACAGGGCACCGCTACCTCCCCGTCTAGCACGGCGAACTTAAGTATATCCTACCCCACGCCGAAAATCAACCGGACAGGGTCAAATCGGCCGCGTATCCTGTTGGAAATCAAGGAATGATATTCCGCGGCCGCGGCGAAAGCCGCTAAAAAAAGAAAAAACCCGGTTCGATATGAACCGGGGGTTGATCGGCGGACGGCCCTTAAGGGCGCGCTTCCGATTACATTCCGTATTTCTTCTTGAAACGGTCGACACGACCGCCTGCATCCAGGAACTTCTGCTTGCCTGTGAAGAACGGGTGGCAGTTGGAGCAGATTTCGACGCGCAGATCTTGTTTCACCGATCCGGACTCGAACGTGTTGCCGCATGCGCAGGTTACCATGGTTACATGGTATTTCGGCTGAATTGCTTCTTGCATTACTTTTCACCTCTTTTGCCCTGATACTCATGCGGTATCAGAGTTGTATAGACACATAAACGTATTATATCACTCTAACCTAAAATGGGCAATATCCATTTTTGTTCATCAAGGCCGTACGCCGGATGGGCTGACCGGCCGCTTCGGACGGGACATTCCCGCCGGCGGAACATGCGTATAAGAACCAATGACCACATCAGGCAGCTCAGCGCGGAAAATCTCCAGCATTTGCTTCATTCCCAAAATTTCTCCGCGCGCAGGGGGAATAAGCCCCAGGTAGCTCTCCGGATCAATATTCAGATTGCGCATCTGGATCAGCCGAAGACCGGTCCGTCTGGCAAACTCGATCATCGCTTCGATTTCCTCCTCGCGGTCTGTTACGCCAGGGAAAATCAGATAGTTAATGGACGTGTATACGCCTTGGGATACCGCATACTTCAGAGACTTTTCCACATTCGCCAATGTATAGCCTCTAGGTTTGTAGTAGGCATTGTAGTGATCATCCAAGGCACTGATTGTGCTGACCCGCATCAAATCCAGCCCCGCGTCGACAATCCCCCGGATATGGTCGGACAACCCGGCATTTGTGTTGATATTGATATATCCCATATCGGTAATTGAACGGACTTCCCGAATCGATTCGATGATGAGCTTCGCCTGAGTGGAGGGTTCGCCTTCACAGCCCTGCCCAAAGCTGATAATGGACTCCGGCGTCTTCAGATGCTCCAGCATAACCTGCACCAGCTCATCCACACGCGGACGGAAGTTCATGCGCGTCTGGGGCGAGACGAACCCGCTGTCATCCGGCTGCTCCGAGATACAACCAAAACACCCCGCATTGCAGGAATAAGAAACCGGCAGGCCTCCCTCCCACCGCTGCAGGAATGTGTTGGAGGAAGTCAAGCACTCGTAGCCGAGCGCACAATGAGACAAATGCTGGTACAACCGGTTGTCCGGGTATTTCTCTGTCAGCATGCCGACGCCCGCCTTAACCTGCTCACGGTCGCAGCCGACAGGATCCCATTTCTCGGGATCGTCTGTCGGATCGGCAGCGACATAAAACCCGCCGTCCTTCCACACTACGGCCGTATAACCGAATAAAGGCAGCTTGTATTCTTTGTCCGTCTTTACATAGCCAGGCAGACCGAGCCGCGTGTACCCCTGCGGAAGAAGCGCGCCTACCGCCTGGGATCCCTCCGGCAAAGCCTGCATTTCGCCGCTGTCCGGATCAATGCCCACCGCTCTTGTGCATGGCAGACCAACCAGCGTCGCCCCTTCGGGCAGCGGAATGAGTTCGTCTTCCATAATCTCCACGATCATATCCCCGCTGCGGGCAAGCCCGTACAGCTCGGGATGGTCATATACGTTTCCTTGCCCGTCGGCATATACCAAAAACATGTTGTTCTCCTCTTGTTCTTCAAACTTGTTGGCTTGCAATTCAAGCTTGCAATTCAAGCTTGCAATCAAGTGTCAGTTCAGGCTTCCACACCGTTCGCATCTTCAAAAAGAGCGAATGCGGCTTGTTCCGCCATGGTGAATGGTGTAAAACTTTAGTGCAACAGGGTTGAATCCGTATCAGGTAGTCGGCACGGACGCTTTGCCGCGCGTTGTCCGGCGGGCAGCGGCTCCGCTGTTCGAGGTTCCGCCTGAACTTGCCGTACCGCCAGGGTGATCCTTGCTTCCTTCAACGTCAAAAGCCGCCAGGAACTCCGCATTCGTTTTGCTGTTGCGCAGCTTCTTCAAGAAACCTTCGACAAAGTCGTAGGATTCGTTCATATTTTTGCGGATGGACCAGATCGTATCCAGCTCTTCCTTGGTCAGCAGCACTTCTTCGCGGCGTGTTCCGGATCGGCGGATGTCGATGGCCGGGAAAATACGGCGTTCCGCCAGCTTCCGGTCCAGATGCAGCTCCATATTACCGGTTCCTTTAAATTCTTCATAAATAATATCATCCATACGCGAGCCGGTATCGATCAGCGCGGTTGCCAGAATTGTCAGACTTCCGCCTTCTTCAACATTTCGGGCGGAGCCAAAAAACCGTTTCGGCCGGTGGAATGCAGCCGGGTCGATCCCCCCGCTCAGCGTTCTGCCGGACGGCGGCACCACAAGATTGTAGGCTCTGGCCAGACGGGTAATACTGTCCAGCAAAATTACAACATCCTTTTTGTGCTCAACCAGCCGCAGGGCGCGCTGGAGCACCAGCTCGGCTACCTTGATATGATTTTCGGGAAGCTCGTCGAAAGTCGACGCCACTACTTCCCCTTTTACGGAGCGCTGCATGTCCGTTACTTCCTCGGGACGTTCGTCAATCAGCAGAACAAACAGCTCAATCTCGGGATTATTGGCCGAAATACTGTTGGCAATCTCTTTTAGAAGGAGTGTTTTCCCTGCCTTGGGAGGAGCAACGATCAAACCGCGCTGTCCCAGGCCTACAGGAGCAAGCAGATCCATGATACGGGTCGACAAATGGGTAGGGGACGTTTCGAGCGTCAGCTTATCTTGCGGATAAAGAGGCGTAAGCGCCGGAAAATGCAATCGTTCTGCGGCTGTGGCCGGATTCTCGCCGTTTACGGCGTTAACCTGCAGCAACCCGAAATACCGTTCGTTTTCTTTGGGCGTTCTGCATTTACCGGAAACCAGGTCGCCCGTTCTAAGATCAAATTTGCGGATTTGGGAGGCGGAGATATAAATGTCCTCGGCACTCGGGAGATAGTTGATTGGCCTCAAGAATCCGTAGCCTTCCGGCAGGATTTCCAGTACGCCTTCCATAAACATCAGCCCGCTCTGCTCCGCCTGTGCACGGAGAATGGCGAAGATCAGCTCCCGCTTCTTCATCTGGCCGTAGTAAGGAATCTGATATTTCTTCGCCAGTTTATACAAGTCGGTCAGCTTCATTTCTTCCAGATCGGAAATTTGAAGATCCATGTAATAACCACCTATTCAATTTTATATAAGTACAACTGCGCATACAGGCGCGACAAACTATAAGTCTATCAAATCCTCATTAGGATAGCATTACCCAAAATGGAAGGAGATATGCAGTGTTTGGCAAAAAACTATTATCAGAGGGATTACAGGAATGTCCGAACATGGGCCGTGCGGCCGGCATCACTTACATCCGGCCGCACGGCAGGGGAATTCGTTAAGCTTAAGTACTACGGAGAAGTTACTCGTGCTCGCGCCATACCTCCGCGCCCAGGCGCCGGAGGTTCTCTTCCAGATTATCGTATCCCCGGTCAATATACTCGACACCGGTGACTTCCGTCACCCCGCCTTCGACGGTAAGACCCGCGATGACAAGGGCTGCGCCGGCTCTTAAGTCGGCTGCCTTAACTTTGGCCGCATTCAGTTTGCTCCCCTCAATGATGGCAGAGCGCCCTTCTACGCGGATTTTGGCGCCCATACGCACCAGCTCCGGAACATGCTTGAACCGGTTGCTGTATACAAAATCACTCAGGACGCTGACGCCCTCCGCTTGAGTAAGCAAACTTGTCATGGGCGACTGAAGATCGGTGGCAAAGCCGGGATAAATCAGCGCCTTGACGTCAGCCGGCTCATACCGGTCCTTGCCGATAACGCGAATGCTTTCATCCAACTCCTCGATTTGCACGCCCATTTCCAGCAATTTGGCGGTTAACGCCTCCAGATGCTTCGGAATGACATTATCAATAAGCATATTCCCGCGCGTCGCCGCCGCGGCAATCATGTAAGTTCCAGCTTGAATCCGGTCGGGAATAATCGAATGGCGGCAGCCATGCATTTCGGATACGCCTTCAATCCGGATGGTCTCGGTTCCTGCGCCCTTAATGACAGCGCCCATGGAGTTAAGCAGTGTGGCAACATCTATAATCTCAGGCTCTTTAGCCGCGTTTTCGATAATTGTTGATCCTTTGGCCCGGGAGGCCGCCAGCATAATATTAATAGTCGCCCCTACGCTGCATACATCCAAATAAATCTTGGCGCCGCGCAGTTCTTTGGCATACAAATGAATGGATCCGTGTTCGTTGGTTACTGTTGCACCCAGCGCTTCAAAACCTTTGATGTGCTGGTCGATCGGACGGGGTTCGAAGTTGCATCCGCCCGGAAGGCCGATGGTCGCTTCTTTGAATCTTCCAAGCAGCGCCCCCATCATATAATAGGACGCCCGCAGTTTCTTGACCGGCCCGTTGGGCATCGGTATGGATACGATACGGGAGGGATCGATCCGCATCTGGCTGCCTGACCAGGTTACGTGCCCGCCAAGCTCCTCCAGAATTTCGGAATAGACGGCAACGTCGCTAAGGGCCGGCAGGTTATCCAGTACAACTTCGGATTCGGCCAGAATCGCCGCGGGAATAAGCGCAATGGCGCTATTCTTGGCTCCGCTGATCGTGACAACGCCCTGTAAGGCGCGGCCGCCCCCAATCATTAACTTTTCCATCGATTATCAGGTTCCCCCTACGTATTTTGCAGCTGATTAGTCCGGTCCGTCAGAACGGTCCGTAATGAAAATGGAAAGACACCTGCATTGCAGCGTGCTTTCCATAATAAACGATGAACCGGAACGAACCCGGGTTCGTTCCGGCATAAATGACATCCTGCATCAGCCGGCCTGTTAACGGCCAGCACAAACAGGAATCTTAAGCTTTGTTGTTGGAACCGAATTCGCGGATTTTGCCGATTACGGTTTGTTTGATGGCTTCGCGGGCCGGTTGGATAAATGTACGCGGGTCATAGGCGTTTGGTTTAGCTGCCAGTACTTCGCGAACAACCTTGGCGAATGCCATTTGGTTTTCGGTGTTTACGTTGATTTTGGAGGTGCCCAGAGAAATGGCTTTTTTGATATCATGCTCAGGAATGCCAGTACCGCCATGCAGAACCAGCGGAAGCTTAACCGCGTCGCGGATCTCTTCCATTTCCTTGAATCCGAGGTTCGGTTCGCCTTGGTAAGGTCCGTGTACGGAGCCGAGCGCAGGAGCCAGGGTGTCGATGCCGGTCTCTTGAACGATGCGTACGCACTCTTCAAGTTTCGCATACATGATGCCGCCTACCACGTCGTCTTCCTGTCCGCCTACCGTGCCGACTTCCGCTTCTACGGAAGCGCCTTTGGCATGGGCATATTCTACAACTTTCTTCGTCATTTCAATGTTCTCGTCGATCGGATGGTGAGAACCGTCGATCATAACGGAAGTGAAGCCGGCATCAAGAGCTTCTTTACATTTCTCGAAGCTGGAGCCATGGTCCAGATGGATTGCAACCGGAACGGTGATTTTCATGTCGTGGATCAGGCCTTCGACCATTTTCACAACTGTGTAAAATCCGCCCATATGACGGGCTGCGCCTTCGGATACACCCAGAATTACCGGGGACTGCTCTTCTTGGGCCGCGCCCAGAATCGCTTGTGTCCATTCCAGGTTGTTGATGTTGTATTGACCTACCGCGTATTTGCCTTCAAGGGCTTTGTTCAACATCTCTGTCATCGATACTAATGGCATGATTCATCCTCCTAAAGATGGTTTGTCGCTCTGTTTTTATGAACCGACATCACATACAGGCCTATTATAGCACAACCTGTCTCAAATACTAAATAGGGCCGGACAAAAAAACGTCCCGGTGGGACGGAATTCATCCAACCCTTGCAAAAATGCCGCTTCCGGACGGTCAGGCCGCCCTCGCATCCGGACAGGGATGCCGTTTCGGGCATACCCCTCCGTTATGTAATACCCCATTTATTCTGACACTAACAAAGAGAATTCATGGAAGGCGCCAACGACATCAGTTGTTCTGATCAGCTGAATGGTCCCGCAGGTGTGTATTGACGGCCACGCGCATCTCGTCGATGTCGAACGGCTTCGTAAAGTGCATCAGCGCACCCAGCTTGGTCGCCTCCTTGATCATATCCAGTTCCCCGTAGGCTGTCATCATAATGACCTTTATATCAGGGTCGATCTCCTTTAAATGCTTTAAAATCTCCAGTCCGTCCATTCCTGGAATTTTCATGTCCAGCAGCACCAAATCCGGCGATTCGCTGCGGACGATGTCGAGAGCGATTTTGCCGTTCGCCGCCTGGAACGTGGCATAGCCCTCACTGTTGAACACTTCCATCAACAGTATCCGGATTCCGTTCTGATCATCGACAATCAACACCTTTTTCTTATCCATTCGACACCCTCCCGATAGTTGCGGTGGATTGGCTGTGCTGCTTAAAGGGCGGCAACAGTCTCCAACAACATGATCAAAGATATAAATTCGTGCCACACAAGTAAATTCCTGCTAATTGGCAAAAATGCACGAATTACCGGTATATTTGACTCTGGATTGCAAGCGGCCCCTAAAACTTTTGCTGCGCACAAAAAAAGCCTCCATTAACGGAGACTTTTTTGCGCACGGTTTCGGCACCGGCAGGCCAGCGATCAGCGGTTCTCCTGGTGAACCAGGGAAGCCTTAACGAACTCGCGGAAGAGCGGCTGCGGACGGTTCGGACGGGAGGTAAACTCCGGATGGAACTGTACCGACAGGAACCACGGATGGCCCGGCAGTTCTACGATTTCAACAAGGCGACCGTCAGGGGAGGTGCCCGAGATCACCAGTCCGGCTTTTTCGATCTGATCGCGGTATACATTGTTGAATTCATACCGGTGGCGGTGGCGCTCGTATACAAGCTCGTCATCATAGCAGGACATAGCCAGCGAACCCGGCAGCAGCTTGCAAGGATACAGGCCAAGACGCATGGTACCGCCCAGATCCTCAATATCCTTTTGCTCAGGCAGCAGGTCGATCACCGGATGCGGAGTCGAAGGATCGATTTCGGAGCTGTTCGCGCCGGCCAGACCGGCCATGGAGCGTCCATACTCGATCACTGAAACCTGCATACCAAGGCAGATACCGAAGAACGGCACACCCTTTTCCCGCGCATAGCGGATCGCCGTGATTTTGCCTTCGATGCCGCGGTCGCCGAAGCCGCCGGGCACCAGAATACCGCCGATGCCCCCCAGCAGCTCGTCCACATTCTCATCCGTCACCTCTTCAGCGTTTACCCAGCGGATGCTGACGTCGGCATTGGCGTCAAAGCCCGCATGCGACAGGGATTCCACCACGCTGAGGTAAGCGTCGTGAAGAGCGACGTACTTGCCCACGATGGCGATTTCCACTTTGCGCTCCAGCTTGTTAATCCGCTCCAGCAGGCTTTCCCACTCACGCATATCCGGCTTCGGTGTGGTCAACTTCAGATGGTTGACGACGATTTCGTCCAGCCCTTCGTCACGCAGGTTCAGCGGAACCTCGTACAGAGTAGAGGCGTCGCGGCATTCTACAACCGCATTCGCGTCAATGTCGCAGAACAAAGCGATTTTGGCTTTCATGTCGGAGGACAGCTCATGCTCCGTCCGGCAGACGATCACGTTTGGCTGGATCCCGATGCTGCGCAGCTCCTTCACGCTGTGCTGGGTCGGTTTGGTTTTGACTTCACCGGCAGCCTTGATGTAAGGAATCAGCGTTACGTGAATATACATTACGTTTTCCCGGCCGATATCGCTTTTGATCTGACGGATCGCTTCAAGGAACGGCAAGCTTTCGATATCGCCTACGGTGCCGCCGATTTCGGTAATGACGACATCGGAGCCGGTCTCCCGGCCGGCGCGGAATACGCGTTCTTTGATCTCATTGGTAATATGCGGGATAACCTGGACCGTTCCGCCCAGATATTCGCCGCGCCGTTCTTTGCTGATGACCGACGAATAAATTTTGCCTGTCGTGACGTTGCTGTTCTTGGACAGGTTGATGTCGATGAACCGCTCGTAGTGTCCAAGATCGAGGTCCGTCTCAGCGCCGTCGTCGGTTACAAACACTTCCCCGTGCTGGTAAGGACTCATCGTTCCCGGGTCTACGTTGATGTACGGGTCGAATTTTTGAATCGTCACTTTCAAGCCTCTGTTCTTAAGCAGCCTGCCCAGCGAGGCGGCGGTGATCCCTTTGCCCAGGGAGGACACAACGCCACCCGTTACGAAAATGTACTTTGTCACTGTAAAACCCTCCTATATAAAGTCCGGAAATTCAGGCGGCGTATGATGTTTATCGTTACCCGCTTTTCCACCGTTAAAACGGGGAGAATCCAATCCGCTTTCCACCCGGCGTCTTTTAACGCCGATACCCTGCCAAATCAAAGGGAAAATGCCCCGGTCCGCGGCCTATAAAAACAAAAAAAGTGACACCCGCAGAACCGGGGGCACTTTTTATATTGGAAATCTATTTATGCATTTTCATCAGAAGCCCATGCAATAGTTTACTCTGTGGGTTGTTCGCTGTCAAGCAGAGAATTGCCCGGTCCGCGGCTTAGTAGTCGTCTTCCTCGTCGCTTCCGGATTCTTCTTCGTCCAGCTCGTCTTCGCCCTCTTCGTCGTCTTCGAGCTCTTCGCCATCCAGCTCTTCATCCATGGCCACATCTTCGTCGTCCACGTCTTCGCCGCTGTCGTCGTCGGAATACAGGTCGTCACGATCCTCATCGATGGTATCAAAGTCTTCTTCGTCGCCGGAGTAGGTATCCTCCTCATCCGTGAAGTCATCGTCTTCCAGATCGTCGTCGTCATCATTGATGATGCGCGGACGTTTGGCGTTGCCGACCGGATCGTCGGAGCGCTCGAGCGGATACCAGCGTTTCAGGCCCCACAGGTTGGTGCCTACGCAGGCGAACCGTCCGTCAATATTAATTTCGGTATATAACTGGGCGATGGATTCGTTGATCTCTTCGTCGGTCAATCCGCGGACCTTGGCCACCTCGGCCATCAGATCCCGGTAATAATACGGCGTATTGGCCGCTTTGAGCACCAGAAAAGCCAGATCGACCATCGGCATTTCTCTAATCTTCTCCGGATCGAGCTTCAGATTCAGCGGTGTACTCACTCGGACACTTCCTCTCACGCAATGTTCACGTTCTTCGCAATACATTTCAATATATCCATATCAAACCTAAGTAAAACCTATTTGGCAGCAAAATGCAAGTCCATTCGGATAGGGCTTGTCCTGTGCCCGCCTGCCCGGAAAATGCCGGTCCCGCTTTTTTTATCCCATGCGAAAAAGGCGGAGGGAGTCCCTCCGCACCCGACTGTATCCGCGCCAAGGATCGGCTCCTTACGGGATGTTGCAAAGAGACCGGAACATCTCTTCCCTGTTATTCTATGTGAACCGCGCCCGTTTGACACGAATTCCGGCCCATTTTGGCAAAAAAGGGCAAGTTCCCATTCCCGCTATGCGTCCGCCTCATATTATAACCCAGCACCTGCAACAAGAGGGGACGGCGAACGCAATGGATTACTATGCATTTTGGCAGACGCTGCTTCAGGAAATCCCGGCGGCGTCCCGGCTGGGGGACCGGAGAATCGTGACCTTCCCCGATCCGCGGCAGTACGCCGGCGCGTTTTCGTATTGGAAGTCGCTGAAGGCGAAGGAACCGGCGCTGCGGCGAATTCGGAGCTCGCGTTTGATCCGGGCTTTTTTTGTGCCCTCTGCGGCGGCTGCAAAACTGGAAGATGCCTACGGCCATACCATACGGATCGAAGAGGATCACCGGGTTCAGATTCACGCGGCGCCGCCGGGCCAGGCTCCCGCCTCCATCCCTTGGGGCGTTAAGGCGGTCCGCGCACCCCAGTCTTGGACCCGTTCAACCGGTGTTCAGGTCAAAATCGGGGTTATAGACACGGGCATTGATTACCGGCATCCCGACTTAAAACACGCGATTGGACCCGGGATCAATCTGCTGCACCGGGGGATGCTCCCGCTGGACGACAACGGCCACGGCACGCATATTTCCGGTACGCTTGCCGCCGCCGGCGGGAACCGGGGCATAATGGGCGTCGCTCCAAGAGCGCTGCTGTGCCCCGTTAAGGCGTTCGATCACAGCGGGTCAGCGTATGTTTCCGATATTGTGCTCGGTATCGACTGGTGCGTCCTGAACCGGGTCGACCTGATCAATATGAGCTTCGGCATGAAGACCGGCAGCAAAGCGCTGCACAACATTGTTATGAAAGCTTACGATGCCGGCATAGCAATCATCGCCTCTTCGGGCAACGACGGCAAACGCGGCGGCGACTACCCGGCCCGCTATCCCGAAACCATCGCCGTCGGCGCTTTTGACAAAAAGCGCAGAATCGCCGCGTTCAGCAACCGCGGCGCATATATCGACATCTACGCGCCGGGGGAGAGTATCCCCTCCTGCTGGCTGCGGGAGGGGTACAAAGAAATGAGCGGCACCTCCATGGCGACGTCGCACGTCACCGGGGCGGCCGCCCTACTGCTGGCGCTTAGGCCGGGGATCAAGCCGCGCGAGCTCAAGGCGCTGCTGCGCCGGACCGGCGCCCCGCTGAAGCTGCGCAAGGGCCAGAAGCGCGCGGCGCTTGGCGGCGGCACGGCGGACGCGCTGCGGCTGCTGCGGGCGGGCCTGCGGGCGCGGCGGAAGCCCGCGGCTCCCGCGGGCGCCAAAGCCGCTGCGCCGGCCAGCGCCAAGACGGCGGGCTAGCGCTTGGTCGGCGGGCCAGGGCGGCGGCACGGCCTGGCGGACGCGGCGCAGGTTGGGCGCGAGAGAGTTGGCGCGTGGCCGACGCCTTGCGTCAGCGCGCCCGCGCCCGGCCACTGTGCTGACGCGCGCCTAGCCACCGCTCAAGTCAGCGCTCAGTCAGCGCTCAGCCAGTGCTCAGCCCCCGCTCAGTCAGCGCCCAGCTAACGCTCCGGCTCCGCGTCCGAGCATGCGCCGGCACCTCTGTGCGGCGCTTCCGTGCCCGCTCGCAGCCCCCGCGCCTAGCTGCCGCGCCGCCCGCGCACTGGCTCTTCGCCCGCCCCCAGCAGCCGGGCACAGCTTCACGCCTGACCCGCGCCAGCACAGCTGCGGCTACCTTCCGGGCCGCCAACACGCCGGCTCCTTGCCGCGCTTATGCCGCCGCGCCCGCCGCGCTCCACCCGCGCAAGCGCACGCCAAAAACCGCCTTGCGGGAAATCCCGCAGGCGGTTTCTTCGCGCCGCTATGCATAAGCGCGGCGGGCAGAGCTTACATCCGGTCCGGCGCCGTTACGCCGACCAGACGCAGCACGTTGGCGATCGCCGTTCTGGCCGCGCCGAGCAGCGCCAGCCGGGCGACCGTCTGTGCAGCGTCTTCCGTGATGACGCGTTCCGCTTTGTAGTAGCTGTGGAACATGGAAGACAAATCGTATACGTACCGGATCAGCCGGTGCGGCGCGTAGTTCTCCGCTGCAAGGCCCACTTCGGCCGGCAGCTCGCCGATTTTGCGGAGCAGATCGTATTCCCGCTCGTTGTTCAGCTTGCTGAAGTCCACTTCCGACAAATCCGGCAGCGTAATCCCCTGCTCTTCCGCCTGGCGGAAAATGCTGCAGATCCGGGCATGCGCATACTGAACGTAATACACCGGGTTTTCATTGGATGTCGAAATCGCCAGGTCCATGTCAAAGTCCAGATGGGAATCCATGCTCCGCATAGTAAAGAAATAGCGGATCGCATCGACGCCAACTTCGTCCATCAGATCCTCCATCGTTACGGCCTTGCCCGTACGTTTGGACATCTTGACCTTTTCCCCGTCCTGGAACAGGCTGACCATTTGGGCGATCAGCACAACCAGCTTGTCCGGATCGTTGCCCAAAGCCGACATCGCCGCTTTCATCCGGGGGATGTAGCCGTGGTGATCGGCGCCCCAAATGTTGATCATCTTATCGTAGCCGCGCTCGTACTTATCATTATGGTAGGCGATATCCGGCGTCAGGTAGGTGTAGGTGCCGTCGTTTTTGATCAGCACGCGGTCCTTGTCGTCGCCGTATTTGGTCGTGTTCAGCCAGGTTGCGCCATCCTGTTCATACACCTCGCCGCGGTCCCGCAGCTCATCCAGCGCACGCAGCACTTGTCCGTTTTCGTACAGCGACGTTTCGCTGTACCAGATGTCGAACGGAACGCGGAAACGTCCCAGATCGCGTTTGATTTTGGCCAGCTCTTTTTCCAGCCCGTACGTCCGGAAAAAAGCGGCGCGTTCGCCCGGCGTCAGCGACAGCAGCTCTTCGCCCTTCTCCTGCA
This sequence comes from Paenibacillus nanchangensis, assembly GCF_046543445.1. Taxonomy (NCBI): domain Bacteria; kingdom Bacillati; phylum Bacillota; class Bacilli; order Caryophanales; family Paenibacillaceae; genus Paenibacillus; species Paenibacillus nanchangensis. The sequence goes on from NZ_JBHOFD010000044.1 coordinate 16,617, forward strand.
CCAGCTCTTTGGCGAATCCTTTAATGTCTTCGCCGAAATAGCCGTCCTCCGGCATTTCCGCCGGCTGGCCCAGCTCCTGCAGATAACGGGCCTCGATCGACATCGCCAGGTTGTTTACCTGATTGCCCGCATCGTTAATGTAATACTCCCGCGTTACTTGGTAACCGGCAAAATCCAGGACATTGCACAGCGCATCGCCTACAGCCGCGCCGCGGGCATGTCCCAAGTGCAGGCTGCCTGTCGGGTTCGCGCTGACGAACTCGACTTCCACTTTGCGGCCGGCTCCGGCGTTCATCCGGCCGTAATCGCCGCCAAGCTGCGCGGCCAGCGTAATCACCGGGTAGAGATAGCTCTTGGAGAGCGTAAAGTTAAGAAAGCCGGGGCCGGCGATCTCCGCTTTTTCAATCGAAGCCCGGCTCCGGTCGAGATGCTCCAGAATCGCTTCAGCGATTTGGCGCGGATTCCGCTTGGCCAGCTTGGTCAGCTGCATCGCCGCGTTGGTGGCCAGGTCGCCGTGCGCCTTGTCTTTTGGCGTCTCCAGCGTAAAATTCGGCAGTTCTTCGCGGGCAACCAGACCCGCGGCCACTACCGCGTCGGCGATCGCTTCTTTGACCCGTTCTTTGACCTGCTCGAGCGGATTTTGAATCTGTGTCATGATTTCGGTTCCTCCTGTATATGCAAACTGAGCGCGAACCGCCCCGATAACTCGTCGTATACGTAAAGGTCGTAAGTCCACGACACGATTACGGACCGCCCGCTGCGCGTGATGTCCAGCTCACGGGTGTCGGTCGACAAATTAAACTGTGTGAACGGTGAACGGTAAAATCCCGGCAGCCGCTTCCCGGAGCGGAAGCTCTGCTCCGATTCCACGCCGCCATGGCGGATGATCTTGATTTCCTCCGCCGCGATTTTGACCGTTGTGCGGATGGAAGGCGCCCCCTGCTCCGGTCCCTGTCCCGGCTCTTCATAACGGATATACAGCTGCGAACCTCTCGTTATGGCCTGACCTGGCACCTGAAGCACCGTTCTTTCGCCTTCATGCAGACTGGAAAGGGTAACGGCGACGCCGTATCCCGCTGTACCGCCGCGGGCTGCCGGGCCGTTTTCGCCATGCTGTGACATTTCGCTCCCCTTCCTCCCTTTGCCGCCGGTTCTGACGCGTTTATTGTTCCATTGTACTACTATATCCAGTTCGGCGGGCCAATTCAATTTATAATATTCCTTGTTTCCTTCATTATAAAGGAAGAAGAGGAACCGCCGGCCGCCCTCTAAGCTCCTGCACCATGTCCATCCACGCCACAGGCTTGTTGGGAAGAACCGTGTAATACCGTGTCAGAAAATCGGCGATCAATCCCGCTTCCAGCTCGGTTCGTTCGTAGTCGGACGGCATAAAGCACAGGTCCAGCCCTTCTACTGCTTCCCCGTCATTCCCCCAGGAGGGATGCACATACGGAAAATCAAGCCGCTTATAGCCGAGATGCGACAGCACTTCCCTGCGGACAAACGGGTCCATCGGCTTCACGCCCCCAAACTCATGGTGCTCCACCCGGTAAGGATCGTAAATTTCGGCGAACATCCCCCTCAGCTCTTTACCGCCTTCCGCAGCAAGCTTCCGCAGGTCCTCCAGCCGGTTCACCGCCAGGAAACGTCCAATGCCAAGCCCTTCGCGGCCGATAATCGTAAAGTCGGTCATGGCCACATTCCAGTCGGCATAATACCGGTATTCCGTCGCCCCCACCACTTCTCCTTCGTGAACTGCCGCAAACACACGGATGCCTGGATCCTCCAGCGGCTCTTTCCAGAGCGAATACTCCAGCACTTCCTCCGGCGGGAAAACCTCCTGCATCAACCGGTGTAGCTTGGCGAACAGCGGGTCCCCGATGCTTGTAATTCGTGCGTATTCCATCTTTAATTCTCCTCCGCTTCAAAAAAAGGATTGCGCCACTCCATTAAAGCAGCGTAGTTCTTCGACTCTTCATCCTCCAGGTAATCCGCCGCCACGCCAACCGGCGTGCGGCCGCAGCGCAGAAGAAACGAAATCACCGGGTCGGACAGCCTGCCTTCCACTACGGCCGCCAAATATTGGTCCGCCGTCATTTCGCCGGCATGAAGATGGTAACCCGGCATTCTCCCCGCACCAAGCAGCCGCTGCAGCCGCTGCTCCACCACGACATGATACAGCGACTGGATCAGCTCCTTGCCCAGTCCAAGCTTCCGGTGCTTAGGGCGCACACAGATATCCGCGATATAAAGCGTGTCCCCATCGGGGCGGTGTGTCCTCAAATACCCGTTGTCCGTTACCTCCGCCCAGGAGTGCGCTGCTTCCTGCGCATTATAGCGAATTTTCAGTCCGGTGACCGATCCGGCCAGCTCTCCGTTAATCTCCGCGCACAGCGCTCCTTCGGGGAACAAGGCGATATGGCTCCGGAGCTGCTCTTCATTCCACCACAGCTCGGACGGATAAGGAGGCGGGAACGCCTCCGCCTGGATGCGGATCATCTCGGCGAAATCCTGCTCCCGGTAATTGCGTATAATCACGGGAACCGGTTTTTTGTCATCAAAAGCGTACAGCGTCTTGTAATACATCTTCTTAAAGGCCCTCCATCCCGTGCCGCGTGTCGTTGTTCAGGTCCAATCCGTATAGAGATCGGTCCGCCGGTCGCGCCATGTCGTCACGGATCCCCGTTCCCGCACCCGGTACAGCAGCTCCAGATCGAGATCGGCGGTAACGATCATATCGCCGTTAATTTCGCCTTCGGCTAGCAGCCCTTTTGGCGGAAACGGAATATCGTTAGGCGTAATAATTGCGGCCTGACCGAAATTGGCGCGCATCAAATCCACTGTAGGCAGTGATCCGACCGTTCCCGTGAGCACCACATAAATTTGATTTTCGATTGCCCGCGCGTGGCTTGTATACCGCACCCGGTGAAAGCCATGCCGGTCGTCCGTGCAGGATGGACAAAAAATAACGTCCGCCCCTTTGGCCCGGGCCATCCGCACAATCTCCGGAAATTCGATATCGTAGCAGGTGAGCATGGCGATGGTGCCTTTTTCGGTGGGGAACACCTCAAGCCCCTCGCCCGCGCCCATATTCCACCCCTCCACCTCGGAAGGCGTGATATGCAGCTTCGCCTGCTCCGCTACCCGTCCGTCCGGATAAAACAGATGCGCCACATTATACAGTTTGCCGCCCCGGCTGATAACATGGGTTCCTCCGATGATATGCATGCCGTATTTCCGGGCAAAGCCTGTAAACATCTCCCGGTACCGGTCGGTGAACTGCGGCAAATCTTCAATTCCAAGCGCGTTGCCCTGTCCGTCCCCAATGGACATTAACTGGGTGGTCAGAAATTCAGGGAACAGCACGAAATCAGCCGCAAATTCCTCGGCGGTCTTGACGTAATGCTCGCATTCTGCGGCGAATTCCTCAAAGGACGAAATGGTGTGCAGATGGTACTGCACGGCGGATACGCGAAAGCTCATCGGCTACCTCCTGACAAATGCTCCATTCATTTCTTCAAATTTTATCATAACCCCAGGCACAGTACAAAAGACCTGTTTTCTCCTGTCCGGCTGGATGGCGATGCCTTTAGTGCAGGATTAAACACGCCGAAAAACGGCAGCCCATGGCCTGTCCAGCCGTGAAACTGCCGTTTTTCCGGTTTTCGCTTCTATTCGCTCAGTCCCTGCACAACTCTTCAACGAACCTGGGCAGCACAAACGCCGCTTTATGCAGCCGGGGAGAATAATATTTCGTATCCAGCTCCGGTATGTCGTTTTCGTCAACCTCAAGCGGATCGTGTTTTTTGCTGCCCATGGTAAACGTCCACAGCCCGCTCGGATAGGTCGGAATGTTCGCTCCGTACACCCGCACCACCGGGAAGATTTCCTTTACATCTCGGTGTACCTGGCGGATTAAATCCGCTTTGAACCAGGGGTTATCGGTCTGCGCCACAAAAATCCCTTCATCCTTAAGCGCTTCGTGGATACCCTGGTAGAACCCGCGCTCGAACAACGGAGCTGCCGGACCAACCGGCTCTGTGGAGTCGACCATAATTACATCGTATTCGTTTTTATGCTCCAGAATATGCATATAGCCGTCATTGACAATCACCTCGACCCGCGGGTCATCCAGCTTGCCCGCAATTTCCGGCAGGAACTGCTTGGAATACTCAATAACCTTGCCGTCAATTTCAACCAGCACAGCCCGTTCCACGCCCGGATGCTTCAAAATCTCGCGGATGACCCCGCCGTCTCCGCCGCCCACCACCAACACCTGTTTCGGGTCGGGGTGCGTATTCAGCACGGGATGGGCCACCATTTCATGATAAACAAATTCGTCCTTTACCGTGGTCATGACCATACCGTCCAGGACGAGCATCCGCCCGAACTCCTCGGTCTCTATCATATCAAGCTGCTGAAATTCCGTTTGTTCATGAACGAAGGTTTGACGGATTTTGGCCGTGATGCCGAAGGTAGGGGTTTGTTTTTCGGTGAACCATAATTCCATGTTAATCCCTTCTTTCCGAAGTCTTGATGTGCTGCCTGAAAATGCATTATACGCGATACATCCTTCGACTGCAAAAAAACTTGCGGCGCATGATTTGTTCTGTGGAAGAGCGCTCTCCGATGAATATCCACACTCTTCCTTCCCCATAATGAAAACAGAAGAAACGGCCAAGGCCACCAATGAAAAGGAGCGATGAACAAATGACAAGCCCGGATTCCCGCCCGCCCAAACGGATGAAGCGCCTGCGCCGCGTCCTGAAGCTGATGACCGGGCTGTTTATCCTGCTGCTGCTGGCTTTTGGCGCCCTGCTTGGTTATTTGTATCAAAAAGAACTCCCACCTGTCGGCGACGACGCCCGCTCCCGGCTGGTGGATGCGGGCGGAAACGTCATTGCGGCATTTTCCGCCGACGGCCGCACCCATGACCCGGTCGGCCTCGACCGGATTTCCCCGCACTTGATTCAGGCGACGCTGGCCGTGGAGGACCGGAAATTTTACAACCATTTCGGGTTTGATTTGAAGGGGATGACGCGTGCCGTCCTGGTGAATCTGGAAAGCGGCGAGCGGACCCAGGGAGCCAGCACGCTCACCCAGCAGCTTGCCCGCAATCTGTATCTTTCCCACGAAAAGACCTGGTCCCGCAAAGTCCGCGAAGCATTTTATACGATGCAGCTGGAAATGAAGTACAGCAAAAACGATATTTTGCGGATGTACCTTAACGAAATTTATTACGGCCATGGAGCCTATGGCATTGAAGCGGCCGCCCGGATGTACTTCGGCAAACCCGCCTCTGCGCTCAATTTGGCGGAAAGCGCGCTGCTTGCCGGCATTCCTAAGGGGCCAACGTATTATTCGCCGTACACCCATTGGGACAACGCCAAGCAGCGTCAGGAGCTTATTTTGTCAACGATGGAACGCCTCGGACAGATCACCGCGGCCGAGGAGCGTGAAGCAGCGGGGCAGCCTTTGAAGCTGCGCCCCAAAGATGCGCCTGAGACGGTGCAGAGTGCTCCTTTTTTCCGCGACTATGTGCGGGGGCTCGTGCGAGAAGTACTGCGGATCAGCGATGACGAATTGGAGCGCGGGGGGCTGACGGTGTACACCACGCTTGATCCCGCCGTTCAACGGGCGGCCGAAGAGGCGGTAGCCAAAGAGATGGAAGGCAGCGGCGAACTGGAAACCGCCCTCGTCTCGGTTGATCCGAGAAACGGGTTTATTCGGGCAATGGTGGGCGGTAAAAACTACCGCGATAACCAATACAATCACGCTCTCGCAACCACCCGTCAGCCGGGTTCGTCATTCAAGCCAATCATGTACCTGACCGCGCTGGCCTCCAAGGAAATGACCGGGCTGTCGGTATTCGACAGCAAACCAACGCTGTTTCATTTCGATGACAACCGCAAAACGTACCAGCCCCGGAATTTTGGCGACAAGTATCTGGGGGAAATCGACATGCGTCAAGCGATCGCTGCCTCCGACAATATTTACGCTGTGAACACCATTATGAAAATTGGAGCCGGGCGGGTTGCCGATATGGCCCGCAAACTGGGTATCAACAGCCCGCTGAATACAGTGCCGTCGCTTGCGCTCGGCACTTCGCCGGTCAGTCCGCTGGAAATGGCGGGTGCCTTTGCGGTCATCGGCAGCGGCGGCGTTAAACGCCCGGCTACCGCCATCCTTAAAATTACGGACGCTGACGGCACCGTGCTGTACAAAGCCCCTTCCTCCGAAGGCGAAACCGTTGTGGAACCGGCCGCTGCCTATGTGTTAACCCGGCTGATGGAAGGCGTGTTTGAGGACGGAGGAACAGGCAGCCGTGTATCCAGCCTGATCAAACGTCCCGTGGCAGGCAAAACGGGGACAACCGACACCGATGCATGGATGGTCGGCTTTACTCCCGAACTGGCCACCGCCGTCTGGGTCGGATACGACAAAGGCAAAGAAATTCGTGTTGCGGATGGAAGGCGCGCCGCGCCGATCTTCGCCCGGTTCACCGAAAAGGCGCTGGAGAATGTGCCGCCGAAAATTTTTGCGGTCCCCTCCGGTGTCGTTAGCGTCTACATCGATCCTGAATCAGGGCTTCTGGCCGGCCCCGGCTGTCAGGGGAAACGGCTGGAGACCTTCGTCAGCGGCACCGAACCGGCACAATACTGCGGCATCCATGGGACACAAGAGCCGCCCGCACCTTCTCCTTCGCCGGATGCCGGCTCCTCGGGGGAAGAACGGTCATGGTGGGGGGATTTCAAACGGTGGTGGCTGAACTGATCCGTCCCGCCAGCATTTCGTCGAAGAGTCTTTGCCGTTGTCGTAAAGCTGTATTGCCGTGTTAAGGTCCCGTTGAACGGATCGCTCTTCGGCGTTATGATGAGGGGAGCGAACCGCCCCGGAGCGGGACAAGGAGGCTGTACGAGCATGAATGAAAGCCTGCCGGGCAATATACGAACTTGGAAAGCGCTGCCCCCCGCGCTGTACGGATTGACCGCGCTGGAGGCAGCGCCCCTGCTGCTGGGCTGCTGCCTGGTCCGGAGGACTGAGGACGGCGAAATTGCCTGCCGGATCGTCGAGACGGAGAGTTATGGCGGACGGGAGGATAAAGGGAGCCACGCCTACGGGGGGCGAAGAACCGAACGGACGGAGGTCATGTTTCATAGCGGGGGCGAAGCCTACGTGTATCTGATTTACGGCATGCATCACTGTCTTAATCTCGTGACAGGGCAGGAGGGCGACCCGCAAGCCGTCCTTATCCGGGCCATTGAGCCGCTTACCCCCGAGGATGCCCGGCTTATGGCCGCATACCGCGGGGCGCCTCAGCGGAAGCCTGCCGGCCTCTCGGGCGGTCCCGGCAAGCTGTGCAAGGCGCTCCGGATCGACCGGAGTCTAAACGGCATGAGAATGGACCGGCCCATTGGGCCGCTGTTTCTGGCAGAGGGTGAATCCCCGCCCGGGCAACCTATTGTCTGCTCACCCCGGGTAAACATTGCCTATGCCGAGGAATACGCCGCACTCCCCTGGCGGTTTTATTTGCAGGGAAACCCCTATGTTTCCGTTGTGGACAACCAGGCTTTTCCTTACCGTTAAGATTGTTTTTCATTCCGCGTTTCTAAGACCCATTATTGGGTATAAAGATATAGAACCCCAAAGCAACCTCTCCCTTTAGACGCTAAACGGAGGGGTTTTTCTATGATTTCTTATCCACAGCATTTTTTTTTGCTCACTCCGCAACCTTTATCGGTTGGTCACGTTTATTACATAAACGTGCGTGAGCCGGAATAGCTGTTTCCACAAGGAGGGAATGCCCTTATGACTCGCATTGCGGCCAAAGCCATCTCCACTTGTTTGCTGCTGCTTGCCGCAGGCATAACATGGTTCCACGATAACGGCCGCGCCGAAGCTGCAGAAGCGGAGAAACCCGCCGCCGTTACCCGCACACTGGAGCAGGAGGCCTTCCGCCGTGCAGGCACCGTCTATCTCCCGCTCAAGGAGACCGCCGCCCCGCTTGACCTGCAGGTCGCGTGGAACCCTGCCAATTCCTCGGTGGAGGTCACGGGCCTGCATCAGGCCGTAAGTCTGAAGCTCGGGCAGCCCAAGGCTTATACGATCACCAACAAGACGATTAAGCTGGGTGCTCCCGTCCTAGTCCAAAACGGAGTAACTTATGTGCCGGACTCTCTTTTCGCGAAGGCTTTCAGCCTGCCCGTGACCTGGGACGGCGGCTCCGATATTTCCCTTCCGTACAGCGAGCAATACATAAAGAGCGTCAACGGTCGCCGGATGTTTTGGCTGAACAGGGAATACGGCGTCATTTATACGGGGGAAAGCGGACGGACGCCGGTTCGGTCCGGCATACTGGAGATTGGCCGAAGCGAACTGGATTGGGTCAGCATCAGGTCCCGGCTCATTAACTCCGAATCGTCCGTGCTTGATATCGACAATGCTTACGGCGAACCGCATGTTCATCAGACGCGTTACCGCGCGCTGCTGCACAAGGGACGTCTTGTCCGCCAAGGGGACAGCAGCTTCTCGGGTGCCCGGGGCCTCGCGTTTAAAGAGAACGTGCCGGCTTTTCAGGGGCATGTGGTAATTGTTGACCGTCATCTGCTCACGCTGGTTACTCCCGATGGACAGGCGTACAAAACCTATGATCTGCGGCAGATAACGGGCGTGGACGACGCTTTTGCGGTAGAAGCAGTGGAGCCGGATTTCCTGCTGGTCCGCCCTTATCAACAAGCCGCACTGTATGTGATTGACCGGAAGACGCTGCAGGCTGTTCTGCTGTATCCTCAATTGCTCAGCGCGGAAGACAAGGTGCGGCTGGAAGAATACCCGGATACGGAAGTGGACTATCCCGGGGATGGGTTGACCTATACGGGGCGTTCCGGCAGGCAGCTGTCGTTTGAGTGGAAGTCATTTCCGGATGGAAGACTCGTGCATTTTACCTACACACTGCCTCTTCCGGGAGAATCATAATTTTTGGTATAATCAAGAAAACAATCCAAATCTATGGGAATAAGGGGACGCTGGGATGAAAGATACGGGGATGATCCGGAGTTTGGACAGTCTTGGGCGGATTGTGGTACCCGCCGAAATTCGGATGACGCGCAACATTGAAGTGGGAGACCCGATCGAGTTTTTCATTTTAAATGACAACATCATTGTGCTTCGCAAGTATACCTCTACGGAATGCACCTTTTGCAGAAGTCTGGACCGCGTAACCTATTACCGGGACCAGTTCATCTGCAGCAGCTGCCTCGGCGAGCTGGCCAGCCCTTCACGTGAACCTGAGCCGTCCGACCGGCCGTATATGCCGGCCCCCGAAGCGGCTTCCGCCGTGTATGAGGGGAGCGGACGCAAGAAGGCCCGTTCCGAAGAAATGCGCCAGCGGCTGGAACAAGCGGTACAGCAGTATCCGGCCGCCAGCCAGAAAGAGCTTGCCCGCATTTTGGGCATCAGCCAGGCCAGAGTCAGCCAGTTAAAACGCAAATTTTGACCTTTTCCTCATCATCCTGGTACATAATCATCCGAAACAGACAAAGCCTTCACCGCCTTGAATACCAGGCGTGAAGGCTTTGCTTGTGTTATTGGGTTTCAAGCGCTTCTTTCAGGACTTCCGGCGAAGCCGACCACCACTCTTCATTGTGGGATATCAGCAGCGTTTTAAGCGCCCGCTTCTCTGCATCTCCCAGACCATCCAGAATAAATTTCCGTTTCAGCGCGGCATCCAGTTTATTGACATGGTCCGCAAGAATCTTCCATCCGCGGCGCGCCTCTGAATCGATCCACATTTCACAGGCCGTCGCGCCTCCGTAGAACTGGCCTTCGGCATTCCGGTCCACCGCCACCCACACCAGCCATACCTGGCGGCCTCCGGGAACCTCCTCCCGGTTCGGGGTGAATTTAATCCCCTTCTCCACCTTGCTCTTGGCATGCATTGCTCCGATATCGATTACAGCTGCACCGCCGTCAATAATGATGGGCGAAACGTTGCTCAGATCGATGGAGCCCGCTCCAAAGCCCTTATGCTTGCTTTTGGCATTAACTATATTTAAGGCAATCTGTTTTTTGCCGTCTGGCTGCACATTATCCATGCTGCACGTCCCTTCCCTTCAGAATAATTTAATTTTAGCTAATAATGCGGCGAATGCAAACATATACATCCCCTAGATGCTTGTCAACGGGAGGTATTCCAGTATGAAGCCATTGTCATTGCCGGCTCTGTTGATCGCCGCATCCCTGTTCGTGTCCTGCTGGCCGGGCGGGGCGAACGCTTATGCCGCCTTATCCGAGACCAGCCCGTCTGTATCCGCGCCGCAATCGGCCAAGTCCCCCGCCGCCAAGCCGCCTCCTCCTTCGGCGAGCAGGCTGGAGACGGGCGCCGATTCTTCTTCAGCGGGGCCCAAAGAGGCGGTGCTCAGCAGCAGGGTGGCGGAGTACCATATCGACGTCCGGCTTGATCCTGAATCGGACACGCTTAAGGGGACGGAGACCGTTACCTGGACCCATCCGGGACGCCAGCCGGTCAAAGATCTGTACTTTCATTTGTACCCCAACGCCTTCGCTTCGGCGGACACTACCTTTATGAAAGAGTCCGGCGGCAAGCTGCGGGAAGACAAAATGCCGGCGGGCGGCTATGGGTCGATGACGCTGACCGATATCCGGACCTCGGACGGGGAGCCTCTTCTTCACAGACTGCAATATGTTCAGCCGGACGACGGCAATCCCCACGACCGGACACTGGCGAAAGTGCATCTTCCCCGGCAGGTAACGGCAGGTGAAAGCGTTACTTTAAGGCTCCAATTCGAGGTCAAGCTGCCCCGCATCTTTGCGCGGATGGGAGCCGCCGGCGATTTTGTAATGGCCGGGCAGTGGTTTCCGAAGCTTAGCGCTTATGAGCCCAGAGGCGTCCGCGGAACGGCAAATGAAGGCTGGAATCTGCATCAGTACCATGGAAGCTCTGAGTTTTACAGCGATTTCGGTATCTATAACGTTACGATCTCCGTTCCCTCTGATTACAAGGTAGCGGCAACGGGATTCCCCGTCCGAACCGCTTCCGTCAAAAACGGGATCAAATCCTACCGTTTCTATGCCGACGACGTGCATGACTTCGCCTGGGCCGCCTCGCCCCGCTTTGTTGTGGCCGAAGAAGCGTTGTCTACGCCCGAAGTGCCGGGCGTGCGCATCAAGCTGTATTTGGACCCGATGCATAAAGACTTGAAGGAGCGGTATTTTCAGGCTGCCAAGTCCGCATTGACCTATTTCAGCAAATGGTATGGCCCTTATCCGTATTCAACGCTCACGGTGGTGGTTCCGCCGCTTGACGGCAACGGGGCGGGCGGCATGGAATACCCGACCCTGGTCACCGCCTTCGGCGCTTCCGACCCGAATCCGGACTCCTCACTGGAACGCACAGTAATTCATGAGATCGCCCATCAATATTTTTACGGGATGATCGCGAGCAATGAATTTGAAGAAGCCTGGCTGGATGAGAGCTTTGCCTCGTATGCCGAAGACCGGCTGATGGAACAGGAGTACGGAGCGGTGCCGAATCTCCCGCTGCAGGCAGGTTTCGTCACTTCTCCCGCCCCGCTGAAGCTGGAGGCGTGGAAATACGGCGGAGCGGACATCTACACGCAAAATGTCTATCTGCGCGGCAAGCTTGTCCTAAAAGACATCGAGCGCCAGACCGGGCGCAAAACGATGGACCGCATTATGCGGACCTACGCGGAAAAATACCGGTTCCGGCATCCGACGACCCGTGATTTTCAGCAGGTTGTCGAACAGGTCACCCGCAAACCGTGGCAGTCCTATTTTGATCAATATGTGTATTCGGGCGGTACGGCGGACTTTGCCATTGATTCCATCCAGATAAACCGCGATGAAACGGACGGGGCGGCAAGCTATGAGTCCGTCGTCCAGATTGGGCGAAAAGGAGCGGAGTATCCTGCGGTGCCTGTCCGGTTCACCTTCGCAGACGGGCGGACGCTGCAAAAACAATGGGACGGCACCCGAAGCGGCACAACCTTCCGTCTGCGGCATACCGCGCCGCTGGTTCACGCCGAAATCGATCCGGACCGGACGCTGCTGCTGGAAACGAAGCATTGGAACAATTTCCGCAAGGCGGAGCTGGATCCGAAGACCGCCTCCCGGTGGACGCTGGGCGTCGCCAAATTTATAGAGACCGTGCTTGGCATTTTGTCCTGGTGAGGTGAACGAGCTTGAAAACGCCGATTGCCCGCGGCTGGCGCAGTGTTAAAGAGCAGACTTATATTCTCATTCTTTTGTTCGTATATCGTCTGCTGTGGGGTTACTTCCTCTACAGTTTTGTCCGGGATGCTGTTTATCCCTTTCTGCTGCGGCTCCGGGAAAATGCCGACAGCACCGCCAAACTGCTGTATTACGTCGAGGCGCAGTTCAGCCTGCTGGAAAATGCCGAGGTCCGCACCTGGCTTTGGACGCTGGCGGCAATGGTGCTGCTGCGTATGCTGGTGTCCCCGCTGATCCGCGCCGGGCTGCTGTACGAGCTACAACAGGAGAGTCTCGGCAACCGCGGCCTGTTTCTTTTTCCCGGCATGAAGCGGTACGGCTGGCCCGTGTTCCTGTTCAGTCTGGCGGAGTGGGGGCTGACCCTGCTGCCTTTCTGCTGGCTTGGTCCGAAGCTCTACACGCTGACCACGGCTTCCTATTTGCAGCCGGCTCTGCTGTTAACCGCCGCGGCTTATGCCGCAGGATGGGCGCTGTACGCCTATATCATCCGGCAATGTTTCCTATATATGCAATTCGGGTATGTTCATAACCGCAGCATCGCCGCTGCACTAATGACTTATTTTAAAAATATTGTCCCGGCCACCGGCTTATCGCTCCTTTTAGGAGCCGGCGGCGTGTTCAGCCATTTGCTGGCGCTGCTGGTTGGCTGGCTCTGGCCCGGACTGCCCGCGCTGCTTGCAAGACAAGCCGCGCCGTTCCCGGCCACTCTTTTTAAACTGTGGGGAATCGCTGCCCAATATCATCTCTGGAGCAGCAAACAACGGAACTGAAACGTTCGCGGCACAAGCCGCCGCCCTTATCGGGTGGCGGCTTTGTTGTGTGCGCCCTTTTGACTAGAAGCGATGTGCCAAAAATATTTGCAAAACGTCCGGGCCTCTGTTACAATGACACCTGTACTTAGTAACAACTTTGTAATCTTTACTCGTTAATTTGTTACCGATTGGACAAGTCATTATAGGTGCGTAACATGCCAAATTCCCCAGCACCGGGGGAGCGGGGGACCCAGTTGTGGGTGAATTGATCTCATTCCGAGATCATAGGGAACCTTCTACCGAATCCTTGAGCTAACCTCGCAGGCACCGGAAGGAGAACAACTAGTTGAAAACACGTTCCATCAAGACAAAACTGACCGCAGCAACGCTGGGCCTTGTGATTGCCTTCACAGTGGGGGGCGGAAGCGCTTCCGCAGCGACCCAAATGGACCATGTCATTTCTTCTACTCTCGGAGTAAGCTACAAGACAGGCGGCACTACAACCTCTGGCTTCGACTGCTCCGGCTTCACCAAGTATGTATTTAAGAAACTGGGCGTGACTTTGCCCCGTACATCGAAATCTCAATATCACATTGGAACGGCTGTAAAACGCAGCGCGCTTCGTTCCGGCGATCTCGTATTCTTCAACACGACAGGACGAGGCATATCACACGTAGGTATTTATGTTGGCGGCGGAAAGTTCGCCCAATCCTCTTCTTCGCGTGGTGTAACCATCAGCTCGCTGAGTGAAAGCTATTGGTCCAAACGCTACGTTGGCGCCAAACGTGTTATGAGTACCTCCAAATATCAGACTGTAGCCTACGATTGATCGAATCTCCTCTATACAATCCTCACTTTAATCAATGGAGCCCGGGAGCCGATTGTTGCCGCAATCGAATTTCCGGGTTTTTCCTTTTCCTTATTCTCCCTATTACCCTTATTTTTTTTCGCTGAAACCTCAGTTCAGGAAAAAAGACATAAAAATGATAAAAACCGCTTAAAGCCGCGTGGTTACAGGGTTTTTGGTAACGCATTCAATTCAAAAAACGACCTTGCCCCCCATTTAGCGGGGAAGTAAAGATTGCCAACCGGCTTTTACTTTGTTACAATAAGCGCAGTGAGTTTTTAGTAACATTTTTGTAACGAATGCCGTATAATTTGCTAAGCTTTTGTCACTCATTGATCATAACGCCGAATTCATTAATCAGAATCGCCGAGTTCCCTGACGGACAGGGAAGCGGGGGAACCAGTTTTGGGTGAATTGACCTCCTGTCATTAGAGGGGTCATAGGGGAACCTTCTACCGAATCCTTAAGCTAACCTCGCAGGCATGGAAGGGGTTTATATTTTGAAGAAGAAGTTGGCAGCCGCAGTCCTCAGTTTTTCCCTCGCACTTACCCTCGGAGCGGGAAGCGCTTTTGCAGACTCCAAGCTGGACTCCGCAGTTGAGGCCGCAATTGGAACGAAATATGTTTCCGGCGGAACCACCACTAACGGATTTGATTGCTCCGGATTCACTATGTACGTATTCGACAAGCTTGGTATCAAGCTTCCTCATCAATCGGGGGCCCAATACAAGATGGGTTCCGCAGTTTCCCGGGATGATTTAAGATCGGGAGATCTCGTCTTCTTCAACACAAGCGGCAGAGGCGTGTCCCATGTCGGAGTATATGTGGGCGACGGAAAGTTTGCTCATGCCTCCTCAAAACGTGGTGTAACCATCAGCTCGCTGAACGATAGCTACTACGTCAACCGCTACGTTGGCGCCAAACGAATTATGAGTACCGACACTTACGAGTCCGTCGCCACGGAATCGGAAGACAACGATGATGTAATGTAATCACATTCACCATTCAAAGGCTCTTTCCCAAGATTTTTGCCGAAATCTTTGGAAGGAGTCTTTTTTTGTCTACACATCACTAATTTACCCTTACCACCGGGTATCAAACAGCCTTTAGGCCTATTTCGGATCAGAAATTCAAATTTTTTTTCATTTGTCAAGTTCACCTCTCCACTCAACTGGATGCTTGCTTCGAACTGTCCGGATTAGGTATATAATAATGATGGGGAAACGGACGGTCTCTCCTCCCCAGGTTAGTTCCTAATTAATGAAGGAAGGGTGCCCGCCTATGTCTGTATCTCCGCGGTTATTTCAGGTTATTCCCATGCAAGTCAAACATGCGCGAGCGGTATGTGACTGGAAATATGAGGCTCCTTACAATATATACGGCTGGCTGCCTTGGGAGCAGATGGAGGCGCTTGGCGTGGAGTTCGGAGATCCCGAGCTGCGCGATAGCCAGTATGTTTCGGTGCTTGACGTTAAAGGTGAACTATGCGGTTTCGGTCAGTTGTTTCCTATGGATCGGGTGGTCCGTTTGGGCATCGGGATGCGCCCCGATTTATGCGGCCAGGGTAACGGTCCTTCTTTCGTAAAAGCCCTGGTTCGGGAGGCCCGCCGCCGCTACCCGGGGCAGGAGATTGATCTCGAAGTCCTGACTTGGAATCAGCGGGCTATCCGCGCCTATCAGCGAAGCGGATTTACGATCACGGACACCTATGAACGCCAAACCCCCAACGGAATGAAGCCTTTTTACTGCATGGTCTATGACGAGACGCACAGTGAAGGGTTGGAATAGCGGGAATACCCGCTAATATTTGTCTGTTTTTTGACACAATGGCTATGATACCGCTTCACCTTCCGTTATAATGAGGGAAGAGCTTACATAGAAAGGACGAATGGGATGCAAAAATGGTTGATGAGCGGTTTATTTTTCCTGGCTTGCGCGTTCGCAGTTATATTGATGTTTACTCTGCCGGGCAAAGAGCAGGTCGCCGAGCAGAACAATCCGACCATGCCTGTAGTCCAGCTGGATACCGCGGCTGCGGAAGCGACCGTAAAAGCCAACTGTATCAGCTGCCATGGAGACCAGCTGCAGGGCGGCGTCGGCCCAAGCCTGCAAAATGAAGGCAGCCAGCATGACGCTGAAGCGATCTACAAAGTCATCAGCAAAGGACGCGGACAGATGCCGTCCTTTAAAGACAAGCTTGCACCCGAAGAGATTGCCAATGTGGCCATGTATTTGTCCGAAATGAAATGACTGAATTCCTTCCCGTTAAGGGGCCGCCGGGTACAGACTGTGTATTCGGCGGTTTTTTTGCGTCTCTAAGCAAAAAAGCAGAGACCGTCCGGAATCCGCTCCGCGATCTCTGCCTGCCTCTAGCCCCTGCTATATTGAATTATTCTGCACGTCCTGATTTATTGTCCGCCCCGCGACTTCTCGAACGCCTCGTTGAACTCGTGCGCCTCCCGTATATCCAGCGCCGTTACTCCGCCCTCTTCGCGTGTCGTCAGTCTTAACGTCACATTCTTGTAGTCGATTGTGATATGCGGATGGTGATCAAACGCTTCCGAGATGGCAGCCACCTCATCGACAAACGCAATGCCTTTCATAAATTCGGAGAAGACGTATTTGCGCACCAGCACGCCGTCATCCAGCTTCCAACCCTCCAGCTTGCCGACTTGCTCCTGCAGCTCTGCCTCAGTGAATAACAATGGTATATCCTCCCTTACTACCGTTTGCTTGCGAACGGCTTGACGCCTCCTTCAAGCAAAACATCCCTCAGCTGCTTGGTCCAAGGGATGCGCCAGAAAAAAGGCCATTTTCGGTTAAATGTATTCCCGGTTCCTGATAAATATGAATACGATGTGCGGCTATTCGTTAACGCACCGTATTCGCTGAGTCGTTTCTCCTGTAATTTTACCACGCGGCCTGACTTTCGGGCAAATCCTCCTTTGGACCCGCCTGCCGTTAGACCAGTTCCACCGATACCAGGTCTTCCTCCCCGGCCATCACATTAATCCGGTGGGTATCCGGATCATGCATTACCACACCGCTGCCGACATGAATAACCGGTTCACTGCCAAGCCCGTAGAACAAATCCTCGGCAAGCGCTTCCCATACTTCCGCTTTGGATTCCTCAGGAAGCTGCTCCCAATCCTCCGGGTCCATTTCAAAAAACAGATAACTGTCCGGGATCATCGAGACCGCCTTGGTCAGGTCCGTCAATATTTCTCCATAATCTCTCCCGTGCTTTACTCCCACGTTGTATCACTCCGTTTTCGCATATAGGCTGATCTTCCTTTTTTCCATTATAGCCTAAAAATATCACTTCACAAAAAAGCTTGCCCTGTCGATAAATAAGAATATACGTCACGATGTATACGCTACGGTACCCTGCCGCATGTTCAGGGACGAACTGCGCGGCAAAGACGGACCACGGTTAAATCTCATGGACGAGGTGCATAAATGGAAATTTCAACAATTATTGGTTTAGTACTAGGGTTAGTTGCTGTTGTATACGGTATGGTGCTAAAACATGCTCCACTGACAGCTCTAAACAATCCTGCCGCTTACGTCATAATATTGGTGGGGACGGCTGCATCAGTCTTCATGGCCTTCCCGTTTAACGAGGTAAAGAAAGCTCCTAAACTGCTTTTGATGACCGTAAAGCGCAAGAAGATGATCAGCAAACAGGAATTGATCTCCATGTTCATGGACTGGGCATCCATCACCCGCCGCGAAGGCCTGCTCGCATTGGAGTCGAAAGTTGACGAAATTGAAGACGGATTCCTGCGCAACGGCATGCGGATGATTATCGACGGCAACGACCAGGAATTTGTACGCGACGTCCTGATGGAGGATATTCACGCCACCGAGGAGCGCCACAAAGCCGGCGCGCTTATTTTCTCCCAAGCCGGGATGTACGCGCCTACGCTGGGGGTACTCGGGGCCGTTATCGGTCTGATTGCCGCTCTGGCGGACATGAGTGAGATGGAGAAGCTCGCTCACGCAATTGGCGCCGCCTTTATCGCCACATTGCTTGGTATCTTTACCGGTTACGTGCTCTGGCACCCGATCTCCAACAAGCTGAAACGGATGTCCAAGCAAGAGATGGAGATTCGGATGATGATGCTCGAAGGCCTGCTGTCTATTCAGTCCGGCGTTTCAACCATCGCGATCAACCAGAAACTGTCCGTCTTCCTGACGCCGACCGAACGCGCCAAGATGAACACCGAGAAGGAGGGCGGCACAAGTGAGTAAAAAGGCCCGGCACGAGGATCACGAGGAGCATGCCGACGAATCCTGGCTGCTGCCTTATTCCGACTTGATGACCCTGCTGGTTGCCCTGTTTCTGGTTATGTACGCTATGAGCGCCACCGACGCCAAGAAATTCGAAGAAATGAGCCAAGCCTTCAGTATGGTCCTTAACGGAGGCACAGGCGTCCTGGACCACAGCGCTGCCGCACCTACCGATTCGAGCTTGGATCAAGGCAAAGGCGAACAGATGGACAATGTGGTGGCCGAAAACACCGGCAACCAGGACCTGGCGAAGCTTCGCCAGCAAGAACAAGAGAATCTGGAGAAACTTAAGAAGCAGTTTGACGAATACATCAAAAAAAGCGGGTTAACCAACCTGCTCAGTACCAAGCTGAATCAGTCGCAGCTAATGATCACGATCAGTGACCAGGCTTTGTTTGCTTCGGGACAGGCAGCTGTCAAAGATGAATCGCGCCAGCTGGCCAAGTCGATCTCCTACATTTTGCAGCAGTTCCCGGATTATAATGTGGTCGTACAAGGCCATACAGACAATATTCCGATATCGAACAGTATCTATTCTTCAAACTGGGAGCTGAGCGCCAACCGCGCTACACAGTTCCTTAAGATCCTGCTGCTCAACAAAAACCTCGATCCAACCAAGTTTAGTGTAATCGGCTACGGCGAATATCAGCCGGTGAGCGATAACAACACAGCTGCAGGAAGAGCCAAGAACCGGCGGGTCGAAGTATCCATCCTGCGTAAATATCAGGACGGCAAACAGACCATCTCAGCGAATCCGGCTAAACCAGCCAATTAGACGATAAAGGACTCTCGGTCATCGAGAGTCCTTTATTTGTGCCCTGCTTGCTCTATCCGTTTACCCGCATCGTTACGGGACGCGTCTTATACGCCCTTACAAGCATTACTCGCTTGCACTCTTGCAGTTCTTTCCCATCTACTCACTTTGCTGCACTTCCCCACCTACTCACTCGTTACAGACACATGCTGATGTGTCATCCAAGGAGCAGGGAGGCCGGAGGAGACGGGGCGCTATCCTTACAGCAGACGGTACTGCAGCAGCCGGCCGAGCTCTTCCTTCTCGCTATCGGTCAAATCCCGCCACTTTCCGACAGGGAGCGTCCCCAGCCGGATGTTCATAATCCGGATCCGCTGCAGCCGCCGCACTTCATAACCGAATGCGCTGCACATCCTGCGGATCTGCCGGTTTTTGCCCTCTGTCAGAATAATCCGGAATACTCTGTCCGAGACTCTGGTCACGTCACAGGGCAGTGTTTTGCTTCCCAAAATCTTTACGCCGCTTGCCATCCCTGTCAGAAAAGAAGGCGTTACCGGCCGGTCAACCGTCACAATATACTCTTTTTCATGCCGGCCCTCCGCGCGGAGGATCTTGTTAACGACATCCCCGTCATTGGTTAAGAGGATCAACCCCTCCGAATCCTTATCCAGACGTCCGATTGGAAAAATCCGCTCCGTATGCCCAACAAAATCAACTATATTGCCTTTTACGTGTTCTTCTGTTGTGGAGGTAATCCCTACCGGCTTGTTTAACGCAATATACACGGTTTTGGCGGTCGACAGAAGCGGTTTGCCGTCAATCCGTACCTCGTCGCCCGCCTCCGCCTGGCTGCCAAGCACCGCCGTCTCTCCATTAATCGTTACCCTGCCGCTCTCCACCAGCTTGTCTGCTTCGCGCCGGGAGCAGTAACCGGTCTCGCTGATGAATTTGTTGATCCGCATGCTGTCGTTCACTCCGATCTGTCTCTAGGCCTCAGGAGACGCCTCTTCGCCTTTATCCTGCTTCAGCAGGTCTCCTGCGGGCAGCTTGATGATGACGGACGTCCCGCGTCCCACCTCGCTCTGTATCTCCATCGTGCCCTTATGCGCTTGAATAATACGCTGGCTGATCATCAGGCCCAATCCTGTGCCGGTCTCTTTATTGGTGAAAAACGGTTCGCCAAGCTTCGGCAGCATCTCTTCGGGGATGCCTTGCCCTTGGTCCGAAATCACGATCCGGACAAATGCTTCCTCGATCGACTGCTGAATGGTGATTTTTCCGCCGCTCGGCATGGCTTCGATTGCATTTTTCATAATGTTGATAAACACCTGTTTCAACTGGTTTTCTTCACAGTGAACCGTACCCGGAACCGAAGAAAAGTCCGCAACGAACTCAATTCCATACAAATGTGCTTGGCTGTCCAAAAGGGACACCACATCACTCAGGATATAACGCACATCTTTTGACTGAAAATGCACCGCCTGCGGCTTCGCCAAAATCAGGAACTCGCTGACAATCAAATTGATCCGCTCCAGCTCGGACAACATCAGCTCGACATGCAGCGGCACGAGAACCTTTTTCTCCTGCTGAAGCTGGAGAAATCCCCGCAGCGTCGTTAACGGGTTGCGGATCTCATGCGCTACGCCTGCCGCCAATTGGCCGACTGTGGTCAGCTTCTCCGAACGGCGAAGCAGCTCCTCCATCCGGTTCCGTTCCGTCATATCCCGCGAGACGTGAATAACAGATTGCGGATGGCCTTCCTCGTCGCGAATAACCGAGGAGCTGATGCTGACCTCCACAATCGTCCCGTCCCGTTTCAACCGGATCGTCTCCAGCGGCGGCAGCTGTTCTCCCCGCTTCAGATCCTCCAGCCGCGTATCCTCCTGGAACCGGACGCTGTCCGGCACCAGCAACGGCCGCTGGCCGATTACTTCCTCCGCGCTCCAGCCGTACAGCTCTTCGAACGCCCGGTTGACGCTGATAATCCGTCCTTCCATATCGACAGTATGGATGGCGTCAGACGTGCCGTTGATCACGGACTCCAGGTGTTCTTTTACCGCGCGGTTTTCTTCAAGTGTCTGGCCCAGCCGGCTCGTATGCTGCATCAGATTGCGGGTCATCGCATTGATCCGCAGGGACAGCTGCCCCAGTTCATCCCTGCTGCGGACATTAAGCGGCGGTTCAAAGTTCCCGCGCGCCACATCGTTAACTTTGGCCAAAATCGCTTGAATTGGCCGGGTGATAAACCCTGCCAGCACATAGCTGAGCAGGAAAAAGAAAGCGAGCAGAAGCAGGGAAATCGACAGGTTATTGAGCAGCTGGTCTTTGACTACAGCCGAAATCGCATTATAGTTCATAACCACCGCGATCACATACGTCCCCAACGTCGGCTCCGTTACAGGAATAAAGCTCTTCAGAACCTTTTCTCCCCGGACCGTCGTTTCCATAGTGTACGGCTCTTTATAATCGAGCACATTCTGAATCGCCGCTTTATCTTCTGTGACGTTGCCGTACCGGTATGTGCCGTATTTGATCGGTTTGTTCCGCAGCTTGCTGTTAACCCTATCCTCTCCATCGGCTTCCATAGTATCCGTACCGAAGGTATTGGGATTGAACCCGGTAATCTCCAGTATTCGCGGATTCGCCTCTTTCATTTGCTCGACAATTTCGTTGGGACTCATAATTCGGACATAATCGCTTATCGAAGTACTGCGTATATAGGGATCAATCAGATAGTTTCGTTTTCCGTCATAATAATATCCCCATTTCTCGATATACTCCGGATTGGAAGAGGAATACTCGAACGGTCCCGACCAGAAATGCTCCATGCGCTGTCCCTGTTCGATCGACACATTTCTTTTCTCAAACAGCTGCAGGAACGCAGTATACCAAAATCCCCAAGACTTTGTGGATAACCCGATCTCCTTCGGATCTGAGGAGCGAGCAACCTTTACATCCCCTTCGGTTTTTACCAAGAGTGAAATGTTGGTCACGCCCAATTTTTGCGACAGACGCTGCAATTCCGCATTATCTACATCGGCGATATCCTCTGGCAGCTCGCCGGCTGCGAGAATAGCGGCCATATGCAGATTTTGCGCGATCTGGTGCTCCACATAATTCGAGCTGTACCGGCTCTGTTCGACGGATACCGCAATTTGCTTCGCAACCATTTCCATGTTGGATTCGCTTTCCGCCCGGAGATTATCGCGGGTTGCATACATGTTAAACATGAGGTTCAATCCCAGAATCAGCAGCACCGAACCGAAAATAATTGCCGATAATTTTGTTTTGATGGACAAGCTTTTTCGTCACCTCTTATCCGCTGGCAAATCCTTACGGCGCTTCAATCAATATCATACCTTTTGCCTACCTGTTTGAAAAGGGATTAACTCTGATTTGGCCCGCTGCCTAAGGCAAAAGATTGAAATTTTAAAGGACTTTCACTACAATGAGGAAGGGTTCATCCACAACTTATCCACATATAAACAAAATAACAAATAAGCATGTGAATAATAATGTGGACAAGTAGCTTGTTATCCACAGAGTTATGCACATTCTGTTAAGAACGAATGCCTGTTCGTTGGACAATAGGCTGTTTTAATGAAAGGGGCACACCGACTTGAGTTCGGAGGAACTACTTATCCCGGCGGAATGGGAAGAACACGAGCACTGGATGAAAGAGGCCATTGCCGAAGCCAAAAAAGCGGAGGCTCTTGGCGAAGTCCCCATCGGCGCGGTCGTCGTTCAGCATGGAGAAATTGTAGGCAGGGGCTACAATCTGCGGGAGACGACATTGGACTCAACCGCGCATGCGGAGATGGTGGCGATCCGGGAAGCCAGCCGCAACTTGAATTCCTGGCGGCTGCTGGACTGCAGGCTGTATGTAACGCTGGAGCCCTGCCCCATGTGTGCGGGCGCCATCGTCCAGGCCCGTGTGCCTATCACCATTTACGGTACACCTGATCCCAAGGCAGGCTGCGCCGGTACATTGATGAACCTTCTGGAAGAGCCGCGGTTTAATCATAGAACCGCCGTGATCCAGGGCGTTTTGCAGGCGGAGTGCGCCGCGCTTTTAACTGACTTTTTCCGGCGGCTCCGTAAGAAACCAGCGGCTGATGTGGCCGGGAAGGAGAAAATATAGTGAAGCTTACCCTCTACGACACGCCCAGCGGAATTTATATCCGGCAGCTTGGGCCGGAAGATGCCGAGGCGCTGCTCGAACTCCGTGTGCGCAACCGGATGTCACATCAGCGGTATGAACCGCTGCGCGAGGATGATTTTTTTACACTGGATAGCCAGCGGGAACTAATCATGCAGCGGGTGCAGGACGCGGCGAACGACAGGGGGTATGCCTTCGGGATTTATTTGCTTGAAGGTACGCTGATAGGGCAGGTGAATCTCTCCAATATTGTGCGCGGCGTCGGCCAGTTTGCCGATATCGGTTATTTTATGGATCAGGCTCACCAAGGAGCGGGCTATATGACCGCCGCTGTACGCCTGGCCCTCGGTTATGCTTTTCGGGCGCTGCGGCTGCACCGGGTACAGGCTGCCGTGCTGCTGGACAACACTCCCTCCAGACGAGTTCTGGAGAAAAACGGTTTTCAGGCAGAAGGCATTGCCCGCCGTTATATTCAGATTAACGGGATGTGGCAGGACCATCAGATTTACGCTATTCTGTCCGACGAGCTGGAGGAGAAGGTGCCATACGCCTAGCGGCTTCTTGTTCTTACCTACGTAAAAAAGCCCATTGCAGCGAATACAGCTGCAATGGGCTTTTGCGTAGTGCGGGATGATGAGAATTAAATTAGTACGAAGATCCTAAAGAATCCATTTCCTGCTCGAACTCTTCCATAGTCATCACTTCGTCGCCTTGCGGAATACCGATCTTGAATTCGGGTTTCTCGTTAATCCGGCTGTATTGGTTGCTGCCTTTCAGCGACAAGCCAATGTTCTGGGAAGAATCCGGGTCCTTGAAGTTGATGTTCATCACCATGTCTTGATAGACCGGGAAATCATCCTTGTTCAGCGCCGTATTTACCTGGAACTGGTTAATCGTCAGGACTTTGTCCAGTTCAGCCAGCCCCTCATCGAACTCTTTTTTGGCTTCGCCGGATTGAATTTCTGTCTTCATTTCATCCAGATCAGCCTGCTCGATCTCCAGCATTGTGCGGTATTCTTCTTTGGACAGAATATCGATCACTTTCGGCAGCGCGTTGTTCACCAGGATCGTGATGGCTTCCTTCACGTTGTCGTTCGTCACTTCAAAACGGACCACTTGCTTGGCGTCAACGCCTTCCGGCAGGTTCGCGTCTTTGGTGCTTACGTTCTTGAAATATTTCTCTTGATCATATTCGCTCAGAACGGCGTCCGCGACTTCATTGGACAGCTTCTGCAGTTTCTGGGTATCCATCGCAGCCGGGTTGAATTCAGTTCCTTCCTCGGCAGCCAGCTCCTTCAAATCCAGTTCGATAAATTTGCCAACCATCGTCTCCGGCAGCGGCAAGAAAGGAATGGATGGAACCTTAACATAAATCTTCTCCGATGTCATCACCATCGGCATGGTAAAGCTCATCGCCATATCCCCTTTAAGGTTCAGGGTCAGCGTAGCTTCTGTCTGCATAGGATCAGCCTGATAAACGCCCTCTACGGTCATTTCAGCGTTCTTGAGCATGCTTACAACCTGCGACATGCCAGCCGCTTCATCTTCCTGCAGGTCCATCTTAAGATCATTGAGCACCACCGTGCTCTTCATTTCATAAGATTTGAGTTCCGTAACTTGCGTAGCCGCGGCTTTCAGCGCCTCTTTTGGCTCTTGTTTGGCTCCGCATCCGGACAGTAATACCGCTGTTGATAGCAGCACTGCCGCTGCAGACAACCCCCATTTTTTCTTCATTCTTTGTGTCTCCTCTCCCATGGTAAAAATAATCCCCATTAATCATAAACCATTTAAACGACAACAGAAACAACTTTTTGGCAAATTTGTTACACGGCTGCTTATCCTTCCCGATTCAGGTGACTGACGTGATTGGCGTTCTTCACCTTTTTCGAGCCCGACAGAGGTTCCGGACCGCCCGTATGGCGCTGCTTGTCCCGGTCTGGTTTACCCTGGCGGCTGCCCGTAGCTGGATAGCTGTCTGGCTTGCTCATCGGCCTGCCTCCTTCACATTGGTAATGCGCTGAAGATTCTGCGCACATTCATGAATATGACGGGTGTAGTCACGGGCCAATTCCTGCACCACATCCGTTCTCTCATCCGCACTGCGCCCTGCACGTTCCACGTCGACCAGATCGACCGCAACCTCCCGGCTGTCCACATAGGTGCAGCGAAAATCAAAAGAATACGCCTGATGACCGGCCGCGTTAATATGAATACGCAGGCTGTGCGGATCGGTTTCATCCGCTTGAACGGCAAAGCTGTCCCCATCCTCCAGGAAAGATGGCATCTGCGCTTTCCATGCGGAGACAAGCGCAGGCTGATCGATCTGCAATTCCCTGTTCATATCGTTGACCTCCTTTGCTGGGAGCAACCGGGTTTCCCCGCCCGGTGCTCCTAATACGGTGCGGAAAAAGGCTTGATTTTATTCCGCTGCCGCCCAAAGGTTTGTACAAGAAAAAAGATATACAAAAAGACCGCTCCTCATAAAGAAGCGGTCTGCTGATCATTTGTAATTGAAAGTGGCGGAGAGGATGGGATTCGAACCCATGTGGGCTTGCACCCTAACGGTTTTCAAGACCGCCCCGTTATGACCGCTTCGGTACCTCTCCAGTGATTTAAAACAGCACATGCATCAGTTATTATACCACATTCCAAGCTAAAACAGCAAGATCACTGCGCCGATTTAGGTGAAATCACCTGTACGTTGCCCATGTAGGGCTGAAGGCGTTCAGGAATGCGAACCGATCCGTCCTCCTGCTGGTAGTTCTCAAGTATGGCAGCGACTGTACGACCTACAGCCAGCGCGGAGCCGTTTAAGGTATGAACAAATTCAGGCTTCGCCTTCGGCTCCGGCCGGTAGCGAACATTGGCGCGGCGTGCCTGGAAGTCTTCTGTGTTCGAGCAGGATGAAATCTCGCGGTACATCCCGCTCTCCGGCAGCCATACCTCCAAGTCATACGTCTTGGCGGCGGTAAAACCCATATCGCCGGTGCACAGGGACAGCACGCGGTACGGAAGCTCCAGCAGCTGCAGGACACGCTCGGCGTCGGCAGTCATCTTCTCAAGCTCCTCGTAGGAAGATTCAGGTGTTGTAATCTTCACCAGCTCCACCTTATTGAACTGGTGCTGACGAATCAGCCCCCGCGTATCCCGGCCTGCCGACCCGGCTTCCGAGCGGAAACAAGAGCTGTAAGCGACGCAGTATTTCGGCAGATCCGAGGCGTTCAGAATCTCCTCCCGGAAGTAGTTGGTGACCGGCACTTCCGCTGTCGGAATCAAATAATATTCTGTATCCCGTAGTTTGAAGAGATCCTCCTCAAACTTAGGCAGCTGTCCTGTGCCGAACAGGCTGTCTTTATTTACAATGTAAGGAGGCAGCATTTCCTGGTATCCGTGTTCGCCGCTGTGCAGATCCATCATAAAATTGATGAGTGCGCGCTCCAGCCGGGCTCCAAGCCCTTTATAAAACACAAAACGGGATCCCGTCACTTTAGCGGCCGCCTCAAAATCAAGAATATCCAGGTTTTGCGCCAGCTCCCAATGCGATTTGGGCGTAAACGCAAACTCGCGCGGCTGCGACCAGCGGCGCACCTCCACGTTCTCTTCTTCGGACCGTCCCACCGGCACCGACTCATGCGGAATGTTCGGAATGCTCTGTGTCAGCTCTGCGATTTGTCCTTCCAACACACGGACTTCTTCGTCGAGTTCCTTGATGCGGTCGGATACGCTTCGCATTTCGATAATCAGTTCTTCCGCCGGTTCCCCGCTTTTCTTGCGTTTGGCAACTTCGCCCGACACCGTGTTCCGGCGATTCTTCAGTGCTTCCGTTTCCTGCAGCAATTCTCTGCGGCGCAGATCAAGCTGCGGAAATCCTGCGATAAGCTCCAGCGATTTGCCCCGGTTATTCAGCGCCTGCTCTACTCTAGCATAGTCGCTGCGCAATATTTTGACATCAAGCACAACAATTCCCTCCTGAAACGACCTTAACTCTTCCGCAGATCGTAAGGCCGCTTTGGAAGAGTCAGAGTGTCTATAGATGCAGTTTAGACCCGGGCTGAAGCTTCAACCATCTCTGCAAAATACTGATGCAGACGATAGTCATCCGTAAGCTCGGGGTGAAACGAAGATACCAGCAGATGCTGCTGTCTTGCAGTGACAATCTCATCCTTGTAGGTCGATAGCACCTCAACCTCTGGGCCTACCTCTTGGATTAGCGGAGCCCGGATGAACACCGCCCGAACTGGCTCCTCAATCCCTTTGACTTGAAGATCGCATTCAAAGCTGTCTTTCTGGCGGCCAAAGGCATTGCGGGCCACAGTGATATCCATAAGCCCAAGGTGGCTTTCTTCGCCGCCTGCAATCCGTTCCGCCAGCACAATCATCCCGGCACAGGTTCCAAAAATCGGTTTGCGCTGCGCCGAGAACGTGCGGACCGCTTCGATAAAGCCGTATTTACGCATAAGCTTGCCAATCGTGGTGCTCTCGCCGCCGGGGATAATCAGTCCATACAACTCCTCCAGCTGCTCCACCTTCTTGACGGGAACGCCTTCAGCGCCAGCCCGTTCAATGCTGACGATATGCTCTTCAACAGCGCCTTGCAGCGCCAGCACGCCAATCTTCATTCTGTTACCTTCTCTCTGGATTACCAGCCGCGGTCGGACATGCGCTCCGCCGCCGTAAGGCTGGCGATGTCAATGCCTTTCATCGGCGTTCCAAGGTTCTTGGACACCTCGGCAATCAATTTATAATCCGTATAATGCGTGGTTGCCTCAACAATGGCACGGGCGAATTTCTCGGGGCTGTCCGATTTAAAAATACCCGATCCAACGAATACGCCGTCCGCACCAAGATGCATCATAAGCGCCGCGTCCGCCGGCGTAGCCACACCGCCTGCCGCAAAGTTGACGACCGGAAGCTTGCCAAGCTGATGTACCTCAAGCAGCAGGTCATAAGACACGCCCAGAACCTTGGCTTCAGCATACAGCTCATCCTTAGACATATTCTGCACCTTGCGGATCTGGCTGTTGATGTAACGCATATGACGAACGGCCTCAACAATATTTCCTGTACCCGGCTCGCCCTTCGTACGAATCATGGAGGCCCCTTCGCTGATACGCCGAAGCGCTTCGCCCAGGTCTTTGGCTCCGCACACAAAAGGAACGGTAAAATCGCGTTTGTCGATATGGAACACTTCGTCGGCGGGTGTCAGCACTTCACTCTCGTCCAGATAATCGACGCCGAGAGACTCCAAAACTTTGGCCTCCACATAATGACCGATCCGGGCTTTGGCCATAACGGGAATGCTCACCGCCTGAAGGACCTCTTCCACGATGGTCGGATCGGCCATACGCGCTACCCCGCCGGCCGCGCGAATATCGGAGGGAACCCGTTCCAGCGCCATTACGGCCACCGCTCCGGCTGCCTCGGCGATCCGGGCCTGCTCCGCATTCATAACGTCCATGATGACGCCGCCTTTTTGCATTTCCGCCATACCTCTTTTTACACGCGATGTTCCCGTTTCCATGTCTATACCTCCTGAGTATACGAACTTGATCTGACTTGTAATTGTACCGTAAGGGGAGCTATTGAACAAGCTGTCTGTCTGCCTGCCTGTTGCCCCCGAAAACGGCCTAGAACAGATTTTTAATACCCGCGAACAGGTCGCTGAAAAATTCGCCGATTGCCCGGAACAGCAGCGCGAACCAGCCGGCCTTCTCCGCTTCTTCCGATGTAATCAGATTGACGGTCTGCACCTGCGGCTGCGGCATTCCTTCAATTGTGTACGAGTAGGTTACCTTGCCCAGCGCCGTACCTGCAGCGATCGGAGCTACCATGGCGGAGGCGTCATTCAGCTGAACTTTGGCGTTCACTTGGGGATTGGCGGTTCCCTTCGGTACGATAAACGTAACGCCCGCATCCGTTACAACGCCTACCTGCTTTTCTTTGCCTTTTTCCACAGGAACGGTTTCGGTGCCTGCCACAACCGCCTTAGGCGCAACCACCTGCTTGATCTCAAAGTTGTTAAAGCCAAAATCGAGGACTTTCTTGGTCTCCGTAAAACGGTGCGCTTCCGAATTGGCGCCCATAACAACGCTGATCAGCCGCATGCCGTCACGTTCCGCCGTTCCTGTGAAGCAGTTCCCGGCGCTGCTGGTGTGGCCCGTCTTGAGGCCGTCCAGGCCCTCATATGCGTAGGCTTTAAAGTTCGGAATGTTTTTGTTCGCTTCCAGCATCCAGTTGTAATTGATCATCGGCTTGTCGTCGCGTTCCCGAAACTTGTAAGACTGAATTGTTGTAAAACGGGTGTAGTCCGGGTGGTCCATTACGATGTGTTTTGCAAGAATCGCAGCGTCCATTGCCGACATGACCGTTTCCTTATCCGTATCCGGCTCGAACTTGTCCGGCATATCCGCCCGGCTCAGTCCGGTAGAGTTCACGAAATAGGTATTCTTCATTCCCATCTTCTTCGCCGTTTCGTTCATCAGCTTCACGAATTCAGCTTCCGAACCCGACACGTATTCCGCCAGCGCCACCGTAGCGTCGTTAGCAGAGCCCACAGCCATCGCTATGTACAGTTCCTCAACGGTATGTTGATCGCCTTCCGCCAAAAAAATACGCGAACCGATCTGCTTTGCCGCATTTTCTTTAACATCGACTTTGTCTTCCCATTTAAATTTGCCCGCTTTCACCGCATCGGCAACCAGATATTCGGTCATCATCTTGGTCATACTCGCCGGAGGCAGCGGCACATCGGCGTTCATCGACAGCAGGACACGGCCTGTCGTCGGTTCAAGCAGCACGGCCGACTTCAAATCAAGCTCAAGCGACTCCACGCTTGGAATCTTGACCGCTCCGGTCTTGGCCGCCTGCTTGCCGGATCCTTCGCTCTGCGTCTGCGCAGCCGCGCTCGGCGCCGGAGACGCAGCCCCTTGGGCCATAACCGGCATTGTGGAAAAGCAAAGCATATTTAGAAGCAGACCTGCCGCCGCTGTTCTTACAACAAATTTCTTTCCTTTGGAATTCCCCTTATGCTTCAATGAATTAACTCCCTTTCAGCCATATATCGATTGCTTGTTCTATTCTAACACAGGGGTATGCGCAAAAAAAGACAGACCGGGCGAAAAACGCCTGGTCTGTCTAGAATAGGTTGAAACTGGCAATTACAGCGAATAGTTTGGCGCTTCCTTCGTGATCTGTACATCATGCGGATGACTTTCGCGCAATCCCGCGCCCGTGATCCGGATAAAGCCGGTATCCTCGCGCAGCTCGCGGAGGTTCTGCGTTCCGCAGTACCCCATACCGGAACGCAGACCGCCGATCAGCTGATGAACCGTATCGGACAATGGGCCTTTAAAAGCTACCCGGCCTTCGATTCCCTCTGGAACCAGCTTCTTGTCGTCGTCTTGGAAGTAGCGGTCCTTGCTGCCCTGTTTCATGGCGCTCATGCTGCCCATACCGCGGTATACTTTGAACTTCCGGCCTTGATAAATTTCCGATTCGCCCGGGCTTTCTTCCGTTCCGGCGAACAGGCTGCCCATCATTACCGCATGCGCGCCCGCGGCAATCGCCTTGGTGATCTCCCCGGAGTATTTGATTCCGCCATCCGCGATAATCGGGATACCGTATTCGCGTGCAACGGTTGCGCAGTCATAGATTGCGGTGATCTGCGGAACCCCGATGCCTGCAATAACGCGGGTGGTACAAATCGAACCTGGACCGATACCTACTTTTACAACGGATGCTCCGGCTTCAATCAGTTCCCGGGTAGCTTCACCTGTGGCCACGTTGCCGGCAATAAGGGTCAGGTCCGGATACAGCTCGCGCAGCTTGCGGACTGCTTCAATAATATTGATGTGATGACCGTGAGCAGAGTCTACAGTGATGACATCAACGCCCACTTTGACCAGCGCTTCCGCCCGCTCGAACGTATCTTTGGAAATGCCGATCGCCGCGCCGGCCAGCAGCCGCCCGTGTGCGTCTTTGGCTGCGTTAGGGAATTGGATTGCTTTTTCAATATCTTTAATGGTGATAAGACCCTTCAAAATCATCTGATCGTCCACCAAAGGCAGCTTCTCGATCTTATGGCGCTGCAGCAGCACCTCGGCTTCCTGGAGTGTAGTGCCTACTGGAGCAGTCACCAGGTTGTCCCGCGTCATCACTTCGCTAATCGGCATGTTGTAGTCGTGGATAAAACGAAGATCGCGGTTCGTCAGGATACCGACAAGTTTGTTCTCCTCATTCACAATCGGCACGCCGGAAATCCGGTATTTGCCCATCAGCTTCTCCGCGTCGGATACCAGCCTGTCCGGTGTGAGCGAAAACGGATTGGTGATTACGCCGCTTTCGGACCGCTTCACCCGATCGACTTCCTCTGCCTGCTGTTCCACGCTCATATTTTTGTGAATGATGCCGATTCCGCCTTCACGGGCAATTGCGATGGCCATCGCCGCCTCGGTTACCGTATCCATACCGGCGCTGATCAGCGGAATATTCAGTTTCACATGCTTGCTCAATTGAGTCGAGACATCAACCTCTTTCGGCAGCACTTCGGATTTCCGCGGAATCAACAGCACATCGTCAAACGTAAGCCCTTCTTTGGCAAGCTTGTCCTCCCACACCTGGGTCATTCCTCCTCGTTTATGTTTTGTTCTGGCGCCCACCCACTTATACAGAAAAGAAGACGCGTGGACATGAGTCCATCCCCCGCACACACAGCATCACGGCGGAAACGGCGTCTGCCCAGCCTCTTCCTTACAGGTTGGAGTCGTCGGTCCAAAAATTTATTATTGCCATCTTAGCAAAGGCCTATTGGACTGTCAAGAATAATGAA
Organism: Paenibacillus nanchangensis; assembly: GCF_046543445.1. Taxonomy (NCBI): domain Bacteria; kingdom Bacillati; phylum Bacillota; class Bacilli; order Caryophanales; family Paenibacillaceae; genus Paenibacillus; species Paenibacillus nanchangensis. The sequence goes on from NZ_JBHOFD010000044.1 coordinate 48,519, forward strand.
GAACCGCCTGCCCCATCATTAATCAATCAAGAAAAAATGCGGATATCCGTACAGATGTCCTTCCATTACGGACACTTAGCTAAAGCAAGAGATTAGAACTCTTCATCGCAACCCGGCTAGCATTCAGCTCAGCCGGCCTTGGAGTCTGAGGGAACCGAAACCAATTCATTTAAATCCGCGATGAGCTTCTCCAGTTCCCCAAAATTTTTGACCATCCGGTTTGTAATGGCACGCTGCTCTTCCATCCCCGCCAAAATTTCTTCAGCCGCGGCGCTCGACTGCTGGGTCACACCCGAGATTTCCGTCACCTCGTTTACGACCCTGCGTGAGGAATCCTGCATACTAATGGAGCTGTCTTCGATTTCAGCCGCCTGGGATAACACCATGCCTGTGTTTTCGTAAATCGATTGAAGCACTTCTTCCGCAGCCTGGGCGGCGGTTTTTCCCTCCTCTAACGAGTGGCATGCCTGTTCAAAACGGTCAGCCAACGTCTTCGACTGGGACTGAATGCTCCCCACAATGTCTGAAATCTCTTGAGTCGCCTGTTCGGAATGTGCAGCAAGCTTCCGCACCTCAGATGACACGACTGCAAAACCTTTGCCATGCTCGCCGGCTCTTGCCGCCTCAATGGCTGCGTTCAGGGCGAGTAAATGCGTTTGTCTGGAGATATCCGCTATAGTGGACAATATGACGGACACCGCTTCGTTTCTGCGGTTAAACTCCTCCATATCCGCAGCAGTATTCCTCATCATCAAATAAATTTCGTTCATTTGTGAATTCAGCTGGCGAATCTGTACGCTGCCGCTTTCGGTCATATCGGTGGTATGAGACGATAACCGTTTCATTTCCATCGCCGACTGAGCAACTCCCTGAATATGCCGGTCCGAAACGGACAAGGAGTCGGAGATTTCGGTTACGCTGCTGGCTTGAAAATCCACGCCTTTGGCCACTTCCCCAAAGCTTGTGATGACTTCGTTAGTAATGAGACCGGTTTCGTTGACTCGTGCCTTAAGCTGCTCCATTACTTTAAAAAGGGTCCGGGAAGCGTTTTGTATACGTTCCAGCATAGACTCCATACGAAGCCGCGATCCCTCGATTGCGTTCTGGCGTTCTTCACTTTGCTGCAGCAGCCGCTGGTTAAGAACCGAGACCGCTAACAGGATTAAACCGATGATTGTAAACAATGCCAAATCCACTATATTGCCAGATAACAGTTCCTGTTTTGGCGGGAAAGCAATCAATTGAATGATATATTTAATCAGCGCCACTACAAAAAATGCAGTAAAATAGCGGGCCGTCGGATAAATCAACAACACGGTGGCATATAAAAATGTCGTAGCGATGTTCATTCCGTCTGAGGTAGTGTAGACAAGCATTGATATTAGCAGCACCGTTGCTGCCCAAGGGATGATTCGAATAAATTTACGTGTACGATTACTATAAATCATCCATGAGCAGAATACAGCTGCTGCACCATTGGTAATCCATAGTGAAGGTTGCCGGGTCAATGCCAAAACCACACCAAGCACCAATACCAGGGTGAAAAAACCAGTAATCAACTTATTTCTTTGCCAAATAATTTCGTCAAATCGACTCATAACACGTTTCTCCTTTAACCAAGATTGATAGAGTACATCTCATGCTGTCTGTGCTTTTCGCTTGTGTGCATCAATCCCGTTAGTGACTCCACTCGCGCAGCCGACATTTATATATCGGATGAATAGCCTTAGCTAATTAAAGGAAAAAAATATGCTTTTATTCTTTTGGGAGAATGTTGAATGGTTTCCCACGAGCCCCTATCATTGCTCATTTAACAGCCGCTTGATTAATGAGAAAACAC
>NZ_JBHOFD010000045.1:0-46612 GCF_046543445.1 Paenibacillus nanchangensis
TGGCGGATGGCGTGGTGGAGAGCCGCCACATTCGGAAGAGTGCGATTACACGTGAACATTTGGCCTCAGAGATTATCGACAGCGCCCATCTGACCCCAGGCTTGATCAGCGGAGCTCACCTTGCACCGGAATCGGTAGGCGGAAAACATCTGCGGCAAAGCGGCATCAATAGCGAACATCTGGCAGATCAAGCGGTGGAAGCCCGGCATTTGGCGGATGAAAGTGTAGAGGCGCGGCACTTGACGGAAGAGTCGGTGGAGAGCCGCCACATCCGCGAGGGGTCGATTACGAGAGAACATCTGACGCCGGAGAGCGTGGACAGTGCACATCTGGTACCGGGTTCGGTAAGCGGAGCGCATCTCGCGCCGGAGTCGGTCGGAGGCACACACCTGCAGGAAGGCAGCGTGAACGGCGGTCATCTGACAGATCAGTCGGTGGAAGGCCGGCACCTGGCCGAGGAAAGCGTGGACGGACGGCATTTGACGGACGACGCGGTGGAGAGCCGCCATATCCGCGAAGGCTCGATTACACTGGAACACATGACGCCGGAGAGCGTGGACAGTGCACATCTGGTACCGGGTTCGGTAACCGGCGCACATCTCGCGCCGGAGTCGGTGGGCGGGATGCATCTGCGGCAGAGTATTGTAAACAGTTGGCACATGGCGGATCAGTCTGTGGAGAGCCGGCACCTGGCCGAGGAAAGCGTGGACGGACGGCATTTGACGGACGACGCGGTGGAGAGCCGCCATATCCGTGAAGGCTCAATCACACTGGAACATCTGACGCCGGAAAGCGTGGACAGCGCGCACCTGGTGCCGGGTTCGGTAAGCGGAGCGCATCTCGCGCCGGAATCGGTGGATGAAAAACATCTGCGGCAGAACATTGTGAATCGCGGGCACTTGGCGGATCAGTCGGTGGAAGGCCGGCATTTGACGGACGAAAGCGTAGAGGCACGGCACCTGACGGATAACGCGGTGGAGAGCCGCCACATCAGCGAAGGCTCGATCACATTGGAGCATCTCACACCGGAAAGTGTGGACAGCGCGCACCTGGTGCCGGGTTCTGTAAGTGGTGCGCATCTCGCGCCGGAATCGGTGGATGAAAAACATCTGCGGCAGAACATTGTGAATCGCGGGCACTTGGCGGATCAGTCGGTGGAAGGCCGGCATCTGACCGAGGGAAGCGTGGATGGACGGCATTTGACGGACGACGCAGTGGAGGGCCGCCACATCCGCGAAGGCTCGATCACACGGGAGCAGCTGACGCCGGAAAGCGTGGACAGCGCGCATCTGGTGCCTGGTTCGGTAAGCGGAGCGCATCTCGCGCCGGAATCGGTCGGAGGCACACACCTGCAGGAAGGCAGCGTGAACGGCGGTCATCTGGCGGATCAGTCGGTGGAAGGCCGGCATTTGACGGACGAAAGCGTAGAGGCGCGGCACCTGACGGAAGAGTCGGTGGAGAGCCGCCACATCCAGGCCAGGGCCATCCTGCGCGAGCACCTCACACCGGGTTCGGTGGACAGCGGCCATCTGGTGCCAGGCTCGGTAAACGGAGCGCATCTCGTGCCGGAGTCGGTGGGCGCAAAACATCTGCGGCCGGACATTATTACCGGTTATCATCTGGCAGATCAGTCGGTGGAGAACCGGCATCTGACGGAAGAGAGCGTAGACGGACGGAAGTTGACGGATGACGCGGTGGAGAGCCGCCACATCCAGGCCGGAGCGATCCTGGGCGGGCACCTGACACCGGGTTCGGTGGACAGCGGCCACCTGGTAGCGGGCTCGGTCAGCAGCGCGCATCTTGCGCCGGGTTCGGTCGGAGGCACACATCTGCAGGAAGGCGGCGTGAACGGCGATCATCTGGCAGATCAGTCGGTGGAGAACCGGCATCTGACGGAAGAAAGCGTAGACGGACGGAACTTGACGGATGATGCGGTAGAGAGCCGCCACATCCAGGCCGGAGCGATCCTGCGCGAGCACCTGACACCGGGTTCGGTGGACAGCGGCCACCTGGTACCCGGCTCGGTCAGCAGCGCGCATCTCGCGCCGGGTTCGGTCGGAGGCACACACCTGCGGGAAGCCGGCGTGAACGGCGATCATCTGGCGGATCAATCGGTGGAGAGCCGGCACTTGACCGCAAGCAGCGTAAACGGCGCACATCTTGCGGATGGGGCTGTGGAGAACCGCCATATCCAGGCGGGCTCAATCACGCGGGAACATCTTACACCGGAGTCGGTTGGCAGTGCGCATCTGGAGCCGGGAGCGGTGAGCGGAACGCATCTTGCCGCGGGTTCGGTCGGATGGATGCATCTGCGGGAAAGCGGCGTGAACGGCATGCACCTGGCGGGCCAATCGGTGGAAGGCCGGCACTTGACCGAAGGGAGTGTGGAAAGCCGACATCTGACCGATGACGCGGTGGAGAGCCGCCACATTCGGGCCGGGTCGATCCTGGGCGGGCATTTGGCGCCGGAGTCGGTGGATAGCGACCATCTGGCGTCCCGCTCAGTGAGCGGAACCCATCTTGCGCCGGAGTCGGTCGGCGGAGTGCATTTACGCGAAGGAAGTGTAAACGGCATCCATCTGGCGCGGGAGAGCGTCGAGAGCGGTCATTTGGCGGCCGGAGCGGTCGACGGAACGCATCTCGCAGCGCAATCCGTTGGAGGCGCTCATCTGCAGGAGGGCGAAGTGACCGGTGCTCACCTGGCAGACGGTTCGGTAGAGAGCCGGCATTTGGCCGCAGGATCAGTCGGCCCCGCTGCCCTGCAGGAGGAAGCGGTCGACTCGGCGGCGATCTCCGCTTTTGCCATCCAGTCCCGCCATATTGAAGAAGGCGGCGTGCAGAGCTTCCACCTTGCTCAAGGCGCGGTGGGTCCGGCACAGCTGGAGCGGGGAGCGGTTGGCCTCCGGCATCTGGAGTTTGCCCCCGTTCTCACATCGGGCAGTGTCGCCGCCAAGCAGCAGTTCGGAATGACGGCGTTTATGTTCCATGGCGAGGGCGACAGCGTGGACGTTCCGGTGAATTTTGATGAACCGTTTGGCCACACCGGCTATGTGCTGGTAGCCATGGTCAATCAGCCTTACTTCCATGCTTCGCTGAAAAGCCGGGAAGGCGGAGGAGCGGTTATTCAGGTGGTTCGTCTGCGTCCGTCCGCCCAGTTCTACGGCGTGGTCTCCTGGATTGCGATCGGGACACCCAGCGTACGGACTGGCGCACCGGCTGAAGGACCCCAGGACTGGACAATTTAGCACTACTTGAATAAACACAGATTTTAGAGTTACGGTCAGGTCCGCAGGAGCGGGTTCCTGGCCGTTTTTTTTTCATATTGCACGGTTACCCCGCCAGTATTGACTCCGGATAGGAATGCAGCATTGTGGAAATTAAATGAGGCTTCCGATAAAATTAGGAGATTATCCCACTACAGAGAGAAGGACAGGAGCATGATAGGAATCGACTTGGGAACAACGAACAGTCTGGTTGCTTTTTGGGATGGCGAACGGCCTGTGCTGATCCCGAATGCATTTGGCGATACGCTAACCCCTTCCATTGTGAGCGTGGATGAATCCGGCGAAATTCTGACGGGGGCGATTGCCCGGGAACGCCTGATCACTCATCCCCGGTTTACTGCGGCGGCATTTAAACGGTTTATGGGTACGGAAAAAGAATACAGCCTGGGACGGTACAGCTTTTCTCCGACGGAGTTATCTTCTTTTATCCTGAAAACATTAAAGTCCGATGCGGAAGCCTATCTGGGCCAGCCGGTTGAGGAAGCCGTAATCAGCGTCCCGGCTTATTTTAACGACACTCAGCGCAAGGCGACAAAGCAGGCGGCTGAACTGGCGGGTCTCAAGGTGGAGCGTCTGATCAGCGAACCTACAGCCGCAGCGCTGGCGTACGGCCTGCACCAGGAGGAGGAAGAAACGCGTTTTCTCGTATTTGACCTCGGCGGCGGCACCTTTGACGTCTCGATTCTGGAGCGGTTTGAGGGCGTTATGGAGGTGAAGTCTATCGCAGGCGACAACTTTTTGGGCGGAGAGGATTTCACGGAGCTGCTGGTGTCTCATTTTACGGAGCGCACCGGGATTGCTCTGGAAAGTCTCGATCACAAAATGCGCTCGGTTCTTAGTAAACAGGCTGAGCAGTGTAAACGGTCGCTTGGTGCGGAGACGGCAGCGGACATGACCATCGTTTCGGATGGCAAGGAATACAGTCTGCGGATCGATAAAACGACGTGGGAGCAATTGGCCCAGCCGCTGCTTGTCCGGCTGCGCCGGCCGGTGGAACGGGCTCTGCATGATGCGGGGCTAAAGCCGTCCGAACTGGACGGCATTGTTATGATCGGCGGAGCAACCCGGATGCCGCTGGTGAAACATACGGTCGGCCGGATGTTTGGCCAAATTCCTTATGTCACCATCAATCCCGATGAAACGGTTGCGCTTGGTGCGGCAATCCAGGCTGCGCTGAAACAGCGCGACCAGGCATTGGATGAGATTGTTCTGACGGATGTCTGCCCGTATACATTGGGGACGGATGTCTTAACCCGCAATGAAAACGGACAGGTAATTGGCGTTCAATATTTTCCGATTATCGAACGGAACACACCGATCCCGGTAAGCAGGGTTGAACGGGTCCAGACGGCTTTTGATAAACAAAAACAAGTGAACGTGGACATTTATCAGGGAGAAAGCCGCCGGGTGGAGAACAACTTGAAGCTGGGCGAAATCACGATCAAGGTGCCGCCGGCTCCCGCGGGCGAGCAGAAAATTGACATCAGATACACTTATGACATTAACGGAATTCTTGAAGTGGAAGTGACCAGTGTACAGACAGGAGAAAAGCAGCGCCTGGTTATCGAACAGCACCAAAATACGATGACCAAAGAAGAAATCGACGAGCGACTCCGGCAGCTGGCCGATCTCAAAATTCATCCCCGCGACCGTGCCGAAAACCGGCTGCTGGTTGCCCGCGGCGAACGGCTGTTTGAGGAATCGCTTGGGGAGGACAGGGAATACATCGCCCGCTGTCTGACAGCGTTCGAGGCAGCACTGGAAACGCAGGACGACCGGATTATACAAAAAGCGGTAAAGGAATACACGCAGCGGCTTGAACAACTGGAAGGGTGGAATTACTTTACATGATCCGTTGGGAAATGCTCGGGATCGAGCCGACGCGGGATGCTTCGCTGATCCGGAAGGCGTATGCCAAACAGCTCAAAATTTATCATCCCGAAGACGATGCCGAAGGATACCAGCGTCTGCGGGAAACGTACGATGCGGCGATGAAGCAGGCGGACCGGAGCAAACGGCAGACGAGGGAGCCCGCCGGTAATCCTCAAGCGGGCGCGGGCATAACCGCTGCGCCGGAAGCCCGCGATATGGACCGGGTTCCGCCGGAACCCGGAAATGGAACAATGCAGAAGCTAGAGGCAACCCATGGGCCTGGGCCGGAAGCTGCGCGCGGACAGGAGATGCGCCGTGAGCTAGAGCCGCAAGCCCTGCGGGAGCAGGAACCGCTTCGTGAGTCCGAGCCGGAAGCCGCGCGGGAGCAGGAATCGCTTCGTGAGTCCGAGCTGGAAGCTGTGCGTGAGCAAGAGGCGCACCGTGAGCCCGAGCCGGAAGCTGTGCGTGAACCGGAGGCGCACCGTGAGCCCGAGCTGGAAGCTGTGCGTGAGCAAGAGGCGCCGCGTGAGCCCGTACCGGTAACCCTCTGGGACGCTGAGGTGCGGCGCGAGACGGCAGCGTATGGGGAACCGCGAACGGAGTACGTAGACGACAGGCCGGCTCCGGCACGGCATCCAATCGAACAGCTGCTGGACCGGCTCCATGAAATCTATGAGGACTTTAATCTTCGGATTGAGCCGGAGGCATGGAACGCTCTGACGCAAGAAGACTTTATGTGGGACGTCGAGCTGGGAGCGCGCAGAAGGGATGCGACAGCCAACTTCCTGTACGAACACAGCTTCCTGCCGTTGGAGGTCTGGGGTACGCTGGATACGCTGTTTGAACTGAAGGAGAATGCAGAGGAGCTGCGGGAAAAATACGGTCCGGAGCTTATGGACTTTGTTATCGCTGAAGTGGACGGCGTGTGTGCCATGGGGTACGACTGTTTCCGGAACCGGGATTTGGACTTCGACATTGAAGCGTATCTGGAATACAGACAGGAGGGACAAACCCTGTTGATGGACGGGCAACCGGAGAAGGCGGAGGTCTGGTTAACCCGGGCGTACGGCCTGTTCCAAGACGATCCCGACCTGCATTTGATGCTGGCCAAAGCGGCGATGTTGATTGGCAAAACGGAAGCGGCGCTGGAGCATTTGAACCGTACGGCGGCGCTGAAACCTGAGTGGGGCGAAGTTTATTTGCTTAAAGGAAGGCTGCTGCTGGACCGGAAGCAATACGGCGAAGCATTGGAGGCTGCCGATACGCTCCTCCGGATAAACCCGGGATCGCAAGATGCGCTGACGCTGGCGTTGGAAGCCCGGATCGGGAGGGGCGAACTTGAAGCGGCATGGGAAGTGAATACCCAAAGTCAAAAGATCGATCCTCCCCAAGCCCATTTCAAATTTTATTCGCTGATGTTTGGTTTGCGGAACCGGCACCTCCACTCTCAGAAGCATAATAATTTGGTACCCAAAATGAGAGCGGCCAACCGGAGATTTATCCTGATGGAGGCGCTGATGCTGCTTCTTTATTTGAACTGGCCCGCCTTGTTTATGGGAGCGGTTATTCTGATGATGCCCAAGTCTGGAAACTGGTGGTATGTATACTTTATTTTAATGCTGCTGTTCGTTTATAAACTGATAAAAAATACATGGAGAGCCTTAAGGGCAACCCTTCGAATGCTAACCTGATAACCGGAGGAAATCGCGGTGTCCATCGATTATAAAATACGCCAGCGGAAACAGCTTGAGCCGTATTTTCGCTGCCTCTCCTCCAGCTGTTTTTTTGGGGGAACAGGGAATTATTACGTAACTTATGAGGTTAAATCGGATGATCTGCTCCTGCGCAGGCGTCAACATCATCAAATCCTTAAGAAATGGGAGCTTAAAAAAGCGGAAGACGCCGTCAGCTCCATACAAACATTGCTGAATCCTGATACTTATCTGCCTTACCGTATACTTCATGCACGCCTGTTTGCGCTTTCCGAGGAAGCGAGGGCCCGTTACATGGAATCGAAGCGTGAAAACGACCCCGAGTTCAAAAAATTGGAGGTAGTGAATACTTGTCTGTATCAGCTGCCCTCCGGCAACGTTTCGGGGTACGGTGCGGCTTGGGCCATCGCTTTGAGCCGGGTCGCCTTCACGGAAAAGTGGATCGGTGCCCAAGAATTATGGGATTACCGGCTGGCTGCCGCCCGGATGGCCCAGCAGAGCTACGGCAGCTGGGAGGAGTTTTTTGTGGGTTATTCCGCGGGGCTGTATTACTTTGAATCCAAATCCATTCAGAAATACATGTTCCATAACGCCATGTTTAGCTTGATGAGCGGCAGCTCTTTCCTGTACAAAAAAATAAAATGGGACATGAATTTGGACCCGGAGTGACGAACGGACATACCGTTGAGCCCTCCGATAACGGCATAGTTCCGCCGTTGTCCCGTCATTTCGCATGGTAAGGCCCGGCGGCTCGCCGGGCCTTTTGCTTATGGAGAATTTAAGCGCAGCTTAAGAGCTGCGGGCACATGGGAAGGCGAAGCATCCTTCAGGGGGCGCTTTGCTTTTTTTACGTGATAAAAAACAGCCGGCATAGCGCGCTAGTCCTGCTAAACCAGGCGTGTAACCATTCTTCCCGCGCCGCCCGCGCCTTCGGGCGTTGGCCGTCGCCGGAATCCTCCGGAGGACATAGTCTGTCATGTAACCCTGCAGCCGGGCAGGATCCGGCAGGAAGGTGGATGAGCTTGAAGACAAAACGGCCTGCAGCCGCCCGCGTACCGGCGCGGCGGAACGTATCCCTTGTCCGGACGCCGTCTCCGGCGCCCGCGCATCCCGATCCGCTTGTGTCGGTCGTGATTCCGGCTATGAATGAAGAACGCACCATCGCGGCGGTCATTTCCGGCGCCCGGGCAGTTCATCCGCGGACGGAAGTGATTGTTGTCGTCAACGGCTCCGCTGACCGGACGGCGGAGGTCGCCGCAGCTTGCGGAGCGCGTGTGATCCTGCTGGATCGGCCGCTCGGACACGATGTGGGACGCAGTATCGGAGCCGAAGCAGCTAAAGGCGGCATCCTGCTGTTCACGGACGGGGACCTTCCGCTCCCAGCCCGGCGGCTGCAGCCGTTCGTCCGAGCGGTGGAGCGGGGAGTTGACGTCGCGCTTAATGACTATAGCGGCCCGGTCGGCCGGAGGGTTCCCCATCCGGTTGTACTGTCCAAGCATACGCTGAATCTGCTGCTTGGCAGGCCTGAGCTGGCCGGCAGCTCAATGACCGCTGTGCCTCATGCGATCAGCCGCCGGGCGCTGGCCGCTATTGGCAGCGAGGCTCTGTGTTCGCCGCCGGTCGCCCAAGCGAAGGCGGTGCTGGCCGGACTGCGCGTAGAGGCGGTCTCGCATGTACCCGTCGGCGGCATGAACGCGCCAAGACGCAAAACACGCGGCACCGATCCGCTCAGCGGGGTTATCGTCTCCGACCATCTTCGCGCCATAGCGCTGCTGTGCGAAGCCAAAGGACCGCGGGCGGGATTTCACGACGGAGGACGCAGAAGGGAGTGGGTGCCATGAAAAAGCGGGCGAGAACCCGGGGGAGACCGGCCGGCGGGCTGAAGACCGGTCCGAAGCGGGCCAGCCGGCCGGCTCAAAGGACAGCCCGGCGGACCGCTTCGGGCTATTCGGGCGGGAAACGCCTGTCCGCCGCCGGATCAGGGAGACGGGGGCAGGGTCCGGCGGGAACGCGGCTCCGGCGGGCGGGGACAATCGGAGAGGTCATGGTTCCCGGGAGCAGGAAAGGCACGCTGTCTGTAGTGGTCTGCGCCAGAAACGAGGAAGGGACCCTTCCGGCCGTGCTGCGGGAGGCCGGCCGGCTGCAGCCCGAGGAATTGATCGTGGTACTGAATGGCTGTACGGACGGCAGCTTCGAGGCGGCAAAAAACGTGCGCGGAGCAACCGTGATTCAGCTTCCCGAGCCGGCAGGCCACGATGTGGGACGGGGAATCGGCGCGAAGCTGAGCCGGGGCGACATCATCCTGTTTCTTGACGGCGACATCGCGATCCCGGCTGCTTCGCTTGTTCCCTTCGTCACGGCGGTTGACCGGGGCATGGACGTCGCCCTGAACCGGATCGATCCGCTGCTGCCTCCGTTTGCCGCCTCCGACGGCGTTACCCGCTGCAAGCAGTTCCTGAACATGGCGCTTGGCCGGACGGACCTCGGTGCGGCTTCCATGACGGCCGTCCCGCATGCCTTGTCGCGCCGCGCCGTGCGGAAGCTTGGCTCTGCCGTGCTGGCCGTTCCGCCGAAGGCCCAGGCGGCCGCCATGCTCGCAGGCCTGCGGGTGGAAGCCGTTCACACGGTGGATGTGCTCGCCCGCAACCGCAAACGGACCGGGAACACCGGCGAGGACAATACCGTGTCCCGGCTGATCGCGGGCGATCATGCCGAAGCCCTGGCGGAAGCGATTCAGGCAAGCGGCGGCAGGCTGCTCGAGCCGGGCAGCCGCCGGCCGGAGCTTGCGGCCTGGAGGAATGCTTTATGAATACCATGACCAGCATCATTATTCCGACGCATAACGCGCTTGGGCTGCTGTCCGAATGCGTAAATGCCATTCGGTCGCATACCGGCGGCAGGTACGAGATCATTGTAGTCGACAATGCTTCTGCCGACGGTACAGACCGGTACTGCCGCGATCAGGGGCTGCGCCTGGTCTCCCTCCCTGTCAATGCGGGGTTTCCGGCCGCTTGCAACCTCGGTATGCAGCTTGCATGCGGCGGCGAGCTGCTGCTGCTGAACAACGATGTGACGGTCTCCCCCGGCTGGCTCGATAAGCTGAAGCGGGCGCTTTACAGCGAGCCGGATATCGGCATCGTCGGGCCGGTCACGAATTACGCGAGCGGCAGGCAGCGGGTAGAGGACGTGCCTCATCAGCTGGAAGCGTTCCGCCGTCTTCCCGCCAGTCCTTCCGATCCGTCGAAATGGCAGGTCTCGCCCCGGCTGGTGGGATTGTGTTTTCTTTTGCGGAGGGAGCTGCTGCGTACGGTCGGTTTCCTGGATGAACGGTTTGCGCCGGGGCATTACGAAGACGATGATTATTGCCTTCGCGCCCGGATTGCGGGATACCGGCTGCTGATCGCCGGAGATTGCCTTGTACATCATGAAGGCAGCGCGGGGTTCCGGGCACTGTACCGGGAGACGCTTGCCGAACTGGTGGACCGGAACCGGCGCAAGTTCATTGAAAAGTGGCAGACGGACCCGTCTCTGTTCATGTAAGGCGAGCCTTGAGACCAAGTGAAGGAGGAGAGAGGATGAGAGGAGTTATACTGGCGGGCGGCACCGGCACCCGGCTCTATCCGCTGACCCGCCTGCTGAATAAGCATCTGCTTCCCGTCGGCAAATATCCGATGATTCTCTATGGGATCGACCGGCTGCGCCGGGCGGGAATCACCGATATCCTGCTGGTGATCGGTAAGCATTCCGCCGGCCTGTATACCGATTTTTTGGGCAGCGGGGCCGCCTATGGCGTTTCGCTGACCTATCGTGTGCAGGAAGCCGCCGGCGGCATCGCCGAAGCGCTGCAGCTGGCGGAGAGCTATATCCCCGCAGGGGAACGGTTTGTGGTTCTGCTCGGAGATAACCTGTTCACCGACGATCTGAAGCCTTACGCCGAGCAGTTCGGCCGTCAGCCCGCCGGCACGGCTAAGGTGCTGCTGAAGCCGGTGGACGACGCGCGGCGATACGGCGTGCCGGTCTTTGACCCGGCTGATCCGGCAAGAATTACCATGATCGAGGAGAAACCAGAGCGGCCGCGGACGGAATATGCCGTAACCGGTATTTATATGTACGATACGGCCGTGTTCGATCTGATCCGTACCTTGTCGCCGTCAAAGCGGGGCGAGCTGGAAATAACGGATGTCAATAATCTGTACGCTGCCAAAGGCAGACTGAGCTATGATGTGTTAAAAGACTGGTGGAGCGACGCGGGCACCTTCCAATCGCTTCGTGAGGCAGGCGAAAAGCTGAACGATCCGCTGTTCTAACCGGACCGTCTCCTGCTGGAGAATGACCTGCAGATCATCCGGCCATCGTTTTTTTGTTGAACCGGCAGTCCCGCCGGCGGATTACCGCCAAGGCTGGGCTGTCTTTTTACATACGGGATGGAAGCCGCGCATAACTTTAAAGAATCGTAATGCCATCTATGGCTTGTTTATTTGGCTGCTTCCGCCAAGAGCAAAACTTTCCTTCTTGCAGCAATTTTGGCAGTTTGCGCCCGCCATGACGCGAACCCATTTGAGATCCCTGGCATATGCTGTAGCAGGGCGTTTAGGCAATCCGCAAGGCGTTTTGGCAAAGGAGCAACCGGCATGCAAAATCAAATCACCAAAGTACTGCAGCACATGGCCCATACCCACGAGCAGATGGCGCGCATTCTTGATGCAGAACGCCATGTGGCTGTGCGTATGGCGCAAATTGTCCATGATCTGCCGGCGGAAGACCCCGATTTCGGAGACAGCGCCGGACTGATTGAAAGCGCGGGCCAGGTGAACAAAAATATTATTGCTTACCTGAACGCGATCGCCGATCTGGAAGAAGCTTTGGCCGACCAGGTAGGCAGGGTTATCAAGGAAATGAATGGCACGGATGAAGAATAGCGGCATTACGGGAGGCGGAGGATGAGCAGGGAAAAAGCGTTTTTGCAGATGCTCGAATCGACGGCCGTCCTCCAGTGGAACATTGCGATGATTCTGGAGGCCAAGGCGGTTGAGGCGGAAAAAGTCAAGGATTGGACGCATCATCATATCCATCCCAGAGCGTTCGAGTCCCACGAGGATCAGCTGAAGGAGACGATCGGCATCCACGAACAGATTGTGGAATTGCTGGAAGGGCTAACGAAGCTGGAAAACGGATTGTGCAGCAACCTGAAAGCCGTGCTGGCCCCGCCGGAGGATGCGGAGGACAGCGGCGATTTTGGCGGAATGGATGGCGGCTTCGGATTCGGAGACGAGGAAAAATGAACGGCGGACCCGTCTCGGAGCAAGCCGTCAAGCTGGAGATGATCCGTTCGATTGCGCGCAGCCAGGCCGCCCTGGCAAACATTCTCGAGAGTATCGCTGAGGTGACCGGCCATTCCGAGCCGGTTGCCCGCAAGCTGTGCGACAACATCCGGATCTTAAGCGAATACCAGAGCGCCATGTGCCGGATGATGTCGGGTATCTCGCTTCACCGTCAGAAACGGGGGGTCCCAGCCGCGCCGTGGCTTCAAACCGGGTTGATTATGCCGCCCCACATAGGAAGTAATGGAGGGAATCCGAAATGAAAAAAACCAGCCGCAAAACCGCGGGCCACGCCGGTCCCGCCCGGCGGCGCAGAGCGCTTGTCGCACGCAAGGCGAAGCTGCGGACGACCAGACTGCGCCGGGTCAAAGCCCGGAAAACGGGGCTCCGCAGAGCACGCCGCCTGTACGCGGGCAGAGGAAGACGCCGTACCGGAAGTACCGCGCTCCGCCGGCGGAGACGCATCCGGCGGCTGCATTCGCGCCGCCTCCGGACGATTGCGCCGCCGCCCGTTCCGGTAGCCGTTGCCGTGCCTGTTCCGGCACCTCCCGCGCCGGAGGTGATTCCGCTCCCCCCGGAACCGGGCGTCTCGCCGGAAACCCCCCCGGCAGACGCCTATCAGCAGGGCTACACCGAAGCATACAACGTGGGGTTCGACGCGGGTTTCGCGAAGGGTTTCGAGGACGGACACAAGCTTGATTTCCGCTGAAGCTTAAACGGTTAGAAGCCGCTGGAGGAGCGAAGAAACATAGAAGTGCTAGAAGTAACTAGAAGCACCGAGAAGCAGCTAGGGATAGCTAGGAACAGCTAGGAACAGCTAGGAACAGCTAGAGGCACCTAGTGGCACCTAGAAGCACCTAGTGGCACCTAATAGAAGCTTAACCTGCCGGATGGCGCTGACGCCATCCGGCTTTTTCCCCTTTCGTGCCCGCTCTCCCCTTACTTCAGTCTTTTCTCTCCTGTTGAGCCTCCTTACGTGATACAACTCCTAGCCGCCGGAAGGCAATGGAAGTTGACGCATTTGTCGGCGGTGTCCTATACTCTTTCTCTGGGAAAACTGAAGAGGAAACGCCTCTTTTGTACCACACGAGAACATGGGATGAGGAAGAGAGGAGAGGCGGAAATGGAGAACGGGATTCGCCCGGCCCGGAGAGAAGATTTGGAGCCGGGAATGGAATTGATCCGCAGTTGCGTAGCTTTGATGCAGGCGGAAGGCAGCGACCAATGGAATGAAAGCTACCCGAATCTGGAGCTGATGACGTTGGATCTGGAGGAAGGCGTCCTCTATGTGTGCGAGGAGGAAGGCGAAGTTGCCGGCCTGCTTACATTGGACGAGTTCGCCAGCGAGGAATACGAGGCGGTGGAATGGTCCCGCCAGGAAGGCCGTCATCTGATCATGCACCGTCTGGCGGTGCATCCGAAGTTTCAAGGGCGGGGAATTGCCCGGCGGCTGATCGCCTTTACGGAGCAGAAGGCGCGTTCCGAGGGCTATGATACGATCCGTCTGGATACGTATGCGAAGAATCATAAGGCGCTGTCACTCTATACCAGTCTTGGATATGAGCTGCGTGGTGAAATCCGATTCCCGGGGCGTACGGCGCCTTTTCCGGTATTTGAAAAAGTGCTGACCAGCCAATAAACCTAGCCTGCAAAAAAATTGACCATGAACGTTTTTTTCGTCAAACCAAAACAAAACACCGTCGAACAACGGGACGCCGCAGTGCGAACGAACATATTCTCAGCTGTGGTGAGTTTGTTGTGCTCGTCGATGGACGAAGCGGCTAGACGAAACTACGAAATGCAGACGCTTCCGCAGAGACCCTGTTGCCTTTCTAAAACAGATTGAGAACAAGCTTTGTTAATAACTCAACTTTCACAGCTAGAAAAATGGCTTAGACCCTTGAGCGAGTAAGAGAAATTCAATAAATTTACTTGTATTGTCAAAAAACACCTCACTTGTTAGGGATCACGGTAGTGCGACCAACCATTCGAACAAGAAAGGTATGTAACTCTACGTTACAGCAACATTCCCTGCCGGAACACCGTCTCGGTTATCTAAACTTTGGAGGACTTTTGTAGCAACTCAACATTGACCTCCCCTATGACTTTCTTACGGACTCAGGGGACCCTATTTGCTGATTTTTCCGTGTTTTGGCAAAGAGACGGACTCAGATTCCCTTATTTACGAGGAAAATTCATCATTTGGATGTTTTTGGTACGAATAACGGATCTGGAGTCCGCAAGGCATACCAAAAGCCCAAGAATTTCAGAAATAACGTCCTCTGGGTCCGGAAAGACCTCGGTATCGCGTTCGGTGGTAATCCGCTCCGCTGCGGGTCTGTCGCTGGAGAGGATTCGTTCCAGTTAGTTCAACTGCAACAGCGGCAGTCGAAGACATTTGTTGATTATGTCACTTAACATGACGTGATCTAAAGGTTTGAGCAGGTTTTCTTAGGTGTTTGTTTATTTATAAAGGGGATTGTGTAAATTTTATTGACATTAGGCATGTCTTCCTCATAAAATTAATCCATTCCAATTAAATACGCATTCCTTTCGTATATCCTTAATAATCGGATTAAGGGTCTCTACAAGAAACCGTAAATTTCTGGCTACGAAATAAGCTTCGGCTTGTTTTTGTGGCTTTTTTTGCGTGCTCCGTTAGTACAGTTAGTACATCCAGTTCATCCTGCAGGGGGAGCCACAAGCCCGCAGAGACCGCGCTGAAAGGGAGGAATCGGCCATGGCCGGACTGCTGATTAAAAATGCCCAGCTGATCACAATGAACGCACGCGAGGAAATTATTCAAGGAGATCTGCGGATTGACGGCGGTGAAATCGTGGAAATCGGTTCCGCTCTGCTGCCGCGGGAAGGGGAAAGCGTGATGGACGCAACCGGACGGACCGTCATCCCCGGTTTTATCCAGACACACATCCATTTGTGCCAGACCCTCTTCCGCGGACAGGCGGATGATCTGGAGCTGATGGATTGGCTGCGCAAACGGATTTGGCCGCTGGAGGCGGCGCATGACGGAGAATCGGTGTATTATTCCGCTTTGCTTGGCATCGGAGAACTGATCTCCGGCGGAACAACTACCATTGTGGATATGGAGACGGTGCATCATACCGATTATGCTTTTCAGGCGATTGCGGAGAGCAGAATCCGGGCGCTGTCCGGCAAAGTGATGATGGACCGGTCTGGAGACGACGTTCCGGCCGCGCTGCAGGAGAAGACCGCTTCTTCCCTGCAGGCCAGCGTCGATCTGCTAGAAAAATGGCACGGGTACGGGAACGGGCGAGTTCAATACGCGTTTTCGCCCCGGTTTGTGATCTCCTGCACGGAGCCGCTGCTAGAAGAAGTGCGCGATTTATCCGCACGCTACGGGGTCAAAGTGCATACCCACGCCTCCGAAAATCTCGGGGAAATCGCGCTCGTTCAGGAAATGACAGGGATGCGTAATATCGTGTACCTTGATCACCTGGGCCTTGCCAATGACCGTCTGATTCTTGCTCACTGCGTTTGGCTGGATGAAGAGGAAAAACGGATTTTGCGGGAGCGGCGCGTGCATGTCAGCCATTGTCCCGGCTCCAACCTCAAGCTGGCTTCGGGTGTAGCGGAGACAAACAGCCTGATTCATGAACACCAGGTCTCGCTCAGCCTGGGAGCGGACGGAGCGCCCTGCAACAATCATTTGGATATGTTCAGTGAAATGAGATTGGCCGCTCTCATTCAAAAACCGGTGCACGGCCCGGCGGCGATGGACGCAAAAACCGTGTTCCGGATGGCTACAATCGGCGGTGCGAGGGCGGTTGGCATGGAGGACCAGATCGGCAGTCTGGAAGTCGGCAAAAAAGCGGATCTGGCTGTGCTGAACCTGAACCAGTTCCATACCTTCCCCTCTTTTGACGCCGATCCCATCTCACGTATCGTCTACTCCGCAACAAGCGCCGATGTAGAGACAACGATCATCGACGGAACGGTAGTCATGGAGCGCGGAATCACCCGGACGATCGACAAGGCGATTGTGCTGCGGGAAGCGGACCGTTCTCTGCGCCGGCTGCTGGGGCGGGCAAAACTCGCACCGCTGTGACTTCTAGAGGCCGCACGGCTGCTTGGTCGGAAAGCTCGCACAGCTGTGATTTCTCGGGCCTTATGGCAGTTTGCTCGTGCAAAACCCGCACAGCTGTGATCTCTCGGGCCTTATGGCAGTTTGCTCGTGCAAAAACCGCACTGCCGTACCCTTCGGGCCATACAGCATCCGACTGAGCAAAGCCAACCGCTGTGCCCTACTGGCACCGTCAGTCTTCTCGCCCCCAACTCACACGCTTGCAGTTTCCCGCCGCATGCACCGCGGCTCTCACTATACCGCTGTGACCTGCCGCCGCACGGCGGCCCTCCCCTCGCCAACAATGTCACCCGCCGCGGTACGGCGGCTCGCCCCCGCACGCTCTCACCCGCCGCCGTACCGCGGCCCTCACTATAACGCCGTGACCTGCCGCCGCACGGCGGCACATCCCCTCTTTGCTCAAAAAAACAAGAATTGTTATACTATACGAATCGTTAATATTCGTTTAACAACTATATACAAAGAGGGGTAGTCATGAACAGCTCAATCAAAAGAAAGGCGCGGGTGCATTTTTACGCGGTTTCAACTGTGCTCGTGCTTAAGCTGCTGCTGCTGCGTTATCTGTTCTTCGACCGGATCGCCTGGGAATGGGTCGCAGCCGATGCCGCTCCGGCGCTGGCCATCATAGGCATATTGGCGGCGGTTGTGCCGGGAAAAGCGAAGACCGCCGCCTATTGGGGATATAATCTGCTGTTTTCCCTGATTATGTTCGCTTCTGCGGTTTATTTTAACCATTTCGGTTCCGTGCCGACGTATCATGCGCTGGCCGAACTGAACCAGGTGTTCCAGGTGAAGGAAAGCGTGGAATCGACCGTGCTTTGGATCGATTTTTTGTTTTTTGCCGATTTTCTTTTACTTCTCCCGGCGCTTGTGGTGCTGCAGCGGAGACGGGAACGGGAATACCGGGGAAGGGTCTCCGAGCCGCGGTTTGCCGGACGCGCCCACCTGGTGGCCGTCCTCGTCTTTATCCTTGGCGGGCTGACGCTGTCGGCTTATTCGGTGCGGGCCGCACGGGACATTACGAACGAACTGGTTCAGGCGGAGAGTGCAGGCTTTATTAACTATGAAGTTGCCGCTGTGCTGAAGGACCGTGCGGACAGCGATCTCGTGGGCACGGGCGATATTAATGAAGTGATCCGGGAGACCGCCGCCCTGCAGGACTCCTACGGGTACCGGAATAACCCCGGCGCGGCGCCCGCTTATTTTGGTTCCCAGGCAGGCAAAAACGTTATCGTCATCCAGGTGGAGGCGCTGCAAAATTTCCCGCTGTTCCAGAAGCTGGACGGCCAGGAAATTACGCCTGTCCTGAACAGCCTGGCTTCGGGCGGGTTTTATTTCCCGCATGTATTCCAGCAGATTGGTCCGGGCAATACGTCGGACGCCGAGTTCATGAGCAATACGTCGGTGTACCCGATTGGAACCCAGGCAATGTCCACCGGATTCGGCGACCGGCAGCTCCCGAGCCTTCCCCGGCTGCTGCGGGACCGAGGATACGAAGCGTATACATTTCATGTCAACAAAGCGGGCTTCTGGAACCGCAACGAGCTGTATCCGGCGCTTGGCTTTAACGGCTACTACGACAAACCGAATTTCCAAAACGATGAATTTAACGCGTTTGGCGCATCGGACGAACAGCTGTTTTTGACCGGGGCGGAGAAGCTGGCGGAGCTGAAAGCAAAAGGAACGCCTTTTTACGCCCAATTTGTTACGGCATCCAGCCACCATCCGTTTAAAGTGCCGGACCGCTTCCGCAAAATTACGGTGCCTGACAGCATGCAGGACACGATGCTCGGCGATTACCTGGCGGCTGTGAACTATGCCGATTATGCCATCGGCACGTTTGTCGAGCGGCTTAAGGCGGAAGGCTTATGGGACGAAACGGTTGTTATGATTTACGGCGACCATTTTGGTCTCCAGCCGCAGCATGTCGACCCTGAAGAGGTACATTCGGCCCTCGGTATCCGCTACGATTCGCGGATCAGCCGGTTTAATATTCCGCTGATTATCCACGCGCCGGGTATGACGGCCGGGAAGACCGTAGAGCGTACGGGAGGCCAACTCGACATGATGCCGACGCTGGCGAATCTCCTTGGCATTCCGCTGAGAGACAGCGGATTTAACGCCTATGGCCAGGACCTGCTGAACGTCGACCGCAACGTTGCGGGGATGCGGTATTATCTGCCTACGGGCTCTTTTTTCAACGACGAAATTCTGTTTGTGCCCGGAAAAGGATTCGAAGACGGCGAAGCCGTGTCGATCCGGACGCTGGAGCCGGTGCAGGACTTTGCAAAATACCGGGGCGATTACGATTACGTGCTGAAGCTGATGGGATTGTCCGATGAATACGTCAAGCTGCTGCCGGGGCGCTAGCCCGGGCTGAAACAAGCAGCGGCCTCGTTAAAGGAGAGAAATCATGAAGAAACTGCTCAAACCCGAAAACATCGCCCTGCTGGCCGGAGTGATCATCGCCGCGCTTCTTCTCCTGTTCGGCCCGTTTGTCGGCGTTGCGGACAACGGTGATTTTCTGCGCATGATGAATACGATCGGGTTGAATTATTATGATGCGGCGGAGAGCTATGAAGACCGCTTTTTCGCGTTCAGTCATTCGCAGTTTGCTTATGACGATCTGTTCCGGGGATTTTACCCTTCGTCGCAAATTTTTTTGGTGCTGATTCCGCGCCTGCTCGGCGGCCTTGTGCACGGCAGCTATTTTGATATCCGGATGCTTGGTGTCGTGTACGCGCTGCTTTTGCTGGCGGCCACATGGCTTGCCGTAAAATCCGTTTCCCGCGGCTCAGCCGCGGCCGGTCTGCTGACAGCCGCGGTGATGCTGTTCGTTTTTTATGACATCGGTTATCTGGCCTACTTCAATTCCTTATTCGGAGAACCGGTCTCGCTGGTTTTCATGCTGCTGACCTTTGCGCTTGGGCTGCGGCTGCTGTCTGCCGGGGGCGCTGAGGGAAACTCGCGTTCCTATTCGTTTGGCAGCGGGCTGGGAGGAGGAACTTCCTTGTTCGGCCGGGAGGAGGCGCCCGTACGGCTGCTCGTCCTGTTTTTTGTATCGGTGCTGTTTCTGGTGATGTCCAAAATCCAGAACTCTCCGGTAGGCATTTTGTTTGCGCTGATGTTTTGGCGGCTTGCTTATGTGTATGAGGGCAGACGCTGGCGGAAGCTGGCGCTGTCGTTTGCTGCGGCGGCTTTTGTGGTGTCGGTTCTGATGTATGTGACCGCGCCAAAGGATTTGAAGCACATCAATTTGTATCAGACGATTTTTTACGGCGTGCTTTACGACTCGCCCGATGTTAAAGCGGACCTGAAGGAGCTTGGGCTGCCGGAGCGCCTGGAGGTGCTGGCCGGAACCAATTATTTTGAAGCCGGAACCGCCATTCCGCAAAATGACCCGTCGCTGGGACCCGACTTCTACGACCGGATTTCTCATAAAGATGTGCTGCTGTTTTACCTGAAGCATCCGGCACGTCTGATCGGCAATATGGAGTATGCGGCAAGTAATAGTATGTCTATCCGGCCTTCTTATCTTGGAAACTATGAAAAAGCGGAAGGCAAACCGCGCGGCGCGCTCACCTCCACGTACAGCGGCTGGAGCCGCTTCAAGACAGAGGGGATTCCGAATACGCTGGCATTCCTCGGCATCTTTTATCTGCTTTATTACGCAGGAGCGGTTTTTGAATGGTTCCGGGCGTCCGACCGCCGCGGCCGCGCCGTCTCCGAGCTGCTGATGCTGCCGGGGCTGATCGGGATATTTGCTTTCATGGTCCCGATTTTGGGTGACGGACGGGCGGATATGGGCAAGCATTTATTCCTCTTTAATGTCAGCTTCGATATGATGGTGGTGACGATGGCCGGCTGGGTTGTGTTAAAGCTGGCGAGGTTGTGGAAAGGAAGCCGGTGGTAGGGCGGACTGCTCGGGCTCCTATGACAGTTTTTGATTGTGAAAAATAAAAGTTAGGATGTACCTGCCTCTGTCCCATGAGCTCTGGGATGGAGGTTTTTTAATGGCCGTTTAACTGGCAGAACTTGACGGACTTCGTTTACAAGTGTAAACTTTAGCGCATGGCGTTTACAGCTGTAAACATAACCGCAGCCGGAATCCAAATTCGCCGCAGTGACAGCGTCCGGAAGTCAAAATTCGCCGCACTGACAGCGTCCGGAAATCCTAATTCGCCGCGGTGGCAGCATCTGGAGATCCAAATTCGCCGCGGTGGCAGCGTCTGGAAATCCAAATTCGCCGCAGTGACAGCGTCCGGAAGTCCAAATTCGCCGCAGTGACAGCTCAGCTTTACCTGTGCTGCTTGAGTTCAGCCGATACAAAAACGAGAGGTGAAGAGATGAACCCGTTCCCCCGAATCACCGAAGCCGAAAGTGAAGTAATGAAGCTCCTTTGGACCAAGGAGCCGTTGTCCGCGCAGGAAATGGTCTCCGGCCTGAAGGAGCGGATGCAGTGGTCGGAGCAGACCGTCAAAACCTTCCTGAACCGGCTGCACAAGAAACAGGCAATCCGCTTTGAAAAGTCGGGCCGGACCTATCTGTATTACCCGCTGGTTACATACGACGATTACCTCAAAGCGGAGAACCGCTCGTTCCTGGACAGGGTGTACGGCGGAGCCGTCGGCATGCTGTGCGCAAGGTTTCTTCAGGAGGAGCAGCTCTCCGAACGGGATATTGAAGAGCTGCAGCAAATTTTGGAACGGAAGAAAAAGCCATGAAGACGCTCGAAACCCTATTTTCCTTGTTCCTGGCCGCTTCACTGGCTTCCGCCGTTATTATGGTGCCGGTGCTAACGGTCCGCGGATTGTTCCATAAGCGTCTCCCTCCGAGCCTGATCTATGCGTTATGGGTGCTTGTATTGATCCGGCTGCTTGTCCCGGTCGTTCCGCAAAGCTCGTTCAGCCTGTTCAACCTGCTGCCGCCGGCGGCTTCAGGGGAATGGGCGGGGCATGGGCAGACGGCTTCGGTCCGCGTGCCAGCGGATGAGGCTTCCAGACCGGAGCTTGCGGAACTTAATGAGACAGCAGAGGAACCGCAGACTGCAGGGCTGGCTTCCGGCAGGCCGGAACAGCAGGCGCCCGCTCTGTTTACGCCGTTTTCTCCATCCCAAGATGACGAGCGAAACGGCGGTGGAGGGACTTGGCTGACGATAGGAGCGGCGGTTTGGGCAGGAGGATTGCTGTTGTTCGCCGGTTATTACGTGTTCAGCCGTCTGGTCTTTAGAAATAAACTTAAGGACGCCCGCAGGGTGGAGGATGAAGAGATATTGTCAGCCCTTAAGGCAGGTATGGAGAAACTGCGGCTGAAGGCGGAAATCCCCGTTTATATGACCGATCATCTCCGCAGCCCCTGCCTCCATGGTGTGCTAAAACCCCGAATTGTTTTGCCCGGGGATCTCACTGCGATAGCCGATTCCCGGCAGCTGACGCATATCCTGCTGCACGAGCTGACTCACTATAAACGCAAAGATCTTTGGATAAATTCTTTATGGGTGCTGACGTTGGGTTTGCATTGGTTCAACCCTGCAGTCTGGATCGCTTTCCGCAAAATGAAAGCCGACCAAGAGGCCGCCTGTGATGCGGGCGTGCTTGAAGCGCTTGGGGAGCGGGAAACAACCGCCTACGGGATGACGTTGATCATGCTGTCCCGCCGCCTGTCCCGCGGCGTCTCTTTTGGAGTCAATTTGACGCATTTTTTGCACAGCAGCCATGAAACGAAACGAAGAGTGGCCAGAATCGCCGGCTTTAAAAAAGGTACTTATAAGCTGTCCGCCGCCGCTCTGGGTTTGGTGCTGCTTCTTGGAGCCGTTTTGTTAACCAACGCTTCCCGCGGAGGCGGCACCGGAAAGGGATCGGCGGTATTCGAGGAAGGATCAGGAGGCGGAACAGGAGACCAAACGGCCGCATGGAAGATCGTCCGGCCAATCGACTCGTTCAAATGGTTTCACCGGCTGGACCGGGCGCTCGATTTTGCGGCATTTGGCTTTAAGGTTCCCGACTATTTTCCCGCAGGATATCAGTTTGAAACGGTAACGCTGAGCGAGAATTTCTCCAAGCCGGAAAAGGCGGATCTGCTAGAGATGGCGACTCTTACCCTGGTTGCCGATTTTGGACAACCGGGCGAGCGCAGGATGGAAGTTGTCGCTTCCCGCGGAAAGGGAACAATGCTGGAGCATCAGTTGTTATGGGGCGCTCCGCGTTCCTGGGAGCAGGGCGCGGAACCTCTCTACTGGAGCACAACGGCTGCAATAGGGGATGTCGAGGGCGTATTATATACGAGGCGGACAGCGGATCCGAAGCGGGGAACCGCTGCCAGCTTCATCTGGCAGGATGAAGGCGTGGATTATACGGTGAATTATTATACCGGCCGCAGCCCGGCGGAAAAAGGGTCTGAGCAGCGCAAAGGCATTTCGCAGCTGGAACTGGAGCGGGTCGTACAGTCCCTGGTTTACCCGGATGAGGTCCGTCATGTCCGTTACGACGGGGAAGGAAATTCATTTCCAATTTATGATGAGACAGACCTGCGTGAAGCAAAAAGCATTCTCGGTTTTGACGTAAAAGTTCCGATGGAGCTTCCTGAGTCCGGTCTTGCGATCATGGATTCGGTCCTTCTGCGGGCGAACGACCGGAATACCGGGTTTTCGTTCCGGCAGAGAGTGGATGCGCTTGTGAACAATTACCGGGCGCCCTATAACTCTCCGATCTATGATTTGAACGACGAGCTTGCTTTCTACCAGAGTAAAACTCCGCTGTTTGATCAAAGCAAACTCGCCTTCCTGCGGAAAATCGAACGGAACGGAATTGAAATCTCGGTGTATGCCGATCCGGATCACGTCTATTTTGGACCGCTCCCGTCAGACCGGGACAAAAACGCGGTCAAGCAGCAAACCTATTATTTGTGGTCGGAGAATGGGGTGAATTATGCCGCCATTTTCTTAGGGATGGATCAGAAGCAGGAAGAGCATGTAGAGGCTCTGATCCAAGCTCCTTTAAAACAACTTTAGCCGACAGCCCCATTAGGAGCGAAGACAGCACGAACTCAGCCGACAGCCCCGTTAGGAGCGGAGACAGCACGAACTCAGCCGACAGCCCCGTTAGGAGCGGAGACAGTGCGAACTCAGCCGACAGCCCCGTTAGGAGCGGAGACAGCACGAACTCAGCCGACGGCCCCGTTAGCAGCGGAGACAGCACGAACTCAGCTGACAGCCCCGTTAGGAGCGGAGACAGCACGAACACGGATAAAATAAACAACGGCAGCGGAACGCAGGAAGCGGAAAAACGGATGCCGGCAGCGAAAAAAAGATGCCGTAAGCAGAAGATGCTTGCGGCGTTCTTTTTTTATAACACAAATTAATTTCACAGCTCCTCAAGTAACCGCCAAGCCTAGCCCGCGCCGCAGGTCCCAACCGGAGGGGAAGTTTAGCGGAAAAAGTTGTAGAAGCCCAGGACAAAATATTTAATAAGCCGGTAAAAGAGATAAAGGCCAAACATGGCAACTATATTGGATAAATTGACATCCAGGAGAAACTTTTTACGTGCTTCGGGGTCCCGGGGAACATGATGGAGAAGCAGCTGAAGCCAGTTTGATGTGCCATAAAGCCGGGTATGACGGTAATGCGTCCAGACCACAAAGGCCATGACGCCGACAAACAGAACGGTAAAGCCGATTTTGGATAACATAAGGATCACTCCGCTGACGGTTTAGTTGGGCGGTAGTTCAAGAACATCCAGATTGTTGCGTTGACTGAAGCTCCAGAACATCTAGATTGTTGCGTTGACGGAAGCTTCACAACATGACAGAAGCTCAACAGTATCCAGATGTTTTAGGTAGACAAAAGCTCAAGAACGTCCAGACGGTTTAGTTGGACAAAAGCTCAAGAACATCCAGATTGTAGCTTGCTGTAATGATCTTCTCTTTGTATTCGCATTGCTCAATGAACCTGGGGAGCTTGTGCGTATTGTAGTCCGTGTTCCATTCCAAAAGCTTCCGGATCGTCTCAGGGGTCTCGCGTTTGGTGCTGGTTTCCGCTCCGGTAAGGCGGGCTTCATACCGCTTGAGGATTCTCTCCTCCTGCTCGGCCACAGGGGGGATAAGGACGACAATTTTATCCGCGGCGGCTAGGCTGGGGTTCACCCAGGTTTTGCAGTACACGCCTTCAACGATCCAGCCCTCTTGGCTGATCATTTCATTCAGCCTGCTGTCCCGCTGCGTTTCCGAAGCCTTTACGCCGTAGACACCGGCACCGTTATCCCAATAAATATCGTCCAGATCATAATGCGGGACAGCGAACTGCTTGCTTAGCAGAGCGGCCAGATAGGTTTTGCCGCTGCCTGCACCGCCGATAATATGGATTTTCATAACTTAATTTGTTCCTCCTTCTCTACTTCGATAGACCAGCTTGCCGATTTCTTTACTCCGATAGACCAGCCTGCCGATTGCGAAAATGGTTTGTGTTTACCATGCCGTAGATAGTATTCCTTATGTATTAGGCGATTGAACGTTTGCTGCCTGTTTGAAAAAAATACTGGCAAAAGCTAGTTTTCCTCCCCGCCCAGCAGCTCCCGCAGCATTTTCTCCCGGTCGTTCATAAAGGAGCGGGTCACAATGTAATGGTCGGTGTCCTCCAGCTTGACCGGCCGAAGATCACCGTCTTCCAGCTGCCAGATTTCGGCTCCCGGATAAGACATCAGGATCGGCGAATGCGTGGCGATAATAAACTGGGAATCGCTGCGTACCAATTCATGCAGCCGGACGAGCAGCGACATTTGGCGCAGCGGCGACAAAGCGGATTCCGGCTCGTCCATCATATAGAACCCGTTCCCGCCGAACCGGTGCAGAAATGCGGCGAAAAATGACTCCCCGTGCGACTGCTCATGCAGCGACTTGCCGCCGTAGGAAGCTTTGAGAGGCGGGCCGCCAGGTTCCCGGTCAAGTTCATCGATGTAGCTCGCCACATTGTAATAGCTCTCCGCCCGCAGAAAAAAACCGTCCTTCGGCCGCTTCACTCCGCGTGCCAGCCGGAAATACCGGTACAGCTGTGAATGGGAGGCGGACGTCTCAAACGAAAAATTTCGTGTGCCGCCTTCGGGATTAAACCCCCAGGCGGCGGCGATGCCTTCCAGCAGCGTGGACTTGCCCGTGCCGTTTTCCCCGACAATAAAGGTTACCGGGCAGCGGAAGTTCAGCCTGTCCAGCGAACGGACGGCCGGAAGGCTGAACGGATAGGCGTCAAAGGACGGCACATCCTCCCGCCGCAGTTCGACCGAACGCAGATACAGCGAGTTTTGATCCATCATTCCCCCCCCTTTGTATGAATACGATAGCGCTTTCTTAATTCTCCTCCTTACGCTGATTCCAAGGCAAACCGTATAGTATGTCCACTCCTGAAATCCGTGTGTTTCCCCTTGTTATACGTCAAAAAGAGACAACAACCTCCATCGGATGCGGATATTTTTCCTAATCCTTTTTCTCTGTAACTCAACTTTGGCAGCTGGAAAAATGGCTTAGCCCCTTGAGTGAGTAAGCAAAATTCAATAGATTTGCTTGTATTGTCAAAAAACACCTCACTTGTTAGGGATCACGGTAGTGCGGTCAACCATGCCAACAAGAAAGGTGCGTAACTCTACGTTACAGTAACATTCCCTGCCTGAACACCCGTCTCGGTTATCCAAACTTTGGAGGCCTTTTGAAGCAGCTCAACATTGTTCTCGCCTATGACTTTCTTACGGACTCAGAGTACCCTATTTGCTGATTATTCAGCGTTTTGGCAATGAGACGGACTCAGATTCCCTTATTTACGAGGAAAATTCATCGTTTGGATGTTTTTTGTACGAATAACGGATCTGGAGTCCGCAAGGCAACCCAAAAGCCCAAGAATTTCAGAAATAACGTCCTCTGGGTCCGGAAAAACCTCGGTATCGCGTTCGGTGGTCATCCACTGCGTGTCTGTTACAGGAAGAATTCGTTCCAGTTCGTTCAACGACAACAGCGGCAGTCGAAGACATTGTTTATCAAGTTTTGGTTCATGCTGCTTTTATTAACTCAACATTCGCAGCCCTTAGATCGGCAGCGCAGTCTGAGATCGGCAGCACAACCTGAGATTGGCAGCAACCTGAGATCGGTAGCAACCTGAGATCGGTAGCAACCTGAAATCGGCAGATATGCCTTGAAATAACTGGGCAAACCGGAGATCCAGTGCTGGAGTTGACTTTGAATCAGGGCGGGGCATTTCTTCCCAACCTGAGTCGCGCAATATCGTTCAGCCGATCTATGAGTTGCGCCAAGGCAACTACCCAGTCTAGGGTGCTAACTTCATCGCACCGTAAATCCCGCCGAGCGTGCGTCCGCCGCGGGCGAAGCGGTGTTTTTCTATTTGTTCAAGACGATTACTTTATTGCGGTTAAATCCGCGCTAGGACTGAGCCAAGCTGATTTTTGCTCTGCGAAAGTTGAGTCTGTAACAACAATACAGCCATTATATACGATCTGGCAGGGTCTGTAACCTTGCTTGGACGGAGAAACCAGACCGGTAGATTCCAAGGGGAGTTCATTTAGGCAACCCGGCCTGCGCTTCCCGCCGGCCAAAGGCCCGTCCGTCCCGTGCAAAACCGGAGGAGGAAGGCCGCCGGTGTCTCCGGTTTGTGCGGCGCAGATCAGCAGGGGCCCTGGCCAGACCCAGACGTCCCGCTAGGCGTTCCGCCAGACTCCCGAAGACATCCCGCCGAACGTCCCGCTAGGCGTTCCGTCAGACTCTCGAAGACATCCCGCCAAACGTCCCGCTAGGCGCTCCGCCAGACTCCCGAAGACATCCCGCCGAACGTCCTGCCAGGCGTTCCGCCAGACTCCCGAAGACATCCCGCCGAACGTCACGCTAGGCGTTCCGCCAGACTCCCGAAGACATCCCGCCGAACGTCCCGCTAGGCGTTCCGCCAGACGTCCCTGAAGACAGTCGTCATTCCGGGCATCCGCGGACGGGCATGTGCCAATTTCCGCCCTTTACAGACAGTGACCCATGAGGCGATTGCCGCCGGTGCATATAGTTATACTGTCTTGAGATCACGACAGGGCAGGGTGAACGCTGTGACAGTTAACCGAATGGAAAAAAACGAACGAGAGGAGAGGCGTGCGGGTTACCGGGACGGCTACCGTCTCGGGCTCTGCGAAGCGGTCAGACAGCTGCACCCGGAGGCGGAAACGCCAAAACGGCCGATCAAGCTGATGTATGTGCCGCAGGGCTTTGATGCCATAGACGCCGGAGTCACGGAAGCGCTCCGGCGGCAGACCGCCGAACTCCTCATCTGCGAAGCGCCGAATATGCTCGAGACGGCCGCCCGGGAGCGTCCGGACGCCGTGCTGGTCATGAACGGCCTCCACGTCTTCCCGGACAATCACCTGGAACAGGTGGCCGGCATCCGGGAATTAGGCATCCGCACCGCAATCTGGTTTGTGGACGATCCCTATTTTACCGCCGATACCTCCGGGATTTGCCTGCACTACGACCATGTATTTACGCATGAACTGGGCTGTATGGAATTTTACCGCAGTCTGGGGGCGCAGTCAGTGCATTATCTGCCGCTGGCCGTTAATCCGGCAATGTTCTACCCGCGGC
The DNA here is from genome assembly GCF_046543445.1 of Paenibacillus nanchangensis. Classification (NCBI taxonomy): domain Bacteria; kingdom Bacillati; phylum Bacillota; class Bacilli; order Caryophanales; family Paenibacillaceae; genus Paenibacillus; species Paenibacillus nanchangensis. The sequence continues at coordinate 27,926 of NZ_JBHOFD010000045.1, forward strand.
GCACAGGACCCGCTTACCGCTATGACATTGTATTCATCGGAAATGCCTTTACGAACCGGGCGGAACTATTCGACACGCTGGCTCCGTTTCTGGAAGGAAAAAGCGTGCTGATCGCCGGAGGGTTCTGGGAGCGGCTGGCATCCTATGAGCAGCTGGCTCCCTGCATCCGTCCCGGATTTATTCCCCCGGAGGAAACCGCCAATTATTACAGCGGCGCCAAGCTGGTCATCAACATCCACCGGCCGTGGGAAGGGGGAAACGACAACCGGAATTCGTTTCAGATTCCGTCCCGTTCCATTAACCCCCGCACCTATGAAATCAGCGCTTGCGGCACGATGCAGCTGACCGATGTCCGGGATGATCTGTGCAGCTTGTACCGCCCGGGCTACGATCTGGACACCTTCGCTTCGCCGGCGGAACTCCAGGCCAAAATCGAATATTACCTTGCACATGAACAGAAACGCCGCCGCTTCGCCGTCCGCGCGCTGCATACAACGCTGACGCGCCACACGTTCGGCGCGCGTATGACCGAGCTGCTCGGCGTCATTGCCGGCAGCGACTGAACGAATCCAAGCAGAGCAAAGGAGAGGGAACCATGACTGAATTTATACTCCCGATGCCGCCGCTTCCGCTGTCACCAGCGGAGGAAGCGAAGCTCCAGGGCCGGCTCGCCGGCTTTAAGAGCGGGCATGACGAAGGTTATTTGCGCGGCAGACTGGCCGTCCTTGACGGCAGACCTGAAGACCCGCTGCCGGTCCGGGATCTGCATATCCTGTATGTCGCTTCAGGTAAGGGCTACCCTTATTCTCCGCTGGACGATGCGGTTTTGTCGTCCCTCCAGATGCTGGTCTCCTCCGTTGCCGTATCGGATGTACGCCAAAATCTGCTCGAAGCGGTCGCCCAGCAAAGACCCGACCTGGTACTTGTGCTCGATGGCATGGACCTGCCGGCCGAGCAGGTCGACGCGCTGCGGGGAATGGGAATCCGCACCGCAATTTGGCTGACGGACGATCCTTATTACACCGACTTTACAGTGGAGCTTGTAACCCATTATGACTATGTTTTTACGCTGGAAAAAAACTGCCTGGAGATTTACCGCTCGCTTGGCTGCGCGCAGGTGCACTACCTGCCGTTTGCCGCCTACCGCGGGCATTACCGGCCAACCATCGGACGGTCGCCGATCAGCCGGGATATCAGCTTTATCGGATCGGCTTATTGGAACCGGGTGAACTATTTCCGGGAGCTGATGCCTCAGCTCATGCAGTACAACACGGTATTTAACGGGATCTGGTGGGACCGTCTGCCCGAGGCTCCGCTGTATGGCGAACGGATTGAGATCGGCAAATGGATGTCTCCCCAGGAGACGGCCGCGGCTTACAGCGGCTCCAAAATCGTCATTAATCTCCACCGTTCCCATATTGACGAGACAGTGAATAACAATACGCATCTTGTTCCGGCAGCTTCGCCGAACCCGCGGACGTTTGAAATTGCGGCTAGCGGCACGCTGCAGCTGGTCGACGTGCGGGACGACTTGGCTGCGTTCTACAAACCCGGCGAGGAAATCGAGACGTTCTGCAGCCCGCAGGAGCTCCTGGACAAAATTCAGTTCTACTTGACGCACGAAGAAGAGCGCCGCGCGATTGTGCTGAAGGCAATGGAGCGGACACTGAAGGAGCATACGTATCCGAAACGTGTGAACCAGCTGCTCGCGACCATTTTTGGCTGACGAACCGTTTGGGTTCCGGGAAGCGCAAGCGGCCGTACCGGCCGAGAGGCCGCGCATTATCGCACAGGAGGTGACATACGCGCTCCGCTGCCGTTAGGGAGCGCCCGCGCGCCATGGCCGACAAACCCCAAATCATTTTGTTTTCGCATGTGGCGAACAGCCGAAGCATTACCGGCGCGGAAAAACTGCTGTTGTTTTTTGCCAAGGAGCTGTCCGCCTTCTATGACTGCACGCTTGCAGCGCCGCAGGAAGGCAAGCTGACCCGGCTGGCCCGAGCCGCAGGGCTGCGTGTGGAGCTGATCGGCATTCCGCTGCTCTACGGCATATACACTCCGTACGCGGGGCTGGAGCTGGATGCCAAAAAACTCACCCAAGGCAAAGAGTACCGCGAGCTGCGGCAGTGGCTTGCTGAACGCCGGCCGGATCTGATCGTAACGAGCACCTGTGTTCACGTCCTGCCCGCTATAGCGGCCAAGTCGCTGGGTATTCCGGTTATCTGGAAAATATCCGAAACGATCACGGACAACGAATACCAGGCGGTCAGCGCGGATTTCATTCTCCGGTACAGCGACGAAATTATCGCGATTTCCCGGACGGCCGCTTCCCCTTTCCCGCCGGAGTTCATTAACGGGGGCAAAGTCCGGCTGCTGCCCCCTTCCTGGAACGAAGCGGAGCTGATGGTGGAAGCCTGGAGCAAGCTGCGGAGCGAACGGCGGCGGGAGCTGCGCGTAAAGCCGGGCCAGCCGCTGATCGGGTACATTTCGTCTTTCATTATTAAGGAAAAAGGACTGGAGCATTTTGTGAAAATGGCGGTTGGGGTGGCTGCGCGTTATCCGGAAGCCCGCTTCCTTGTTATCGGCGAGCCGGGCGAGCAGACGTATTATGACCGCTGCGTGCGCAAGGTGAAGCTGGAAGGCCTGACATCCAGATTCCGGTTCGCAGGTTACGAAGACTGTCTTCCGGCTGCTTACAGCGCAATGGATGCCCTGGTTGTTCCCAGTCTCGTGCGCGAAGGGTTTGGCATGACCGCCTTGGAAGGGCTGGCCTGCGGCAAGCCGGTTATCACCTACGGCTCGGGCGGACTGCGTGAAATTCTTGAGGCGGCGGGCCGGGAGGACTGGATTGCTCCAACGGGCGAACCCGAGGCGCTTGCGGAGGCGGTCTGTGCGCTGCTGGCGCAGCCGAACCTGGCGGCCCAAGGCATGGCGGCGCGCGAACTTGCGGCGGCCGCCTTTGGACCGGCCGCCTACCGCGCGCGGCTGGCGGAGCTCGCGGCGGGCTGGACGCAGCGCTACGTGCGGCCGCCCGGCGCTGCGCCGGCAGTCATGCCGACGGCGGAGCCCGGCCTGACGCCGGCGGATGCCGCTAAGGCAGCCGCGCCCGAGGCCGCGCCTGGCGGCACGCCGGAAGCGCCGGAAGCGCCGCCGGCAGCGGACGCCGCCCCGCCGGCCGCCGGCCGCCGCGCGCGGAAGCGCCGGCTGCGGCGAGCACGGCTGCGGCGCGGAGGGCTGCGCCGCAGCCGCGTGCGGGCGCGCAAGCGGGGACGCGGCACCCGGCCGGCGAAGCGCACGCGGCGGGCCGCTGCGCGCAAGCGGGGCGCTGCCCGCAAACGCGGTAGCGTCCACAAGCGCAAGCGCGCCGGCGGATCGCGCCGGTCCCGGCGGCGCAGCAGACGCTCCGCGTAAGCGTCAGCCGGCCGGCTCGCCCGCATCGGCCTCGCTCACGCCAGCTGGCCTCGCCTTCGGCCTTGGTCCCTCGGGCCTTACACCATCAAGCCTTGGCCCTCCGATACCAGGCCTTCCCGGGCCTTGCGCCCGGCTCTGCCTGAACCGGCGGCCTTGCACTATCAACCAAAACGCCCTCGGTCCAAGGTGTTTCCGGGCCGATCCCGCGCCAGCCGGCCCAACCGCCGTCCGTCTGCTTTTCGTTTAAGCGCGGCGCTGCCTCAAACTTGCTGTCCGGCAGCGCCGGCGCCGTCTTTTTAACTGACCAACAGCAGGGGTGTGAATTCATGAAGATCATGACGATTTTGGGCACCCGGCCCGAGATCATCCGGCTAAGTGTTATCGTGCCGCTGCTCGACCAATACGCCGAGCGCCATGTGCTGGTGCATACCGGCCAGAATTTTACCGCCAGCTTAAGCGGTATTTTCTTCGCTGAGCTTGGGCTGCGGCAGCCCGATTATGTTCTGCAGGAGCGCGCGGGCAGCGTCGGCAGCCAGCTTGGCACGATGTTCGCCGGACTGGAGCCGGTGCTGCAGCGCGAGCGGCCGGACCGGGTGCTGCTGCTCGGCGATACGAACAGCGCGCTTTGCGCGATTTTGGCGGAACGGATGGGTATCCCGGTCATTCACATGGAGGCGGGCAACCGCTGCTACGACCTGGAGGTGCCCGAAGAAAAAAACCGCCGTGTCATCGACGCCGTCTCCACCATTAATATGCCTTATACGGAGCAGAGCAAACGCAACCTCGTCGCCGAAGGATTCCCGTCACGGCGCATTGTGCTGACAGGCAATCCGATCCGCGAGGTGATGCAGCATTACGAACCGCAAATCGCAAGCAGCGATATCCTGTCCCGGCTTGACCTGAAGCCCGGCGATTATTTCCTCGTTACCGCCCACCGCGCGGAAAATGTGGACCGCAAAGAACCGCTGCTGGAGATCATGTCCGGCCTGAACGCCGTAGCTGAAGCCTTCGGGCGGCGGCTGATCTGCAGCATTCATCCCCGGACGCGCTCGCAGCTGGAACGGTTTCCGGAGTTGTCCATGCATCCGCTCGTCGAATTTCACGAGCCGTTTGGTTTCTTCGATTTTGTCGCCCTGGAGCGGCATGCCTGCTGTGCGATTACGGACAGCGGGACCGTGCAGGAGGAATGCTGTCTTATGGATGTGCCCACCGTCACGATCCGCCGTACGACCGAGCGGCCGGAGACGGTGGACTGCGGCAGCAACGTGGTTTCGGGCGTTACCCGGGACGGCATTCTCCGCTCAGTCCGTCTTATGATGGGCCTGGAACGCGGCTGGAAAGCCCCGGAAGAGTATCTGGCGCTGGATGTTTCGCAAAAGGTCGTTAAATTTCTGCTTGGAGGGAACCTGCATGTTTAATAATCAACGGATTCTGGTTACGGGCGGCACCGGCTCCTGGGGGCATGAGCTGATTCGGCAGCTGCTGCCGCAGAACCCCAGTGAAATTATCATCTACTCGCGCAGCGAGTCGGCGCAGGTGGCGATGGACCGGGAGTTCGAAGACAGCCGCCTGAGCTTCTGCATCGGAGACATCCGCGACAAGGACGCGCTGACGGCGGCCTGCCGCGATATCGATTATGTGTTCCATCTGGCCGCGCTGAAGCATGTGCCTGTGTGCGAAGACCAGCCTTACGAGGCGCTTAAGACCAATGTGGTCGGTACGCAAAACGTAATTGAGGCGGCCATTCACAATGACGTCAAAAAAGTCATCTACATCTCGACCGACAAAGCGGCCAATCCTTCAAATTTTTACGGCATGACTAAAGCAATCGGCGAAAAACTGATCGTTTACGCGAATCTGCTGGGCTCGAAGACGCGTTTCGTCACCGTCCGGGGCGGGAACGTGCTGGGCACCAACGGCAGCGTCGTGCATTTGTTCATGAAGCAGATCCGGGACAGACAGCAGGTGCGCATCACCGACCGGAAAATGACCCGCTTTTTCCTGACGCTCCCGGATGCGATCGGACTGCTGTTCAAAGCCTCCGAGGTCAGCATCGGCGGTGAAATCTTCGTCATGACCATGCCGACCTGCCGGATTCTCGATTTGGCGGAAGTGCTGATTGAGGCTTCAGGACGGAAGCAGGTGTCGATCGTGGAGACGGGTATCCGTCCAGGCGAAAAAATTCACGAAATTCTAATGAGCGATTTCGAGAGCATCTCCACGGTGGTTTACGACGACCAGTACCTGGTGATTCTGCCGACACTGGAAATGCCAGGTCTGAAGGAGCACTACAGCGGTTGCGCGCCCGTCTCTTTCCACAGCTTCAGCTCCGAAACGAATCTGATGAACAAGGAGGAGATCAGAGACATTCTGGTCAGGGGAGGTTTTCTCGAATGAAGCTGCTGATTCTCGGCGGTAACGGCATGGCGGGTCATATGCTGGCGGATTATTTCCGCCGGCAGGGCAAGCACAACGTGTTCCATACCACCCGGGACCGGAATGACCCGCTTGGCTTATATGTGGATGCAAACGATATTGCAGGGATGGATAAACTGGTCGAAATCGTGGCTCCCCAGGTTATCGTCAATGGGATGGGCGTGCTGAACCAGTTTGCCGCGCAGGATAAAATCACGGCTTATCACGTCAACGGTTTTCTGCCGCACCGGCTCCGCCGGGCGGCGGACGCCATCGGCGCGTACCTGATTCATATCAGTACCGACTGCGTATTTGAAGGCACCCGCGGGAGTTATACGGAAGACGATCCGCCTGACGGCACCTCCGTCTATGCTGTCACGAAGGCGCTCGGCGAGCTCCGGGAGCCAAATCATCTGACGATCCGCACCTCGATTATCGGTCCGGAAATCCGGGAGGGCGGCATTGGGCTGATGAAGTGGTTTATGTCCCAAACCGGCCGGGTTCCCGGCTACACGCGGGTGATGTGGAACGGCGTGACAACGCTGGAACTGGCCAAAACGATAGATTCGCTGATGGATCAGCCGCTGTACGGGCTGATGCATCTGGCTCATCCGCAGCCGCTGAGCAAATATGAGCTGCTTCGGGAAATACAGACTGCATTCGCCAAAACCGATGCTGAAGTCGTGCCGGATGACGGCCCGGTTCAGGACCGGACGCTGATTAACACCCGCGCCGATGTCCGGTTTGCGCTTCCGTCTTATGCCGGGATGCTGGCGGAGCTTGCCGCCTGGCCGGGTGCGGCGGGTACATCGGTATGACGGAGGAAGGACGGAGTTTGCTGATCACAGGGGCGGCTGGCTTTACAGGACGTCAGGCGGTCCGCTATTTTGCCGCCGCCGGCCGCCGGGTGACGGCTGTGGTGCGGCAGCCGCTTCCGCAGGAAGGGGAGAACACTTCTCCCCTGTTCCCTGCAGGAGTTAACGTACGGGTGTGCGATCTGAGTGACAAGGAGGCGGTCCGGGAGCTGGTGCGCGAGACGGCGCCGGATGAAGTGCTGCATCTGGCCGGGCGGAATTCGGTTCCTGAATCGTGGCAAAATCCGCTGCTCTACATGGAAGCCAATGTCATGGCAGTTCTGCATATACTGGACGCTTTGCGCGCCTTTCCGGCCTGCCGTATTCTGGTGGCCGGTTCCAGGCTGAAGTTTAGACCGGAAGCGGGCGAGGCGCCTCCGCATCCGTATTCGCTCAGCAAAACGCTGGCGGAGCTGTCCGCTCTGTCCTGGGGAACGCTGTTTGGCCAGGATGTGCGGGTCGCCGAACCCTGCAACCTGATTGGCCCCGGGCCTTCTACCGGCTTCTGCGCGCTGCTTGCCGGTCATATCGTCCGCTGTGAGCGCGGCGAAGCGGCCGGGACGTTCCGCTTGTCCTCCCGCCATGCCAGCCGCGATTTCCTGGATGTACGGGATGCCGTCCGGGCGTATGACCGGATATTGAGTGAAGGAAGTGCGGGAATGGTGTACCGGATTGAATCCGGAACGGCGCGTACGCTGGGGGAAGTGGCGGCGGCTCTGCTTGCTGAGACTACGGCCCATGTGCCGATAGACTGGGGGCCGGCTGCGGCGGAAACAGCCGCTTCACTCCAACCGCAGCTAGAGCCACAGCTGCAACCACAGCTGCACCCGCAACCTCAGTTACAGTCAGAGCTGCAGCCGCAGAAACCGGTACGGGAATCCGATGCCGCACAGCTCGGCTGGCGTCCGGAGACGGAGCTCCGGCAGTCGCTTCGAGATAGTTTGCGTTATTTTCGGCAGGAGGCGGATGTATGAATCCTACAGTATCGGTCGTTATACCTTTTTATAACTGTCCTTATATCGCCGCTGCGCTGGAGAGCGTATTGTCCCAGTCGCGGCGGGCGTTTGAGATTATCGTTGTCGACGACGGTTCGACCCGGCATGCGGATCTGATTACGCCGTACCTCCCTCACATTCACTACCTGGGAAAAGCCAACGGAGGGACGGCATCCGCTCTGAACCACGGCATCCGGCATGCTTCAGGCGAATATATCGCCTGGCTGAGCTCAGACGACGTTTTTTTTACCGACAAAATCAATAACCAGCTGCTGTTCATGCTGCAGACCGGAGCGATGCTGACCTATACCAATTTTCATTTTATCAACGAACATTCCCAGCTCACTGCGCTGAACGCTTCCCCGGTTTTTCCCGACTTCCGGGAGTTGTACCGCTGCTTCCTCCAGGGCAATCCGGTTAACGGATGTACGGTGATGATGAAAAAAGAGCTGCTGCAGCGGATCGGCTTGTTCGATGAAAACCTGCCGTTTACCCATGATTACGATTTGTGGTTCCGGGCAATTGTGGCGGGGTATCCGCCGGTTATGCTGAACCATTCCTTGACCGGCTACAGAAGACACGAGGGAATGGGGACGCTGCGGCATTATGACAGCATCCTGGCCGAAGCGGAAGCGACCCGGCAGCGTTACCGCGGGCGGGTGGAAGGACTGCTTGCCGCGATGGGCGGCTGATGGCCCGATGGGAGGCTGATGGCCCGACGGGAGGCTGATGGCCCGACGGGAGGCTGATGGCCCGATGGGCGGCTGATGGGCGCGGGGATCAGAAGCCCGGTGCAGATATGGGCTCCGGCGCTTCGTCCCCGCCCGAGGGGGCACGCAGGCCTTCATCCTCTTTGGCTGCTGCATTCAAAAACGAAAAACAGGAGCGGCACCTCAGCGGCCGGGAGGCGGAAGACTTATCCGCAAGCCGGGCCAAGAGGTGCTGATTCCATAAGCATTTCATTATTTCGGGCCATCCGGTTAACCAGCGGCGCGCAGCAACGGATGCCCGCCGCTGAAGATGCTGCTTGCCCGTAAGACCGCTGCGGCAGCCTGCCGCAGAAAAAGGAGGTTAAGCGCATGGGAGCGCTGCCCAAAGTGTCTGTCGTCATTCCTTTTTACAATTGTCCCTATGTGGAACAAGCGGTTCAGAGCGTCCTGGATCAGAGCTATCCGAATGTAGAGATTATTGTTGTCGATGACGGATCGTGGCTGCATACCGAACGCCTTGAACCTTTTCAGGACAGGATTCATTATGTGCGCAAATCCAATGGAGGAACGGCATCCGCACTGAACGAGGGGATCAGGCGGGCATCCGGCGAATATTTTGCCTGGCTGAGCTCCGATGACCGTTTTCATCCTGACAAGCTTCGCAGACAGGTGGAGCAGCTGCAGCGCACCAGGGGGAGGTTCGGCCACACGGCGTTTTATTATGTAGATGAACGGGGGAACCGGATTTCCGAACCTGTGCTGTTTCCCGATACGGGACGGGCGGGTCTGATCCGGACGCTCATGACCGGGTGTCCGGTCAACGGAAGTACGGTGATGATCGGTATGGAAGTCTTCAGGCAGGTCGGTGAGTTTAACGAACGGTTTGTTTATACCCACGATTACGAGCTGTGGCTGCGGATTCTCCCCCATTACGACTGGAACTACATTGAGGAGCCGCTTCTGGATTACAGAGTGCATGACCGGATGGGCTCCCGGCTGCACAGCGCCGAACAAACCGCCGAAATTGCCAAAGTGCAGCACAAGCACCTCGGGGCGCTGAAACAGCTGCTGCAGAAGGAGTTGAACCAATGAAGATCATAATGCCTATCCTAACTCTTTCGCGGGGCGGAGCGCAGCGTATGCTGGCCGAAATGGCGAACCGTCTTGCAGATATGGGCCATGAAGTCACGGTTGTTATCCCTAAATTCGGAACGGTGGAGTATGCCATGCGCTGTCCGGTCGTCTTCCGTCCCGACGGAGTGCTGACGGAACATGATCTTCCGCCGGGGGACGTCATTGTATCCAATTATTACTCCACCGTGTTTCCGGCGCAGCGGGCAAGCGAACAGGGCAAAGGACTGCACGTCCGGCTGGCACTCTGTTACGAACCCGCGTTTTTGCCGGATAACGTAAATTCTTTTGCTTCTTATCATGTCACTCCCCGGCTGTTCGTTCTATCCCGCTGGCAGCAGGAGCTTGTCCGTCTGAACCATGGCGTAAATGGGCGGATCGTTCCGGTTGGCGTCAATCCCGATTTTTACAACCAGCATATCCGGGGACAGACAGGCGCGGGGCCTATAGTGTCTACGATTATCCGGCGGCCCGAAGGAGGATTTTCCGCTCATCGCGGCCAGGAGTACCTGCTGGAGCAGCTTGCTTTTGTCAAAGCAAACTTGCCCGGCACGGTGCTGCGGCTGATTTGCCCGCCGGGAGAGATGGCGGTTTCCGAAGGGCTGCAGTCGCTGCTTCGGGACCCGCGTTTTGAAATCCGGACGCCGGCTAACGATACCGAGTTGTGTTACCACTATAACGAAACCGACATTTTTGTCAGCGCAAGCACATACGATGCCGGTTCGCTGCCCGGCCTGGAGGCGATGCGGTGCGGGGCCGCTCTGGTTACGCTGTATGCGGGCGGCAATATGGAATACAGCGTGCATGAAGGGAACTGCCTGATGTCTTACCGGTATGAGAACCGGCTTGCCGGAGATATCATCCGGCTGATCGTGGATCCGCAGCTGCGCCAACAGCTGGCTGCTAAAGGAGAAGCGGATTCCTGGCAGTATACCTGGGAGCGCTCGGCCCGGATATTTGCTGACGGGCTGCGGGAAATGCTGTATTAAGCAGCGCCGGGGGAATAAAGCGGGAGGCGCTCACAGAAGGAAGACAGCGCTAAAACGCCGGATCAAGGGGATCCGGCGTTTTTAATTATTTTCATTCCTATTAGGGTGTGTACGCAAGGAAATAAGGGTCAGTCAAACGATTCCGTGATGGGTTACGAAATGCTTTCAACCCTGGAGCTACACCTGTTTATTGTCAGATCGATCTACAAATCCTCTCCTGTGACACACCCGCAGCGGATTACCACAGAACGCGATGCGGAGGTCTTTAGAACGCGATGCGGAGGTCTTTGCGGACCCAGCGGCCGTTATTTCTGAAATTCTTGGGCTTTGGTATGCCTTGGCGGACTCCAAATCCGTTATTCGTACCGAAAACATACAAACTATGGCTTCTCCGCGTAAATAGGTGCATCTGAGTCCGGAAATTTGCCAAAACACGGAATAATCAGCAAATAAGGCCTTGTGTGTCCGTACACTTGTACCCCTACTTTCTCTGGCGGTTACAAAAGGCGGGAATCTGGGATGAAATCTGAAGCAAGAATGCCTTTTTTAATAAAATGAAAAATTATCGGCGTTTGGCAACCCGCTATGACAAGATAGCGAGCTTGTTCAAGGATTTTTTGGCGTTGATTTCGATGAGGTTATGGCTTAAATAGCTTTACGTACAGGCCCTAGTTAAAGGACGAGTTTTAGTGAATGAATAATGCTTGGCAGAACATAATTGAACAGCAGCGGATCTGGCACCGGTTAAATCATTGCATCCATGGCGAGTATACTGAGTTTAGCTCAATCAGACCACTCTCATGGATACTTTTTCATGTGGCAGCAAAATAAATCTGTGCTTCACCCTCCCTGCCTCCCGGCCTCCTCACGATACTTCAACGGGTGGCTGCCGGCATTTTTTTTGAAAACGGTACTGAAGTAATGCGGGTTCTCGTAGCCGACCCGTTCCGCAATCTCCATCACCTTCAGGTCCGAATGCTGCAGCAGTTCTTTGGCCTGCTCGATCCGCACCTTTGTGATGTAATCGCTGATTGTCTCCCCGGTCCCTTGCTTGAAGATTTGGCTGATGTAGTTGGGCGTCAGATAGACCTGTTCCGCGATTTTGGCGACCGACAGCTCTCCGGCGTAGCCATCGTGGATGATCTCCTTGATTTTGTTGATCGTTTTGCTGTTTTTGGTCGTGTTCTTCAGTTCTAAGTAACGGGTCAGGCCGGTGAAAAACTGCAACATATACGTTTTAAGCTGTCCAATTTCAGTTTTGCCGTAAATTTCGTTCAAAATTGTCACCCGGTCGTCCATCATTTCCATTTTGCCTTCGTTCATCTCATATAATGTGCGCAGGGAAGCGAATAGGATTTCGGAGCAGAGGTTTTGCACATAATCCATCTGCAGCTTCGGCCCGCTAAGACGGAGGAATAATTCTTCTAGCAGAACGGCGGCCTTGTCCGTATTGCCGACCTTCAGCGCACTCATTAGCCCGGTATGGAATTTGTACAAATCCGAACTCTGGAGGGTTTCGCTGTCCGGCCGGATATCCCGGATGTGAATGATGGAGTGCGGACCGGTATAAAACTTGTAAATGAGGGCGGTCGCCGCTTCTTTGTAAGACTCCTCCACATTCCGGATATCCGCATAAGTACTCCCGATCCCGACCGACACAGACAGCTTCAAAAACCGGCTGATGCTGCTCGCGCAGGTTTCGCAGACAGAGGCGATTTCCCTGGCTGCTTCGATATTTTTGGCGGTTCCGCTGCCCTCGGTCCCTAGACCGCCTTCGGCCGCTTCGCTGCCTGTGATCGCTTCGCCGCCTCCGATCGCTTCGCCGCCCTCGGCCGCTTTACCACCTTCGATCGCTTCGCCGCCCCCGGCCGCTTTACCGCCTCCGATCGCCTCGCCGCCCCCGGCCGCTTCACCAACTCCGGCTGCTTCCCCGCCGCGGAGACCGAACAGCAGGATAAATTCGTTTTCTTTCGAAACAAAGCCGATGCCGGACCGCCGCTCGGCCATAATTTCGTTAACGATATTTTCGATGGAAAAGTAGAGGAGCTGCTTGTATTCCTCCGAGTATTTTTCCAGCGCTTTTTTATAATCATCAAGCTGCAGGACGGCTGCCGTAAATTGTTGCTCCGGGGTGAAGGGCATCTCAAAAAACTCGATTTTTCTCCAGACTTCCCCCGCTTCCGGGTAGAGGCCTGCCAGCAAATTTTGCAAAAATTTATCCCGGATCAAAGGTTTGTTCTCCTGGAGCTGTTCTTTGAGGGACTCCAGATTGAACAGCATCGCCCGTTCTTTGTGGAGGGTGTCGACCGTTTTCCGAAAGATCTCCTTTAGGTCGGCCAGCTTCACAGGTTTGAGAATGTAGCCCTCCGCATTCACCTTTAATGCATTTTGTGCATAAGAGAAGTCCTGCATGCCGCTGATAATGATGATTTTGACCGGACTGTCGGCTTCCTTCAATTTGGCCGCCACCTGCAGTCCGTCCAGAAACGGCATCATAATGTCCATAAACATGATGTCGGGCTTAAGCTCCATACAGAGCTCATAAGCCTCCTGCCCGTCCTTGGCTTCCCCCAGAATCGTTATGCCAAATTCCTCTTCCCAAGGAATGGCGGTCCTCAAGCTGTCCCGGATAAACGGCTCATCATCCGCTATGATCATCGTGATCATCTTCTTCCACCTCATTCCATGTGGTCACTACGGGACAGCTTACGACTACCAGCAATCCCTGCCCGTCTTCTTCGTTGCGGTAATATTTGATGCCATAGGCTTCCCCAAAAAATTGCTTGATCCTTGAATGGACATTCCGTATCCCGTAAGAGCCGTCGCCGGGCTGCCGGGTGTTCAGCATCGCATTCAGCTCGTCGGGAGAGGCACCCGCTCCGTTGTCAAATATGGATAAGGTCAGCAGGTTGTCATGCTCCTGGCGTACCCTGATCCGGATGGTCCCCGGCCCCTGCTTCTTTTGGATGCCGTGGATAATGGCATTTTCGACCAGCGGCTGGAGCGTCAGCTTGACGATCAGACAACTGCTGAGCAGTTCTTCGTCCATCGCCTCCAGCTTGTATTCGAGCTTATCCCGAAAGCGGAAGCTCTGGATTTCCAGGTAGCTTTCCACCTGCCGCAGCTCGTCGCGCAGCGGAATAACGTTGCTGCCTTTGCTGAGGCTGTACCGGAAAAAATCAGCCAGAGAGGTCACCATGCTGCTGATCTCCGGCACGTTATGCCGGATCGCCAGCCAGTTCATCGAATCCAGCGTGTTATAGAGAAAATGCGGGTTGATCTGGGCCTGGAGGGACTTGAGTTCGGCTTCTTTTTTGCGCAGCTCGGTGACGTATAATTTGTCGATCAACGCCTTGATCTGCTGCAGCATCATGTTGTACCGCTGGAACAGATAAGCGAATTCGTCTTTGCGTTTGTACAGGATTTTGATGCTGAAATTTCCGCTTTCAGCATGGGACATCGACTGCACGAATTTGCGGATCGGGGCCGATATATTTTCGGACAGCAGCAGTGCCATCATCAGGGACAGCAGCATGCATACGGCAATGACCAGATACATAACCCGCTGGAAAGAAAACAGCTCCCCGTTCAGCTCGGAAAGGGGGGAAAGCGCGATTACCTTCCATCCGTAAGGCGTGATTTCCTTGTAGGTAACGAGCTGGTTCTCCCCTTCCTGCTTGTATTGAAACGAATGGGAAGCAGCCCCGGAAGCACCCGCTTCGGATATGGGCAGATTGGCCGCATATTCCAGACTCTCCAGGTCTCTCCCGATCAGCGCCGGGTCAGGACTAAGCGCAATCCGGTTGTTATGATCCGCGATATAAAGGGTGCTGCCGGGAGTGGGCTTGTAATGCTCGATGGCGGAGTTGAAATCGCCGAGCGGGACGTCCACCGTCAAAATTCCCACATAAGGGAGCTGGATATGGCGGATGCCGAACAGGCGCTTGGCAAACTTCAGCGTGTACTCGGAATCCAGTGAACTTAAACCGATGACGCTCATATCGGATTTGGCCGGTATGCCCAGATACCAGGGCTTCAGGGAGATCAGATCGAGATTAAACACTCTGCGCGAAAAATTATACTGCGTATATTCAGGCCGGTTCACAAGGTAGAGCATCGGAACGAACCGGACACCGGCGCTGCCGGTGCTCGGAAAGTTTTCCAGGATTTTGTTCAGCTCATTTAACTCGTTAATAATCCCCGCGGCGTCGGTAGCCCGGTCGGAAGAGATCAGATCGGCAAACTGGGAGTGCAGATAAAGGGAGGTCATGGCTTCGTCTGCGTTATTGAATTTTTGCATAAGCTGGTCTTCGACCAGGTTCAGGTTGTTTTGAATCGATGTCTGCGCGTTTCGTCCGATGATGCTGGCGGATTTGTTGTAAATGGTAATGGCGAGAATGGTTGTGGGCAGTAGAACAAGAAACAGAAAATAGAGGATGAGTCTGCTGCGGATGCTGAAATTGTACAGGAACAGAAATTTGGACAGCCGATCGAACCACTTTTTCATAGAGAATTACCCCTCAGAGGATCGGTATGCAAATAAAATGACGCTTGCCAAATGAAGCCGTTTGCTGGAATATGTAGGCAGATTGGATGGGTTTATTGTAAAATCACCGGCACGCTGTGTCAACGCGGGAGGTTGCTATGAATCGGGGATGGAGTTTAGCCATAGGGCTGCTTATCGTTTTGGGGGTGGCCGGTTTATTTATCATGGACCGTTCGCCGTTAACCGGCCGGAGAGAAGAGGGAGAAAGCACTCCAGAGAAGGTGCGGATTCAGGTCGCTTTAAACGAGTGGGCAAACAATCTGGAAGTGCAAAACGCGGTCAGGCGGTATAACGAAACGAATCCGGAAGGGGCGGAAATCGTCCTGATGGACATTCCGTCAGAGAGCTATAACGATACGCTGAACATGCTGCTTACGTCGGGGAAGGGGCCGGATGTATTTGTCGCCGACCGGATCTGGCTTGCTTCTTACGTGAACAAAAATTATTTGGAGAATTTGCAGCCTTTTCTCAGGCAAAACGAGTTGCGGCGGTATCCCGAGTGGAGTCTGGATTACGCGCAGAGTTCCCTGTTCAAGGGAGGGATTTATTTTCTCCCTTCCGGTGTCGAGACGCTTAGGCTGATTTACCGAAAAGATTTGTTCCGCGCCGCCGGCCTGAATCCCGAACAGCCGCCGGCTACGCTTGCCGAAATAAAGCCGGCCGCGGACCGGATCACAGCAACCGGAGGCGGCGTGCGGAAATACGGGTTTGCCCTGCCGGCCGGGGATTTGCAGCACAGCTTCCAATTTGATTTGGAGATGTCCGGCACCTACAGCGGCATATTTTATTATGACTACCGGTCGGGCAAATATGACCTGAGCGTATATATGCCTTGGCTGGAGACGATGAGGGCGGTGAAGCGGGCGGGAAGCCTGTATCCGGGCGAATCCCTTCTGAAGCGCGAGCATGCGCTGAAGCAGTTTGCGGAAGGGAACATCGGGATGATGTACGCCACCAGCCAAGATTACGCGAAACTCCGCGAATATAACCGCAAGGGGGATTTTGGGGTGGCCATGCCGCCGGCCGTGGACGAACAGCGGATAGGTAGCGGGGCTTTGATGATGCAGCCGCTGTCGCCTTTGGTTGTTAACTCGGGGGCGGCGGCGAAGGAAACGGCCGTTAAAGTCTGGAAATTTCTGCAGTCCGCCGACTTCCAGACCGTGCTGTTCCAGCAGGCGCTGGCCATTCCTATGGTCGACGGTATTTTGGAACAGACGGATTTACATACGCTGCATACCGGGTTCCAGGCGTTTTTTCCGACAGACCGGGAATCCCTTTACCCGCTGTGGCCGCAGATTATGGATCAATACGACCCGAATGCTGTCGCGCCGGGGCCGCGTAATCCCGGTGACCGTCCGAGGATGGAGCAGTATTTGCGTCTGATCGGGGACGAGGAGCCGCTCCCGATGAAGGAAGCGCTGGCGCGGGAGACGGAGCGTCTGAATGAGCTGTTGGAGATTGCGGCTAGCGGACGGTTTTTTAATGCGGAGGAGTATGTTTATCCCGGGTTTGATCCCCGGCGGCCGCTCTCCGGAGGGGCTGCAGAATAAGCTTCCCCGGCATTTGTGAAGTGCCCCCCTTAGAATAGACATTGGACCGGCATCATAGAATTTTGAACTTTTATCATAGATGCGCTTATTTTGTTTTGCCGCTTCCGCCGGTAAACTGTGGGTCAAACAGGATTGATCCGCCGGAAGGATACGAAATGGGGCGGGTCCGGTACAGACTGGGTAGATCGGGCAGACCGGATGGATTGGGCAAACCGGGTAGATTGGGCAGATCGGACAGATTGGGTAGACCGGGTAGATAGGGCAGATCGGATGGATTGGGCAGATCGGATGGATTGGGCAGATCGGACAGATTGGGCAGACCGGATGGATTGGGTAGACCGGATAGATTGGGCAGATCGGACATATCCGGCAGACCGGTCCGGTCCTAGAAGGCGATGCGGACTCTATAGTGTCCTGATTGCAATGCGGATCAATGCGTCCTGGCGGACCAGTTCGGATCAAATACGGACTTATGCGGTGCTGAAAAGGCATTGCGGAGCGGGAGGAACGGCACATGACGGCAGCAGACAAGGTAAGCGAGACCGGAGCGCGGATTTTTGACTACATGACAGCGGTGAAACGAGAACATTGGGGGATGGATATCGAGCAATGGGACTGGGTTCCCGGCGTCGGTCTGATTTCGATTCTGGATTACGGAGTATACGCGGATGAACAGCGGGCAGTGGACTACGCGGTGGAATGGGCAAGGCGTAACGAAGGACTGTCTGATAAGGCGAGAGTCATTAACTCAATGGCGCCGTATGCTTTATATCCCGTGCTGTACCGTTTGAGCGGTAAAATAGAGTATCTGGCCAAAGCGCAGGAGATTGCCCGCTGGATGCTTGAAGCAGCGCCCCGCACCCGGGAGGGGGCGTTTGAGCATACCGTAACCGAAGATGCCGCGTTCCCGGAGCAGGTTTGGGCCGATACCGTATATATGGCGGTGCTGTTTCTGTCCAGGCTGGCCCGCGCGGCGGATGACCGCGGGGCGGCCGAAGCAGCGCTGGAGCAGACGCTGCTTCATTTCCGCCTGCTTCAGGATGACAGCACCGGCCTGCTGTTCCACGGCTGGGACTGCGCACGGGGCAATCATCTGTCCGGCGCGAGATGGGCCCGGGCGAACGCCTGGGTGATGCTGGCGGTGCCGGAAATCGTCCGGAATATCCGCGGCCTGGCCGGGATTCCGGAGGAACTGCTGAGCCGGTACCGGGAGCTGGCGGCTGCGCTCCGCAAGGTCCAGGCGGAGGATGGGCTGTGGCACACGGTGCTGGACCGGAGCGATTTTTACAAGGAAAGCTCGGCCAGCGCCGGGATCGCCTGCGGCATGGTCAAAGCGGTCCGGACGGGACTGCTGGACGCGGCGTATCTCGAACACGCGCGGCTTACCGTGGATGGGCTTCTGCCTTTGGTCACCGCCGAAGGGGAGGTGCGCGGCGTCTCAGGCGGCACGCCCGTACTGGCATCCATCGCCGCCTATAACGAGGTTCCCCGCTATCCGACGCTGTACGGGCAGGGGCTGGTTCTGCAGCTGCTGGCCGAATTCCGCCTGCTGGAGCGGGAGGCATAACCTCCCGGGAGGTGTAACAACACGGGAGGTGTGACCCGCAAGTGTCCATTCTGCCGCCGTATTGGCGGTGAATAGCGGATACGGGGGCAGGCCTGTTGTGTCAAAAGAGAAAGCCGGACCGGCGAGGGGGTTGCCCCCCCTTCTTCGGTTCGGCTGTTTTATTTTCCTTGGCGGCTGTCCTTTTAAGTAAATCTCTCAACTTTCGCAGTTGGAAAGATGGCATAGACCCTTGGGTGAGTAAGAAAAATTCAATAGATTTACTTGTATTGACAAAAGACACCTCACTTGTTAGGGATCGTGGTAATGCGACCAACCATGTCAACAAGAAGGTGCGAACTCCACGTTATAACAACATTCCCTGCCTGAACACAGTCCCGCCTTTTCCAAACTTTGGATGCGTTTTGAAGCAGCTTTGCATTGTCCACTCCTATGACTTTCTTGCCGGACTCAGGGGCTCCTATTTGCTGATTATTCAGCGTTTTGGCAAAGAGACGGACTCAGATTCCCTTATTTACGAGG
>NZ_JBHOFD010000046.1:0-45991 GCF_046543445.1 Paenibacillus nanchangensis
AGTCCGTACACTTGTACCCCTACTTTCTCTGGCGGCTACAAAAGGCGGGAATCTGGGATGAAATCTGAAAAGCATGAATGCTCTTTTAATAAAATGAAAAATTATCGGCGTTTGGCAACCCGCTATGACAAGACAGCGAGCATGTTCAAAGTTTTTTTGGCGTGATTTCGATGAGGCTATGGCTGAAGTAAGTTTGCGTACAGACTCTAATTGAAAGTGCAGGAGGACTCCGGAAAAAAAGGTGTGGTTTATCTTCCAGCTGCGCTTCCTTCGGCTTCTGCCGCCTTCTGCTGCCTACTGCCGCCTACTGCTGCCTACTGCCGCCTTCTGCCGCCTACTGCCGCCTTCTGCCGGCTTCTGCCGGCTTCTGCCGGCTTCTGCTGCCTACTGCCGCCTACTGCCGCCTACTGCCGCCTACTGCCGCCTACTGCCGCCTACTGCCGCCTACTGCCGCCTACTGCTGCCTACTGCCGCCTACTGCCGGCTTCTGCTGCCTACTGCCGCCTACTGCCGCCTACTGCCGGCTTCTGCTGGCTTCTGCCGCCTACTGCTGCCTTCTGCCGCCTTCTGCCGGCTTCTGCTGCCTTCTGCCGCCTACTGCTGCCTACTGCTGCCTTCTGCCGCCTACTGCCGGCTTCTGCCGCCTACTGCCGCCTACTGCCGCCTACTGCCGCCTTCTGCCGGCTTCTGCCGCCTTCGTCCTCGGGCGGAAGGCCCCGGACTACTGGCGCTCTTTACGGTATTCCGAAGGGGACTTGCCGAAGCGTTTTTTGAACAGGACGCTGAAATACTGCGGGTTCCGGTAGCCGACCTGCTCGGACACCTCATAGGATTTCGAATCGGTGGCAGACAGCAGCTCTGCGGCTTTGTCCATCCGGAGCTGGATCAGATATTCGCTAAAATTCATGCCTTTATATTTCTTGAACAGCGTGCTGGCGTAGGCCGGGGAAATGTGGACATGGTCGGCGATAGCGGCCAGGTTCAGCTCCTCCTCGTGATAATGCCCCTTGATGTACTGCTCCATTTCCCGCAAAAGGGTCTGGTGCGAGCTCTGCGAATGGCGGATTTCGCCGCTGACGAACACGCCCGCACCGCCGAGAATCGGCTTCAGCTGCGAAGCGGCGAGCGCTTCGCTGTAGGACATGGAGATCCGTTCGATGCCTTCGCGGCAGCCGCCGAGCCCGATACTGACAGGCATTTTCAGGCAGGTCTCCAGCGTCCGGCGGATCTCTTCCAGGTGGGCGGTAAGCTCGGCTTCAGCAGCGCCGGATTCACCGGGTGCCGCAAGGTTAAAGAGCAGATTCACCCGGTTATTGTAAACGGCCGAATACCGGTAAGGGTAAGCTTCGGAGCGGAGTTCGGCGCAAATGTTGTGAATGGAGAACAGCAGCAGCTCCGCGTTGTCTCCATCGCCCGGCCGGGCGTAACGCCGGTTGTCGTCCGGCTGGATGACCGCCACCCGGTAATACGGGTTCGGCGCGGCAATCCCGAGCAGCTCCATTTCCCGCTGTGCCCACTCAGGGCTTGCGCAGCCGTCCAGAAGCTCGGACCAAAATTTGTTCAGAATCAGCGTCTGGCTTTTTCGGGCTTTTTCAGCTTCACGTTTTTCCGCAAGAAGTTCACTGCCGGCTTTTTCGGCCGCCTTCAGAATCACCTCGTAATCCTCGTACTTGAGGATATAATCAGCCGCCTGCAAACGCAGGGCCTGCTTGGCATAAGCGAAATCATCATAGCCTGTTAAAAAAACAACCTTGGTCCCGGGATATTCGGCGTTAATCCGTTCGGCCAGCTGCAGGCCGTCGAGAAACGGCATCTGAATGTCTGTCAGCACAAGGTCCGGCCGCTGCGACTCCATTAGCCGGAGCGCTTCTTCGCCGTCCGCGGCGGCGCCTGTAACGGTGATGCCCGCCCGTTCCCACGGAATGTTGCGCCGCAGGCCTTCGCGTATCCACATATCGTCATCTACAATCAGCAGTTTGATGTTCGTCATTTGGGTGTTCTCCTTCCTTATGGAACCGGGGGATGGTAACGGTAATCCGGGTATATTCCGTCTCGATGCTGTCGAGGGCGATGCCGTACGGCCGGCCGAACCGCAGCGCAAGCCGGCGGTGGGCGTTCCATAATCCAAATGTCTGGGCTTCGCCGCCCGCCGTGTCCGAATCCAGCGATTCCCGCAGGGCCGCGAGGCGGGCGGGAGGGATGCCCTGGCCGTTATCGTAAACTTCCAGGATGGCGGTATCTCCCTCCGGATAGCCGGTGATGGCGACCAGGCCTTTGCCCCGTTTTTTCTTGATGCCATGATAGACGGCATTTTCGACCAGCGGCTGCAGGGTCAGCTTGGGAATCCGCAGGCTGAGCAGTTCGTCCGCCACCTCAATCGCAAACTCAAAATCCTCGTTGTACCGGATATTCAAAATCATCAGGTAGCTGCGGACATGGTCGATTTCTTCCGCAAGCGTAATGAGCTCCCGGCCTTTGCTGATGCCGATCCGGAAATAACGAGTGAGCGCGCCAACCATAACGGAAGCCCGTTCTTTTTCGCCGAGATCGATCAGATGTTTGATGGACCCAAGGGTGTTATACAAAAAATGCGGCTGGATCTGCGCCTGCAGCGCCCGCATTTCCGCGCCACGCTTCTGTTCCTGCTCTTCGCGGACTTCGTTTAGCAGTTGCTCAACCGAATCGGCCAGCCGGGTCAGGCCAGTCGCCAGCACGCCGATTTCGTTGCGCTGGTCGATGTCGAAGCTCACGGAGAAGTCACCGCGTTCGAAGCGTTTGACCTGCTTGGACAAGTAGCGGATCGGGTTGCTTAAATTGCGTGCCGCCAGTGCCGCCGCGAGGGCGACGAGCACCAGGATGGCCAGGGTGACGGCAACCGCGATCCACTTGATCCGGCTTGCCCCTTCCAGAATGTCCTTCTCCGGCGCGATCGCCGCCAGCACCCAACCGTTCAGCGGGAGCGTATGGTAGGCGATGTTCATTTTTTCCCCGAGGGCGCTGTCGACAGTAAGGCTGCCGTTTTGCCCCGACCGTCCCCGGAGTACTTCGATGGTGTCCGCGCTTACTGCGTATTCTTGTTTCAGCGTTTTGGAGAACAGCTCCCCGTCCGGGCTGATGAGCGCCAGCGCTCCGTTTGGGCTGATCTTAACGTTCTGCATAATCTCCAGAAAATAGCTCTCCCGCAGGTTGATCAGCACAATCCCGCTTAAGCTTGAAGTGGGGGTGCCGATCATTTTGAAGCTGCTGATCACCCGGCGGTTTTCCACCGTATCGAAGATGGTATCCTTGTGGCTGTTCAGCCAGTAGTAGCCTTTTTCGGAACTGTGGTACCGCTCCTGCCAGGCCGGCAGATCAATCGAGACGTTCCGGGGGACGTATTCCTGCTGCAAATTAAACGAGCGGCCGTTGTTAAAAGCCACAAAAATCGAGTCCACCATGGCATTGTAAGAGTGGTAAACGCTTTCAAGTCGGTTATGCAGTTCGATTATATCGTTGAACTTCTGCGGTGTGTCGGGCTGATCTTTGGCGGACAGCAGGTTCCGCAGCGAAGTTGTATCCTCCAGGTTGACGAGCTGCTCAAAGATCGTCAGGAACTTGTCGTCGAGAAACAATGCCGTCTGATAGGTGGTATCCGAAAGCGAATAAAGTGAGTTTTTGCGCAGCTGGTCGCTGGCGGACCAATACGAAAATAACGCCGTTACAATAACGGACAGGGTGAGCACCGGCAAAAACGTAATCAGCAGCTTGGTTTGAATCGGTTTATCCAGGAAATAACGTCGCATGGCCTCTTCCTCTCTTGAAGCTTGTCCGGATAGGGGTGGATCAGACAATGAGTCTAGCACAGGATTCGACAAATGAAAACAAAAGTTGTCACGGTGCAGCGGCTGGAACAGCGGATTTGAGCAAGCGGCCGACCGTTTAAGCGCATCTACTAACAACTATGCAATCATGGCGGTTTGCCTCGCGGCACGGGGGATTCAGTCCCAAGGGTTTACGGGGGGTTAAGGAGCAGTGAACAGCCGTATACCGCACGGAAAAAATCACACGCAAAAAAAGGCCGTCCCCGCCTTAAACTGGCGGTAGTGGACGTCCTTTTTGGATAAAAATAAAGCGGTTAGCTGAAACGGTACAGGCGCACGCCGTGGGACGGCACCTCTGTCCGGAGCAGCCCGGCCGTAAGATCGGCAGGTTCACCGCTCCAGAGCTCGGCGCCCTCCGCGCGGCCGGCCAAGCCAATCCGTTCGGCCGGAAGCTCATAGGCCTGGCCGCTCTCGCCGGTGTTAAACACGGCAGCGTAACGGGAGCCGTCCGCATGCTCGGCGGTCCAGACGATCAGACCGCCTTCCCGCAGCGCTTCCTGCGCGCCGAAGCTCTCACGGTGCATGCGCAGCACCTCGCGGTTGGTCAGCAGCGACAAGGTCCAGTCGTCACAGTCGCGCAGCTCGCCGCCAAAAATAAGCGGCGAACGGAAGATGCTCCACAGCGACATCATCGTCCGCTGCTCGTCGCGGGTGAAGCGGGTCCAGCGGTCCGAACCGCCGCCGTCGACCGAGCGGATGCCGATATGTCCGAGCGGAAGCATGTCGCAGTCCGGCCAGCAGCCCGGCTGCGGCACGCCCTGCCAGGCGCGGCAGCGGTCGAACATATCCAGGAGCAGCGGCCACTGGTCCCAAAAATCGTCGGTCACCCGCCACATGTTGGCATGCCCGGAGAAAAACGCCGAATATTCCACCGGGGCAGGTCCGGGGGAGAGGCTGAGCACCATCGGCCGGCCGCAGCGTTCGATCGCCCTGGCGATAAGCGCGATTTCCGGCTGATGCGTGTCGTACAACCGGGAGGCGGCGATATCATCCACTTTTACCAGGTCGACTCCCCACTCCGCATACAGCTTGAAGAGGGAATCGTAATACGCCTGGGCGCCATCCTTCGAGGCATCTACGCCGTACATGTCCGTATTCCAGGGACAAATGGAGTTCGTATGCGCGATATCACGGGCGGTCGCGGCGGTGCCCAAAATCGGGGTCCCGGCATGGGCGGCCTGCCGGGGGATGCCCCGCATGATGTGAATGCCGAACTGAAGTCCAAGGCTGTGCACATAGTCGGCCAGAGGTTTAAATCCTTGACCGCCCACCGCGGACGGGAACCGGTTAGCCGCCGGCATCAGCCGTGAATATTCATCCATTTCCAGCGGCACAAACGGCCGGTATTGGGAGGAATTCGCGTAAGGTTCATACCACTGAATATCTACAGTAATGTAGCTCCAGCCGTATTCCTTGAGGTGCTGCGCCATATATTCCGCATTACCACGAATTTCGGCTTCCGTTACGGCGGCGCCGTAGCAATCCCAGCTGTTCCAGCCAAGCGGCGGTGTAGGTGCTGCAAGCTTATGGTCCATTTGTAAGACTCCTTTACAGATCAGTTGTTTATTATTGCTTGTTGCAACTTTATCTTAATAAAGGAGATACTTGATATCTATAGTAATGTTGAACGGAGAACTGTAGAATATTGCGGTCAGTCAAAAAACAGCTTGCGGTAAGTCAGGCTTTCGCTTCCGCTGCGGAATTCGCCCGGCGTGAGACCCGTGACGTTCCGGAATGCCTTAATAAAATAGCTTCCGCTGGAATAGCCGACCCGCTCCGCGATGGCTTCGAGGCCAAGCTGCGTCCCCCGCAGCAGCTCCATCGCCTGTTCGGTCCGGATGCGGGTCAGGTAGGCGACAGGAGTCATCCCTGTGCAGGCGGAGAAGCGGCGGATCAAGTGATATTTGGACAAGGAGACATGCTCCGATAGCTGATCGATGCTGATCATCCGCGCATAGTTCAGCTCGATAAATTCGGCGGCCCGGCGCACGTTTTCCGGCCAGTTCTCCCGGTTCCGCAAGCTTGCGGCAGGCAGCCTGGCCAGTTCCGTCGCAAATTGGTAGACGCAGGAGGAGGCGATCAAAGGATCGCTGATCCGGCCCGCGCCCGCATCGGCCACAATCATCCGCAGCAGCCTGACCGGCGCGCAGTCCATGGGCAGGTAGGGTGCCTCCCCGGCTTCCCGGCGGAATTTGCGCCAATGAGGCAAAATGAGCTGAGGGCGGAACAGCAGGAAGTAGAACTCCCACGGCTCCTTACCTTCCGGAGGATAATAGTACCGGTGGGGTCCCGGGATCTCTGCGAGAAACGCTTGTCCCGCGCCGATGCGGAAGGTCCGGTTCTCCGACTCGTACACCCCTTCGCCGGAGACGGTGTATTGGAACAGCAGCAGCGGTCCATCGGTCCGCACCAGTCCATCCCAGCGGTAAGCCGGGCTGCGGGCGTCTTCGTGGCCGGCGGCGAACAGCCCGCACAGCTGGAGCTCTTTGTCTTCGGCAAACCGGAAACCATAGGTGCCTTTTGGGATATCCACCTTGATCTTCCTCCTAACGCGCATTTGCCTCTAATTGTAGGAGCTGAGCGGGGGAAAAGAAAGAGAAACATGCCGCCGTTTCTTACACCTGCGTCTGGAAAGCACCCCGTTCCCGCTTAACCGGCGGCGCATGGTCCGCCAGTCAAGGATCAAGGAGGTTACGGTCAAGCCAGCTCCAGTACCACCATTTGATGGTTCTCCAGATAAGGAACCTTGCAGCTGATCCCGTCGTCCGTTCCGGAGGTGAACGGCAGTTCTTCCATCGACGGAGCAAGATACACCCGCTTCACAGGCGGCTGGGAAGGCAGCCGCAGGGTGACGGATACATCCCTCAGCGGCACGATGTCTTCGATAACTTCAACGCGCCCTTTCAGCACAGGCGTCGCATACAGCAGATGGTTCACGTAGCGGCGCTCCTCCGGCTGGTACTGCAGCGTTGTGATGCCGCGGGCCGGCAAATCGGTCGTAAGGAGCGGCGAAGGCAGCAGCCTGGACAGCGCGTGCAGCACCATTTCCTTCAGAATCAGATGGCCGTTGTCCGCATAATCAGTAAACACGTTCCAGGCGATATAGATGCCGTTTGCGCTTTCGACCATGCCGGGCCCGGCATCCTGCCGGTTGCTTGGCGTGTGCAGATGAGAACAGAAGGTGAAGACATCGCGGTTAAAATACGGGTCTTCTCTGCGGCCGAGGGATACTCCGCCATTCAGCTGCACCTGCTGTCCTTCGCCGTACATCACATAGGAAGCGGGGAGCAGCGGCCCTGGCGTGAAGTCGGGCCGGAAGTATGCGGGGCGGCAGGGATTTTCCCCCTGCCAATCCAGTCCCATTTTCAGCACAAAAGCGTCTCCGGCTGGATTGAGCCCCGAACGTCCGGTAGCCAGCACCTTCCCTCCGCCAGCGGTAAACTTGTCAATAGCGCCTGCCAGCTCCGGCCATACCGGCACCTCATCCGGCAGGATCAGCACTTTGTACCCGCTGAAGTCGGTTCCGATATCGATCACGTCGAACAGGTAGTGACCTTCGGTAAGCATCCGGACCACGCCCGCATCGGCCAAATTGTCCCGTCCGGCTATGCCGTCCGTCTCCGGGCAGGCTTCCAGCGCCGCTTCGAGCGACAGGACGGCGATGTCCGCCACGGATTGGCTGCCCGCGCACCAAGCTTCTTTGGCCTCCACTTCGCTGTAGGCCGCGCCGATTAAGTGATAAGTCGCCTCGTCCATCAGGCCGCCCGGGTGAAGCTGGTCGCCGATGGAACATTTAGCGCCATGGGCCAGACTGAGGGCGGTTTCATACCGCAGAGCGTTTGGATGCTTGTATCCGCCGAATTCTCCCCAAGAGGTGTGAAACTTGCCGGTCATGCCGAGAAAATCCACCCCCAGCGTCTGCGCATAACGTGCCGACAGCGGAAAATGGTCGTATCCCCAGCCTCCGGTCGGCAGCGATTCCAGCTCCAGATGGCTGTTCACATGGGCAAGCTCGCGCCGGCCGCGCTTTTGATGCCCGCTGTTGTGGAAGACCGGCAGCCCGGGTTTCACCTCATCAATCGTTTCCCGGACACGCCGGGCGTAGTTCAGGTAAGTCTGCTCGCCGAGAGCGATCACCGCTGCCTCGTCGCGGGGGTCCTGGCCGGCTTCACGGAGCGAACGCACACAGTATTGGCACCGGCATTTGCGGAAGCCGACGATATCGAGGAAAATACCGTCTGCGTCATAACGGGTAACCACCTCACGGATTTGATCGAGCAAAATGTCCAGGTAAGGCGTGTTAAAACAAAACTCGTGGTACCCCGGAGTCATAAAGTCCTTCACCCAGCGCGTCCGGTCTTCGGCGTCCCGGATCAGCCATTCGGGGTGGCGCCGCGCCAGCTTTTCGTCGAGCCCCGCCGACAGATACACCGGCGTCCGCACGCCGATCTCATGGGCGGCTTCGATCATTTCGCCAAGCAGGTCAAAGGAGAGATGCGGATGCATTTCATTAGCTTCACTGGGATGGTAAGCCCAGCCGTGATGGCATTTCGAAAATACGGTGATGGAATCCACATGCCCGGCGCGCAGCATGCTTTGGAACTGGGCTTTCGAGAATTCGCTTCCGATGCCCTTGATTGCTTCGGAGGTATGGAAATCGAGATGAACCTGGCGGAATCGCATAATTTAACAGCTCCTTGTCATTTTTGGCTATTTTGTATTCATCATTTAAAGCAGACGGTTTCCGGAAAAGCATATAAAGCCGATTCCCTGACAATGTACCTCTTTTTGCAGGTGCCAACCAGTGATAATATAGACTTGAACTAGCACAAAATCGACTTTGCTGACAGGAGAGGAACGCCGTGTTGTGTCTGGAATTCGCGATCCCGCCGCTGCCGCAGTTTGTCACGGTGGGGCATGCCGTCTGGCCGGCGGGAGACCGGCATTTTGCCCGTACCTTCGGGGTGTATGATCTGCTGCTCGTAACCCGCGGGACCCTATATATGA
The DNA here is from genome assembly GCF_046543445.1 of Paenibacillus nanchangensis. NCBI lineage: Bacteria > Bacillati > Bacillota > Bacilli > Caryophanales > Paenibacillaceae > Paenibacillus > Paenibacillus nanchangensis. Next base: position 8,868 of record NZ_JBHOFD010000046.1, read on the forward strand.
CGGAACAGGACACGGAATATGCAATCGGGGCGGGCGATTTGCTGGTGCTGGAGGCCGGCCGGCCGCATACCGGACACCGTCCGTGCGTAGAAGATACGGAGATTTATTGGGTGCATTTTATTCACGGCTCGCCACCTGCGCAGATTCGTCAGGAGGATATTCCCTGGTCGTCGCTGCTGGACAAAGGGACGGTGGAGGACCTGCTGCCTCGCCCGGAGCAGCGTATGTATATTCCGAAGTTCGCTGCCGTCGACACCGGCGTGCTGGAGCCGATTCTTCAAAGTATGAACGAGCTCCACAGCCGTCTGAACACGGAGAACGCGCTGCAGCTGCATCTGCTGCTGTGCGAGCTGCTTGCGGCGCTGCAGGCGGAGTGTGCCCGTACCTCCGTGCCGGAGCCTTCGGTCCGGTTGGCCCGCGCGGCCGCGGCTTATCTGGACGGACACTGGCGGGAGTCCTTCGACTTGGCGGTACTGGAGGAGGAGCTGCATTTTCAGGCGGATTACATCAGCCGATGCATGAAACGCCATATCGGTAAAACGCCGCTGCAGTATGTGCTGCATCTGCGGCTCGAAGAAGCCAAAAAGCTGCTCAGCGGCACCGTGCTTGGCCTTGCGGAGATCGCCGAACGGGTCGGCATCCGCGATCCAAATTACTTGACGCGCCTGTTTACCGCCAAACTGGGGATAACGCCTGGCGCATACCGCCGGCGGCTGAGACGGGAAGGGGAGGCGCCGGCCGGAGATTTTCCCTCGGAAGCAGGCCAATCGGCAGATTCTCCATCGGATCGGAAGTAGCCAATTCGCATCCTCCCCCGGACTAGAAGCAGTCCCAATCCTTCCGGACCAAGCAGCGGGCGCGGCCGTTTAACATGCAGGTGTTTCCCTGGCTGCGGCTCCATGGCGTTATCATGCTAAAAAAAGTCCGGATCGTGAAGGCGAAAACCGGCCTGCAGCGCTACCATTAGGGTGCGGGCCCGCGCCGCCGCGGCGCTTTCAGAGGCTTCCGCCAAGATCAGGAGGGAGAAACATGCACCCATTGTTGAAGACCATTCAAATGAGAGAAGATTCCGCGAAGCCCACGATCCTTTTTCTCGGAGACAGCATCACGGCCAGCGGTGAGTATATCCGGTACACGCGGGGGTGGCTGGGCACCTATCGTCCGGACATTAACGCCGAGCTGATCGGGCTTGGCTTACCTAGTGAGACGGCATCCGGGCTAAGTGAACCGGCCCATCCGTTTCCCCGGCCCTGTATTCATGACCGGCTGGAATCTGCGCTAGAAGCTAATCCAGCGGATATTGTTGTTGCCTGTTATGGAATGAACGACGGGATTTACCACCCTTTTTCGGAGGAACGGTTTGCCGCTTACCGGGAAGGGATGCTCAGGCTTGGCAGGCGGATTCGCGACACCGGAGCAGCGGTTGTATTCATGACCCCGCCGCCGTTTGATGCTGCTTCGAGCACTGTCCCGCTGGTTCCCGAGGACGCCTCGGATTTCAGCTACCTGACGCCGTACCGGGAGTATGACCGGGTGCTGGAGCGTTACGCGGGCTGGCTGCTCTCCGGGGAATGCCTGGCGGATGCCATAATCGACCTCCGGACTCCGCTGCTGGAGCACATCCGGCGGGAACGCGCGCTGGATCCGGAATACCGCTCGGGTGACGGCATACACCCCAATCCGGCCGGTCACCGGGTGATGGCGCAGACACTTTTAAGCGAACTGTTCTGTGCGGAAGCAGAGATGGCGGAACTGGAAGAGATCGGACGTCTGGATGCGGATAACGCGGATTGACAAGTAAAATCTTGCGGGATTATAGTAAGGTCACTTCGATTGAGCAGGGAGGGAAGACTATGAGCTTGCTGCAGACGCTCCGCTCGCGCAAATACCTGCAGCGGATTTTGCTCAGCTTTATGCTCGTTGTCGCGATGCTGGCTGTCGCTTCGTTTTTTCTGAATTCCAGCGCCCGCGGCAAAGTGCTCAGTCTGCAAAATGAAGCCGACCGCAAGCTGCTGACCCAGATCAACTACAATATCGAGAACATGAACGGCATCGTAAAAAACCTGGCGGTATCCCTCTACAACGACGATGACCTGATCGCGCTGAAGGCCGGCGCCGATTACAAGCAGAGCATTCTGAAGATTGAACGGCTGAACGATACGGTAGCCGCGTCGCCTTATTTGCATGCCGCGATTTTTTACAACGGCAAGCAGCGCCGGTTTTTTTCTTCTCAGAATCATGCGATGGACAGCAGCCAGCTCTACAGTGCGCTTGAGTCTTATATGGCCGCAAGCAAGGATCTGCCGAAGCTGCAGCTGATTCCCCTGGATCTGGACGAAAGCGGCGAAGGCATCGACGTGTTTGCGTTTTTCATTTATGACGGCCCGTCTCTCGGTTCCGTAAATGACAATGTGCTGATTCTGACGGTGCGGCCGGACTGGATGCTGGATAACGTGAAAGCGCTTAATGCTGCGGCTGAGCGGGAAGACAACGTGCTGTTTGTGACCGACAGTAACGGCGAGGTGCTCATCTCCACCGACGGGGAGCTTCCCGACGGGCTTGATATCAAGGCAGACCTGCTGCCACGCGTCAGTTCCTCGGCAGGTACGCTGGATTCTTTTATCTACAAGCATCAAGACAGAAAATACAAGGTGACTTACCTGAGCAAAGCGCTGAACAACTGGCAGATTATCAGCCTTCAGGATTACGATACGGTGCTTGGCAGCGTCCGGCAGATGAAATGGACGGAAATTGCGGTCACGCTGTCGGCGGCGCTGCTTGCCGTGCTGCTGTCCGTCTTCTTTTCGCTGCGGCTGTATAAGCCGGTGGGGCAGCTGCTTACGCTGATGCCGGCTCATGGCAGCGGGACGGCCGAGGCCAAAGATGAGCTGTCGCTGATCGCGGCGAACATGACGGAGATGATCGGCAAGCTCAAAGGGCTGGAGCAGGAGAAGGCCTCTCAGGGGAATATCGCCAAAATTTATCATCTGCGGAGCCTGATTGGCCTCAGCGAAAGTATGGACAAGGAGGAGTTTCTGCGGCTGCGGGAGCAGTACAGCATCGACATCGCTTATCCGTCCCCGCTCCGGCTGGCGCTGGTGCAGATCGACGATCTGCTGGGCATTGGCAGCGGGGCGGGGGCACGGATGGAGTCACTGCTTTATTTTGCCATATCAAATATCGGCCAGGAGCTGTTTCGCAGCGGAGGTTCGTGCGAAGCCGCGGATATGAAAAGCGGTCACCTTGTTTTTGTGATCGGCGGCGATACCGGGACGCTTGAGGCGCTAAATGAGCGCTTCAAAGAGCTGCAAAAGACGATTCTCCAATACTACCGGATTACGTTTACGGTGACGCTGAGCGATGTGTTTGACGATTATACCCAAATCACCCAGCATTACAATATGGCGGTGCGGCGGGCCAACTACCGGATGATTTTCGGGAAGGGATCGGTGCTTGAGCCGGAGCTGCTGCGGGCGAACGAACAGAACGAGACGTTCCGGATTCCGCAGGAACTGGAGCGGAGATTGACCGAAGGCCTGAAAAAAGGCGACCGGGAGGAGACCGGGCAGGCGATCCGCAGCTGGAGGGGACTGCTGGGCGGTTTCAGCTTTGAGAACATGTTCTCCGCGGTGCTGCATCTTGCCGTTACTCTGAGCAACACGCTGGCCGAGATGAATCATCACAACCTGAACCCCGTCTCAGTCAACCTGCAGGCGATTAACCGGCGGATTCTGGAAAAAGAGACGCTGGACGAAATCGAAGCCGTGCTGCTGGAGGTAGTTGATGAGGTGTGCGAACAGCGCCGGAGCGGCCGGGAGGACAAAAACCGGCTGCTCGCCGACACCGTCAAAGAGATTATCGACAAGCATTATGCCGATCCCGACCTCAACGTGCAGCGGATCGCGGATATGCTGAAGATGAGCGCCGTCTATTTGGGGCAGGTGTTCAAAGCCCAGGAAGGGACGACAGTGGTCGACCAGATCAATGCGACCCGCCTGGCTCAGGCGCGGGAGTATCTCGAGCAGCAGGATTTGACCGTGGCGGAAATTATGGAGAAGGTCGGCTTTGGCAACGAAAGCTACTTTTACCGGCTGTTCAAACGCCGCTATGGTGCGACGCCTAAGGAGTACCGGCTGAAGTCGGCGATTGAACGCAGCCGATGAGCCGGCGGGAGGAAAAACAGGATCTCAATAGAGCCGTGCTAAAAAGGATGTATCTGGCCCGTAAACGAGAAGGATCGTTTGCGGGCTTTTTTTCTGTCCGGAAGATGTTCTTCGTTCTCTGCCATTTCAGCACCTGAACCGGGTTGTACTGGATTAGGCCGTACTGGACTGTACCAGTCAGTATTGAACTAGGCTGTACTGTACTGCACACTGCACAGGGCTGCACCAGGCTGTACTGGACTGTACAGTTCCGCAAAACCGCGCCGGTACAGCATTCCGGGATCAATACAGCCCGCCCGTACAGCTATCCTGTAATTGTACAGTAACAATTCCGCCCCGCCGGCGCTATTGTTTAGACATGCAAAGCCTGAAACACAGGCAGGCACAAGGAAGCAAAGGAAGGGGCTTTGATTATGTTGAATACGGTTCCACTCACACGTGATGCGGACGATGCCCGGGGATCGGGACCGGGGCTGGCCGGGCGGGAGCCATACGCGGCGCCGCCGGAAACGCGGGGACGTAAAAAGAAATCCAAATTCCGGAACGAACTGCACCACTTCCGGAACAACCGGGAGCTGTTTTTGCTGTCGCTGCCGGGTATTCTCTACAAATTGATTTTTGCTTATATTCCAATGGTGGGCCTTATTATCGCCTTCAAAAATTACAGGTACGACCTCGGCATGTTCGGCAGCAAATGGGTAGGACTGGAGAATTTCCGCTATCTGTTCTCTACCGATACCGCTTGGCGGATCACACGTAATACGGTGCTGTACAACACCGCTTACATTTTGGTTTCCACCTCGGTGGCGCTGCTGCTGGCTATCCTGCTGAACGAAATCAAGGCGAAATACAGCAAATTCTATCAGACCGCGCTGTTTTTGCCCCACTTTTTGTCTTGGGTGCTGGTGGGCTACGTGGCTTACGCTTTCCTGAATCATGCGGACGGATTCATTAACCGCACGCTTGAGTCATTTGGTATGGACCCGGTCAGCTGGTATCAAAATGCCGCGCCATGGCCGTTTATTCTTATTATTGTGCAGCTCTGGAAGGTAGTGGGCTTCAATACGCTGATCTACTTTGCGGGGATCCTCGGCATCAACGGCGAATATTACGAAGCGGCGCTGATCGACGGAGCAACCAAACGGCAGATGGCCTTTAAAATCACCATTCCGCTGCTGGCTCCGCTCGTCATTATTATGCTGATCCTGTCTATCGGAAACATGTTCCGCGGGGACTTCGGCCTGCATTATTTCATTCCGAACAACTCCGGTTTCCTGTACAATTCCACGGATGTCATCGACACCTATGTATACCGGGCACTGCGCGAGGTCGGCAATGTGAGCATGTCCGCAGCCACCGGATTTTATCAGTCGATCGTCGGTTTTGTACTGGTGTTGACGGCGAACGGTATCGTACGCAAAATCAATCCCGATCATTCCCTGTGGTAAGGAGGCGGCCGGAAGATGCCCAAGAAGAAAAAATTCGAACTGTCCAAAGTTCTCATCAATCTGCTGTTCATCGTGCTGTCGGTCATCGTCGTCCTGCCTTTTGTGCTAGTGGTCGCGGTATCGCTTACGGATGAGAAGACGATTATCAAAAGCGGATACCAGTTTATCCCCGAATCCATCAGTCTGGATTCTTACCGTTATCTGCTCGACGCTCCGGAGATGTTATTCCGGGCCTATGGTGTAACTATTACGGTGACGGTTATCGGTGCGCTGCTCGGCCTGCTGCTGACCGCAATGACCGCTTATGTGATCTCGAGGCCTGATTACCGTTACAACCGCATCACTACGTTTTATGTGTTTTTTACAATGCTGTTCAGCGGCGGACTTGTCCCAAGCTATATTCTGATTACGCAGTACCTGCATCTGAAAGACAGCCTGCTGGCGCTGATTCTGCCGATTCTGCTGTCGCCGTTCAACATCATGGTAATGAAGGGCTTTATGTCAAAAATCCCGCTGGAAATCATCGAATCGGCCAAAATTGACGGGGCGCGGGAGTTCCGGATTTTCTTCCGCATCATTTTGCCTTTGTCCACGCCGGCGCTGGCCACGCTTGGCCTTCTGATCTCGTTCACTTACTGGAACGAATGGTTTAATGCGATGCTGTACATCGACGATCCGAACAAAGTGCCGCTGCAGCTTCTGCTCGTGCGGACGTTAAGCAGCATTGAGTTTCTTACCTCGAATTCCGAGTTTACCTCGCAGCTGGGCATTGATTTGTCGAGCTTCCCGAACAACTCGGCGCGAATGGCGATTGCCGTATTGGCTGGCGGACCGATGATTGTGATCTTCCCGTTTTTCCAGCGGTTTTTCGTCAAAGGACTTACGGTTGGCTCCCTCAAGGGTTGACATAGCTTGTTATGCAGGCATTTTGCGGCACCCTTGAAAAGCGCCTTCCCGGCTGGCGGGCCTACAGAACTCACGTTATATTGTTCTTTAGACCGCAGCCGGAACGGCTGCTGCTTGGATGAGGCAACATGCGAATACAATTACAGGAGGTCACACAGATGAAGAAACGGTTTTATGGGGTTATGGCGCTTATCCTGCTTGTAGCGTCCGTATTGGCCGGCTGCGGCGGCGGAAACGGCGGCAACAACGGAAACGCGGAAGGCGCCGCGGCAGGAGGCAAAGAAAGTACCGCTCCGAATTCAGGCGGCGACGGCGGGGGATTAAAGCCCGTTGAGCTGATCTGGTATTATCCTCTGTCCCAGCTTCAGCCCGACCAAGAGAAGATTCAGGAAGAATTCAACAAAATCGTCAAAGAAAAAATCAATGCTACCGTTAAACTGATGCCAGTCGCCCTCGGGGACTATGTGCAAAAGATGAACACGGTGCTTGCGTCCGGCGAAAAGTTCGACATTCTCTGGACCGGATATATGATGAAGCCGGAAGAGCTGATGCGCAAAGGGGCGATCCAACCGCTTGACGACCTGCTCGACAAGCACGCTCCGGAACTGAAGGCCGACGTGCCGCAGGTGATGTGGGACGGCCTCACGGTCGACGGGCAAATCTACGGGATTCCGAACCAGCAGATCAACGGCTCCCGTTACGGCTACATCATTCAGAAGCGTTTTGCCGACAAATATAAGCTGGACCCCGCTTCCATCAAAAAAGTTCAGGATATCGAACCGTTCCTGGAGCAGATCAAACAAAATGAGCAGGGCATTATTCCGTTCGGCAATTTCGGCGGCAACTTCGACTTTACGCCGCAGGTGCATGACGATCAATACTGGTCCGTTCCTGGACTTGACGGCCACTTCTATGTCAAGACAGACGATCCAACCTACAAGCTGTACCGTTATCCCGAGGAAGAGCTGAACAACTTCCGTCTGGTTACCGATTGGTACAAAAAAGGCTACATTTACAAAGATGCTGCCACAGCTAAAGCAGCGGATTTCTCGACGAAAGGCCAAATCGCAGTGGAGTTCAATCTCATTTTGAAGCCGGGTGTTGAAGCGGAAGTAAAAGTAAAAAATGGCGGCTTTGACGTCATTACCGTTCCGCTAAGCGACTGGTTCTCAAACGGTTACTCGGCAACCACAAATCAATCCATCAGCCGGACCTCATCTAACCCGGACCGTGCGATGATGCTGCTGAACCTGATCAATACGGACAAAGAACTCTATAACCTGATCTGTAATGGTCTGGAAGGCGTTCACTACGACAAGCTGGAAGGCGACTACATCAAAGCAAAAGATGATTCCCGTTACAAACCGAACATGGACTGGGTATTTGGAAGCGTGTTCAACTCCTACCTGAAGGAAGGACAGCCGGAGAATATCTGGGAAGAGACGAAAAAAATCAACTCCAGCGCTGAGGTTAACCCGATTGGCGACTTCAAGTTCAATTCCGAACCGGTCAATACCGAAATCGCCAACCTGAACGCCGTTTGGGACGAATACAAGCGCGGCATTCTTACCGGAACGCTGAACTTCGACGAGACTTGGCCGACGCTGTACGGCAAGCTGAAGGAAGCGGGCGAAGAGAAATACGTAGAGGAGGTGACGCGTCAATTCGAACAGTATCTGAAGGATAAAGGCTTGAAGAAGTAGCTGCAGTTTGGTGTATAGATGAGACCTTAAGCGCACGGATAGGGAAGGCGTGAGAACCTGCTGTCATAGGCGGCTGCGCCGGGAGGATTGAAACTTCCGGCAAGCCGCCCATATCCAAGCCGAGAGGATGAGGAAAGCCAGTGAAAAAAAGTCTGATCGCTGTATTAGCCGCCAGTCTGCTGTTCACGCTTAGCCCCGCTCCGCCGCTTGCCGTCTCCGCGCCGGCCGAAAAAAAAGCCGGCAAGGAATTTTATGTATCCGTTAATGGAAGCGATTCCAATTCAGGAAAGAAAAATGCGCCATTCCGCACGCTGGAAAAAGCCCGTGACGCTATCCGCCACCTGAAGGCGAAAAACAAGCTGCCAAAAGGCGGCGTCAAAGTGTACCTGCGCGAAGGCAGATACGAGCGTTCGGGCAGCTTTGAGCTGCGTGCGCAGGATTCGGGAACCGCAGACAAGCCGATTATCTACACCGCTTATCCCGGTGAGGAAGTCATTTTGTCCGGCTCCAAAAAGCTGCCGAAGTCCGCGTTCACTCCGGTAACCGACGAGGCGGTGCTCAGCCGCATCATTGATACGGACGCGCGAACGAAGGTGCTGGCCGCCGACTTGGCCGGGCTTGGCATCACCGATTACGGCGTGATGAGCCGCCATGGCTACTACCTGGCGAATGACCTCAGCGAGGTCCCGCCAATGGAGCTGTATGTCAACGGGCAGGGAATGACGCTCGCCCGCTGGCCGAATCAAGGGACCGTTCAGATGGATGAAATCATCGATCCGGGCCCGGACCGGTACGATCCGGATGGCGAGGTTCACAAGCGCGGGGGAACCTTCTCTTATACTTACGACCGGCCGCAGTACTGGAAGCAGGCGGACGATATTTGGCTGGACGGTATTTTTGGCTACAGTTGGGAGTGGTCATACAACAAGATTGCCTCCATTGACACGGAAGCCAAAACCATTACGCTCCGTTACGGCGAAATGAGTAAAATCCGCAAAACCTGGTACCCTGATTTCCACTTTGCACAAAACCTGCTGGAGGAAATCGATATGCCGGGCGAATATTACATCGACCGGAAGGCCGGCAAGCTGTATTTTATGCCAAATGCCGAATTTGGCACCGCCAATCCGGATATCGAAGTGACGATGCTCAAAACGCCGATGATCAATGCGCTGGACGCTTCGCACATCACTTTCTCCGAGATGATCCTGGAGAACGGCCGCGACTCGGCCGCGGTATTGGTGGGCGGCAATAACATGCGCATCGAGAAAAGCGAAATCCGCAACTTTACCAACAGCGGTGTGCTGATTAATACGCAAAGCCGGTTCTATTACAACATTTTTGACGGAGCGCCGGGGAAAAACCACGCCGTCGTCAATACGCATATCCACCATATCGGCGGCACCGCTGTCACGCTGGCGGGAGGCGACAAAAAGACGCTTGCCCCCGGAAACAACAGGGTGGAGAGCTCGCATATTCATGATTTTGCGTATTACCATAAGGCCTACAATCCCGGAGTCCTGCTGTCCGGCGTAGGCAACAAAATGGTGCATAACGAGCTGCATGATGCGCCGCATCCCGGCGTGCTCGTGTTCGGTAATGATCATCGGATTGAATACAACGAAATGTATGATGTGTGCAAAACCTTCTCCGACCTCGGCGCCATCTACATGAACGCGGGTGAACAGCCGCATGAACGGGGGACCGTCATCCGCCGGAACTACTTCCACAATATCGGGGAGACGAAGCCCGGCGTGGAGGGCATTTATCCCGACAACTTCACGATGGGGCTGAAGATCGAAGAAAACGTATTTTACAAGATGGGGAACTCGGCTATCCGCAACAACGGCGGCTCGTACATTTTGAGCAAAAACAATATTTTTGTCGACAGCAAGGTTCCTTATGATTATGCGGACCTGTATCTCGGAGACGATCCGGACGACCAGGTTCCAAAAAACTACATGCCAAAATGGAAGGCGCTGTTTGCGGCCAATAACAATTTTGTAGGAACGCCGTACCTGAAGAAATATCCGGAACTGGCGAACTTCTTCACGGAAAACCGCTACTACCCGGATTCGAACACCTTCCACGGCAACGTTATCTACAATCCAACGCTTAAGCGGGATGGCAAGACAAACGCCAATGGAGCATACGACAAATTCAACCTGGTGCAGTACGCGAACAACTGGGTGACAAACGAAGACCCCGGGTTCGTTAATCTGGCGGGCGGCGATTTGTCGCTGCGTCCGGACGCACCGGTGTTTGATGCCATTCCGAACTTCCCGGACATTCCATTTAATGAAATCGGCATTACCGGTAAGGCGGGAACCACAATAGGCAATGACAATCATCCAGTGGAAGCTGTGGCGGTGTATAACGATCAGGTCACAGTGGACCGCTGGAAAACGGTGAAGCTGTGGACGGCAGTGCTGCCTTGGAATGCAGACCATCCGGCGTTGACGTTCACTTCGGCTAATCCGGAGATCGCTTCGGTGGACAACGCGGGTGTGGTAACCGGCCAGTCCGTCGGCGAAACCGTCATTACCGTTGCTTCGGTTGAGAACCCGCAGGCTTCAGCGACGGTTGCGGTAACGGTGGAAGCCGGCGACGGTGTAATGGACTTTACGGATTTTGAATCGGGAGCAGGCAGTTGGGCGCTTGATGCAAACCGCTCTATTGAGAAGGTCGGCGACAACAGGTGGTATAAGGTGAAGAACGGAGCCACCGCGTTCAGTTCGAAAATCTTCTCTGACTATGAGCTGAACTTCAAGCTGAAGACGCCGGAAACGATTGGCGAAAACGCGACGCTGTATATATTTGATAAGCAGGTGGGCGCCAACTCCACCCGGGTCGGTTACAAAACCCGGCCGGACGGCTCCTCTGTCTGGCTGCTATATGACGCGGCTTGGGCGGTGCTGAAGGAAGTGAAGCTGCCGCAGCATGATTTGCAGCCCAATACGGAATATGCGGTCAAAATGCTTGTCAAAGGCAGCGACATTAGCGTGTATCTAAATGGCGGGCTGCGGCTGAAAGCAAGTGATCCGGGACACCGTGCTTCCGGCCAGGTCGGTTTCTACGTCAACAATGTCGACCATATGCTGTTTGACGACATCCAGTTCAAGGCTTTGTCCACAGAGCTGGCCGGCATTATCCCTGCGGAGAACGAAATCCGGCTGGCCGCCGGAGAGGAGAAGCAGCTGGAGCTGAGCTTCGATCCGTCAGATACGCCAAACACGGAGGTCTCCTGGCAGTCCGCAAATCCGGCGGTGGCGACGGTGAGTCCGACCGGTGTTGTCAGCGCCGTCTATGAAGGACAGACCGTGGTCACGGTGACCTCGGCCGTCTATCCGCAGATCAAGGCGGATATTAAAGTAAACGTTACCAATGTAATGCATGAGACGGACTTTGAGCATGGCGGGAACGGCTGGCCTGTTGATCCAAACCGGAGCATTGCCGCCGATCCGGACGGCAACCGGCGGTACAAAATCCTGAACGGGGCGACCGGCCTGCTGGACCGGAACTTTACGGCGTATGAGCTGGACTTTACGCTGAAGACGCCGCCGGAGATGCCGAACGACGGCACAATGTATATTTTTGACCGGCAGGATGCTTCAGGCTCCACCCGCGTCGGCTATCAGACAAGGGCGGATGGCAGCTCGGCCTGGGTGCTGTACGATACCTCCTGGCAAAAGATCAAGGAGGTCGTCAATCCGGGGCATGACCTGCAGCCCGATACGGAATATGCCGTAAAGGTGGCCGTCAAGGACGGTGACATTGCCGTCTCCGTCAATGGCGAACCAAGGCTGTCCGGCACGGACCCGGGCCACCGGCCGGCGGGCAAAGTGGGCTTTTATGTCAAAGGCTTCGCGTACATGCTGTTCGATAACATCAAGTTTACGATCGTGCCGTAAGGCGGGCGCTCTCCCGGTTGGGGGAGCGCTTTTTTTGTGCCGTAAGGCAGTCGTTTTGCTGGTTGGGGGAGCACTCTTATGCCGTAAGGCGGATGCTCTCCCGGAAGGAGGCGCGCTTTTTAATTGCGAGAAAACCATCGCCTGTTGAGATCCGCTGTACTTTTTTCATGAATGGGTCCGTGAACTCAGGTGTGGTAAAATATCCCTAAGAAGGGGGCGGGTTTATTGTTCTACCCAAATAACCAATCTAATCTTGCTGATAGCTTATTTTAGAACGAGCTAAACGAGGTGCTGGGTACACATCATTTTTTACACTAAAATAAGAAGGTGCTTGATTTGAACAAGAGATCGAAGTTATGGATGATGATTGCAGGCCTCTTACTGTTGTCTGGAAGTTATGCGGGAGCCGCGCCTGCGGACAGCCCGCAGCCGGTTCAGCTTATGCTTAACGGCAAATATATTGATTATCCTCTGCCTATTAACGAAAATGGGCGGATCCTCATTCCCATCCGGGCCGTCAGTGAAGGATTACACGCGACGGTCCGGTTTAAGGGTGCAGATCAGCTAGTGGTGATCGAGCTGGGGAAGGACGCGTTGCGTTTTACGCCAGGAAAACCTGAGGCTTTTGTTAACGGAAGGACTGTGCGGCTTGATGTACCGGCACAAGCGGTAGACGACACGATTTATGTACCGGTTCGAATGATTGCCGAAGGGCTAAACACCGATGTGGAATGGAATGCAGAGGCCAAGGTGGTGGTGGTTGAATCTAAACCTGCCGCCGGCACACAGGCGCTGGATGTAAAATCGGCTCAGTCTGTTGTACATCAAGAGATTGGAAGCAGCGCTTCTCTGCAATCCAAGGGGATTCGATTTCTGCGGTTCCACAGCTTTGAAGCATATGATAAAAAATCCTCCCGTTCTACTCTATATCTGGTCGACAAATACAGCGGAGAACTGTTCATTTACGACCCTGCGGTGCGTGACATGCAGAATCTGACCCGGGCGAAGGTATTTAAGCTTGTACAAGCCAAAGTTGAGCCAATTATAAAGTCCATGGGGCAAATGCCATTTTTGGAGGAATACAGTGCGGATCAGACAATAAATGGGGAAGCGTTTTACAGCTTTGATATCTCCTATTCCGGGACGGAAGGACCCGTATACATTACAACCGTGTACGCCAGTAAAGAGGCAGCCCGTCTTTATATGCTGGATGCCAGCGACAGGGTGGTTGCTTTTTCTGAAACATCGTTCCAGAAGCTTATGCAGGATGAATAAATAAAGGAATACGGTCTTAATATAGCTGAGCGGCTGCAACTATTGATATAATATAATTGTAGATTGGAGTTGGCCCTAGTGGAACTGCTCGATCCAAGAGTGGATTTTGTATTCAAACGCATCTTTGGCAGCGAGAACAACAAGGATGTGCTGCTGGCCTTTTTAAACCGAATATTTATGGAAGCGGGGGAACAGGAGTTAACGGAGATTATTCTGTTGAATCCTTATACTGATAAGGAAGCTCCGCTCGACAAACAATCTATATTTGATGTTTACGCAAAGACGGCGGAGGGCAAGCTGATCGATATCGAGATGCAGCTGTTCAATAAATACGATATTGAGAAGCGGACGCTGTTTTATTGGAGCAAAAGGTATGCAGGCCAGCTAAAAGAAGGCGGGAAATACCAGGAGCTTATGAAATGTGTTACCATTAATATTTTGAATTACGCCTTTTTACCAAATAACGAATATCATAATATATTCCATCTCCGTGAGGACCGCACGGGAATACCGCTTATCGACGATATCGAGGTGCATTTCCTGGAGCTTCCGAAGATTGACGACGTCATTCCTTCACAGGGCGGATTGGAGAATTGGCTGCTGTTTCTGAAGGGTGTAGATATAAGCCATTGGGAGGTGCTGAAGATGAATGAACCGGAATTGGAAAAAGCGATGGATACGCTGCAATATTTGAGCCAGGATTCGGAAGCCCGCATTTTGTATGAGGCTCGTCAAAAATATCTGCATGATGAAGCTTCGATGCTGGAAGGGGCGAAGCAGGCCGGAATTAAGGCAGGCATGCAAGAAGGTCTGAAAACCGGAATTAAGGAAGTCGCCAAAAATATGCTGGCTCTAAATATCGATACGGCAACCATTGCCAAAGCAACGGGATTATCGGAAGAGGAGATCCATGCACTGAAAAAATAAACGTAAGGGGAGCTGTCTCAATACGCTCCTTTTTAATCGCTGCAAGTTTTGCTCGGTTACGGTTATGGCAACAAAAAAAGACAACGTCCATGCGGATAAAATCCGTAAGGTGTTGTCTTTGTTGTGTAATAGGAATCGAGACGACAGGATTTGAACCTGCGACCTCTTGCTCCCGAAGCAAGCGCTCTACCAAGCTGAGCCACGTCTCGTTAGTGGGAAAAAGTTGTTGTATTAGCTGCGAACAATATTGAATTATACACGCCTCATAGGGGTTTGTAAATAGCTAATTTATCGTCCCCGCAAAAAAATTGCAGGGACGATGGATGGGTGGTTTACGGACTCAAGACGGATGATTAGAAACTTGTTCCCTGGCGGCATGGGCCGGCTTCTGAACCGTTTCTTGGGCCGGCTCCTGGACCGGTTCGAAAACCCGCCGCTTCCTGGATCGGCTCCTGGACCGGTTCGAAAACCCGCCGCTTCCTGGACCAGCTCTCCTGAACCGAAAACCCGCCGTCCCGGCCTACAGCGCTTCAATCTCCTTCAGCCACAGCGCCGCCGAAGCGTCGCTTGGCATCCGCCAGTCTCCGCGCGGCGACAGGCTGACCGTGCCGACCTTCGGACCGTCAGGCAGGCAGGAGCGTTTGAACTGCTGCGAGAAGAAGCGGCGGTAGAATACCTTTAGCCACTCGACGAGCTGTTCCCGGGTATATCCGCTGCCGAACGCCTGCTGTGCCAAATACAAAATTTTAGCGGGTGGTGCACCGGTGCGAAGCATGTAATAGAGGAAAAAATCATGGACGACATACGGACCGAGAATGTTTTCGGTCAGCTGTGCGATTTCCCCTGTTGGCGAAGGCGGCAGCAGCTCGGGGCTGATGCCCGTCTCAATGATGCTGTGCAGGAATCCGCGGGCGGTTTCATCCGCTTCGTGGTCGGCATACCATTTGACGACGTATTGGATCAGCGTTTTCGGGATGCCCGAGTTGACGCTGTACATGGACATGTGGTCGCCGTTATAGGTGCACCAGCCCAGCGCAAGCTCTGACAGATCGCCTGTCCCGATCACAATGCCGCCGTTTTTGTTGGCGAGATCCATCAGCACCTGTGTCCGCTCGCGGGCCTGTACATTTTCATAGGTCAGATCGTAGACTTCGGGGTCATGACCGATATCGGCAAAATGCTGCAGGCACGCCGGCTTGATATCCACCACCTTCAGCGTGGCGCCAAGCGCGTTAATCAGCCCGACCGCGTTGTCGTAGGTACGGCTCGTCGTGCCGAAGCCCGGCATGGTGACGGCGAGCACGTCGCTTGCCGGACGTCCAAGCCGCTGCATCGCCTGGACGGCGACAAGCAGCGCGAGCGTCGAATCCAGCCCGCCCGAGATGCCGATGACCGCCTGTTTGGTGCCGATATGGCGGATCCGCTTCATCAATCCCGATGTCTGGATGTCCAAAATCTCCCGGCAGCGTTCGTCGCGCCGCAGCGGATTGCCCGGCACAAACGGCATTGCATCAATGCGGCGCATCAATTCGCGGGCGGCCGTCTCCGGCCGGTCAACCGCCAGCACGGGCCCGGAAAAAGCCGGACCGGCATAGCGGATTTCCCGGAACCGTCCGCCGCCCCGGCCCGCGCGAAAGGTACCCATTACCATACGCGAATACTGGAGACGCGGGACATCGATATCGGCAACGATCATCCGGGTCTCATGCGTAAAGCGTTCCGACTCCGCCAGCAGCTGCCCGTTCTCCGCAATCAGTGAATGCCCGCCAAACACGACGTCGGTCGTCGATTCGCCCGTGTTGCAGGCTGCATAGACATAAGCGGCGACGCAGGAGGCCGACTGCCCCGAGACGAGTTGGCGCCGATAGTCCGCTTTCCCGACCAGCTCATTGCTGGCCGAAGGATTAAACAGCAGCACGGCACCTGCCTGAGCAAGCAGGCTGCTGGGCGGTACAGGCACCCACAAGTCTTCGCAGATCTCTACACCAAAGCAGAGATTAGGCTGGCTCTCGCAAACAAAAAGCAGGTCGGCCCCGACAGGCACCGTCTGTCCGCCCAGCGTTATTTCCGTGACCTCCAGTTCCTCTGCGCCGGCAAACCAGCGGGGCTCATAGAATTCACTATATCCCGGGATGCAGGTTTTTGGCACAAGGCCGAGAATTTTGCCTTTTTGCAGAACGGCGGCGCAGTTAAACAGACGGCCCCGGATATCGACCGGAAGTCCGAGTATGACGACAGGCGTCAGCGCGGCAGTGGCCTCGGCAATGGTAACCAGCGCCTCGGATGCCGCTTCCAGCAGGTTCCGCTGCATGAACAAATCCGCGCAGGTATATCCCGTGATGCACAGCTCCGGCAGGGTTAAATACTCCACTTCCTGCTTATCCGCCTCCACCACCGCTTCAATAATCCGCAACGCGTTAAATGCCGGGTCAGCAACCCGGAGCTCGGGTGAGGCGGCGGCGGCTCTTGCAAAACCGTAATTTCGCATGCATTCTCCCATCCTTTGTCTCTATTTTATCTCTATATGCTGCAGCAATGCGCTTCTCCTAAATGTATCACAATGGCGGGCTTTCATATATGTCTGTGTCACATTCCCTTACCTGATTCCTAAAAGGGGGAAATGAGGCAGCAGCAAGCATACCGGCGAGATTGACAGCGGACGGGGCTCTGGCTATACTTGAAATGTTATAGCTGCATAATTTAACGCGAAGATGAAATAGAGTACGCCGGCAGCGGCTTGCCCAGAGAACAGGTTCCTTTACGGAATGATCCGTATTGGCTGCGAGAACCTGGAAGACCGGCCGGATCGGAAAGCTGATTTCGGAGTGCGGGGAAATCCCGCCGGGTGGCGCCCGTTAACCCGCCGCGATAAGGCGATCGCCGTTTTTGGCAAACGGCTGCCCGTCCGTAAGACAAGCTTATGGACAGGGGAGGTTTGCGAAAGACCGGCGATAACCAGGGTGGTACCGCGATTCCAATCGTCCCTGAATGTATATTCAGGGGCGTTTTTTGCGTTATACCGGCCAATGCCAAAACTAATTCAGATAGGAGCTGCATGTACCGATGAAAGCAAGTGAAATCCGTTCCAAATGGCTGGCGTTCTTCGCAAGCAAAGGCCACAAAATCGAGCCAAGTGCTTCGCTCGTCCCGCATAACGATCCGTCTCTCCTGTGGATCAACGCGGGAATGGCGCCGCTGAAGCCGTATTTTGACGGCCGTGTGAAGCCGGAGAACCCGCGGATTGCGAACTCGCAAAAATGTATCCGAACAAACGACATTGAAAATGTGGGCAAGACGCGCCGTCACCATACGTTTTTTGAGATGCTCGGCAACTTCTCGATTGGTGATTACTTTAAGGAAGAAGCGGTCACCTGGGCTTGGGAGTTCCTGACGGGCAAGGAATGGATCGGCTTCGATCCGGAGCGCATTTCCGTTACCGTATATGGTGAAGACGAGGAAGCGTTTAAGCTGTGGAATGAAAAAATTGGACTGCCGGCGGAGCGCATCATCAAGCTGGGCGACGAAAACTTCTGGGACATCGGCGAAGGACCTTGCGGCCCGTGCTCGGAAATTTTTTACGACCGCGGCGAAGCTTACGGCAGCGACCTCTCCGATCCGGAAATGTATCCGGGCGGCGAAAATGAACGCTGGCTTGAAGTATGGAACCTTGTTTTCTCGCAGTTTAACCATAACAAGGATGGCAGCTACACGCCGCTTCCGAACAAAAACATCGATACAGGCGCGGGTCTCGAACGTTTGACCTCCATCCTGCAGGATGTGGACTCCAACTTCGATACCGACCTGTTCCAGCCAATCATTCAGCGGACCGCTGAAATGGCAGGCATTACTTACAAGCAAAATCTTGAGCACGACATTGCGCTGAAGGTCATCGCCGATCATATCCGGACCGTTACGTTTGCTGTGGGCGACGGTGTACTTCCGTCCAATGAAGGACGCGGCTACATTATCCGCCGGCTGCTGCGCCGCGCTGTTCGCTACGGCAAAACGCTTGGCTTGGACCGTCCGTTCATGTACGAGCTGACCGAAACGGTCGGGGACATCATGGGGGTCTACTACCCCGCAGTGGTGGAGAACCGCGAGTATATTGCAAAAATCATCCGCACCGAAGAAGAGCGGTTCCATGAGACGCTGTCGGACGGATTAAACATTTTGGCTGAAGTCAGCGCCAAGGCAAAAGAAGAAGGACGCAGCGTCATCGGCGGCGCCGACGCCTTCAAGCTGTACGACACCTACGGCTTCCCGCTGGACCTCACGGAGGACTATGCGGCTGAGCTCGGGATGACCGTTGACCGCGAGGGCTTTGAGGCGGCGATGCAGGAGCAGCGCGACCGCGCGCGTGCGGCCCGCCACGAAAGTGCCGGAATGAAGGTGCAGGGCGGAGCGCTTGCCGACTTCACGACACCTAGCGTGTTCGTTGGCTATGGAGACTACACCGCGGAAGCCACTGTTACGGCGCTTGTGGTGGACGATGTGCTGGCGGATACAGCCGGTGAAGGCGTGCAGTGCCAGGTGGTGCTCGACGCGACGCCGTTTTATGCGGAGAGCGGCGGCCAGGTCAGCGATACCGGGGTGCTTACAGGCGACGGCTTCCAGGCCAAAGTGACCGGTCTGTTCAAGGCTCCGCACGGCCAGCATGTGCATCTGGTAACCGTATTGTCCGGTGAACTCAAGATGGGCAATAAGGTTCGCGCCGAGGTGAACCGGCCGGAGCGGGAAGACATCGTCAAAAATCATACGGCGACTCACCTTCTGCATAAAGCGCTGAAGGAAGTGCTTGGCACGCATGTCAACCAGGCGGGTTCGCTCGTGGAAGGCGCACGGCTGCGGTTTGACTTCTCCCATTTTGGCGCCATTACACCCGAAGAGCTGGCTGATATCGAGCGCCGGGTTAACGAGCAAATTTGGCGCGGCACCGATGTGGTAATCGAAAACAAGCCGATCGAGGAAGCCAAAGCGATGGGCGCGATGGCGCTCTTCGGCGAAAAATACGGGGACATCGTGCGGGTCGTACAGATTGGGGACTACAGCCTTGAGCTGTGCGGCGGCTGCCATGTCCGCAATACGTCGCAGATCGGCCTGTTCAAGCTGGTGAGCGAAAGCGGGATCGGCTCGGGCGTACGCCGGATTGAAGCGGTAACCGGCCGCTATGCCTACCAGTTCATGGAGAGCCAGCTGGAGCTGCTCAAGCAGTCCTCCGGACTGCTGAAGTCGAACCTGGCCGACGTGCCGAAGCGGATCGAAGCGCTGCAGCAGCAGGTGCGGGAGCTGTCCCGCGAAAACGAGTCGCTGCAGTCGAAGCTGAGCGCTGGGGTTGCCGCGGAGCTTACGTCGAACGTCAAGACGATCGGCTCGGGCGTCCAGCTGCTGGCCGCCGAAGTGCAGGCTGCCAGCATGGATGCACTCCGGTCGACGGCCGACGAGCTGAAGGCGAAGCTGCCGGCGGCGGTACTGGTGCTGGGCGCGGCGATGGACGGCAAGGTCAACTTTGTTGTTGCCGTTCCGCAGGCGCTGACGCAGCAGGGCTTCCATGCCGGGAAGCTGGTCAAGGACATCGCGGCCGTCTGCGGCGGCGGAGGCGGCGGGCGTCCCGACATGGCGCAAGCCGGCGGCAAAGACGCATCGAAGCTGCAGGATGCGCTCGCCAAAGCGGAGGAGCTTGTCACCGCGCTGGCGTAATGCGCCGGACACAGCTGTTTAATGAAGCGTAACAGCGGTTTATAGAGCAGAAGATAAATGCTCTTTTGAATCCAAAAAAGAGCGCCCTTCCCGGGTTCGCATGTTTGCAGCGGCGGGAGCGGCGCTCTTTTTGCCTGTCCGGCGAAGAAAGAGGGAATGAAGCGAGGAATAGGCAGGACATACTAGGAGCGGGCTAATCGTTTTGTATGCTCCGCCGCAGCCGGAAAGCTCATGAGCTCGGCTTGACCGGATGAACAGCCGCCAATCGTCTGCCTAGAAGCCGGGACTTTCGGAATCTATGATTGCAAATTTCCACAAATGATATAGGCAAACTGCCAAAAAATGCGCGATTTTGTGGAAGGATTTCCTTGTAAGGCCCTGAATATGTTATGATGAAAGCGAAACAAAAAGCTGTACAGCAGCAACATTGCGGACCCCCAAGGCGGCGGTTTTGCAGAAGGAAGGTGTCACAGATGGACTCCATGGACAAAACGGTCAAATTCAATGTGAAGGGCGATGAACAGGAAGCTTCTCCCCGAGAGATTCTGCTAACGGTACACGATGCGCTGGTGGAGAAGGAATACAATCCGATTAATCAGATTGTAGGGTATCTGTTGTCGGGAGATCCCGCCTATATTCCTCGTCACAACAATGCGAGAAGTTTAGTCCGGAGGAAAGAACGTGATGAACTGATCGAAGAGCTGGTCCGGTATTATCTGGCCAATCAGCGGGCGGACCGCGCCAAATGAGGATACTCGGATTGGATTACGGGGACCGCAGAATCGGCGCGGCGGTCAGCGATGCGTTCGGCTGGACTGCCCAGGGGCTGGAGACAATCGAGCGCCGGCGGGACGGCGGCGAGATGGAGCGCATCTTGGAGCTGGTCAAGAATCATGAGGTTGAGGAGATAGTGGTCGGGCTGCCTAAGAATATGAACGGCAGCATTGGACCCCGCGGCGAAATATGCCAGGCTTTTGCCGGCGAACTGCGGGAAGCAACGAACCTGCCCGTACACCTTTGGGATGAACGACTGTCGACGGTGGCTGCGGAGCGGCTGCTGATCGAAGGGGACGTCAGCCGGAAGAAACGCAAAGGGGTTGTGGACAAAATGGCCGCAGTCCTGATTTTGCAAAATTATTTGGATGCCAACAGTAAAAGGTGAGGGGTGCGCATATGTCTAACGAGCAGATCGGCATGGAAGAAGAGCCGGAAATTATTTATATTCCCGATGAAGAAGGGAACGAAGAGGAATTCGAGGTCATCATGAAATTTGAAGTGGACGGCTCGGACTCCAAATATATGATGGTGGTGCCGCTGGATTCCGAGGATGAGGAAACGGACGAAGTGTACGCTTTCCGCTACGAGGAAGACGGGGACGATCTGCAGCTGTTCATGATCGAAGACGATGAAGAGTGGGCGATCGTCGAAGAGACGTTCAACACGCTTGTCGACGAGCTTGACGGGGGAGCGGGGAATGACTGAGTTTTCCGCCGACCGGGCGATATGGACCTCCAGACTAAAGGAAGCCTTTGGTGAAAGCGTGGAATTGGAAGAGGAGAACGGCAAATCTTCCGTTTACGATATAATTGCTGAATTTGAAGTGTCCGGCCGCGGTTATGCGGTGCTGCAGCCGGCGAAAGCCGGAGCCGAGCCGGTGCTGCTGCGTCTGGTCCTGTCCCCGGACGGCGTCCCTGAGCTGGAAAGTATCGAGGATGACGACGAGTGGGAAGACGTAATGGAGCTGTACGATGAGATGACCTTCCCCGGGGACGAGAACTGACCTGATCGGCGGGAGGAAACCAAGCGAATGTGTGAAGGAGGGCGGAGTATTCCGCGCTCCTTTTGCATGAGGGGACATGCTGGCCGATCCATTTTTCCAGCATTTGCGGTGTACGGGAGAAAATAATAGTTGAAATTCAGCTAATGAAATTTTAATATAAAGTGTTGGAAAGCGAGGAGAAGGTGTTGAAATCCGCAATCCGCACAGTGCTGTTAATTGTGGCGCTGTTGGCCGTAGCCGCCGGAGGGGCGGCATGGTATATATGGAACGGCATGCAGCCGGTAAAGCCTGCGGGCGAGCCGGTCACTATTACAATTGAGCAGGGGATGGGCAGCGCTCAAATCGCCGACCTGCTGGAGGATAACGGCATTATCCGCAACGCGCTGCTGTTCAAAGGCTATTTAAAATGGAGCGGCGAAGGCTCCAGCTTCAAAGCCGGAACGTACAGCGCGAAGCCTGGAGATACGTATGACGAGCTCATTGCCCGGCTGAATGCGGGCGACGTGGTCAAGAAGGAAACCGTGACCTTTACAATTCCCGAAGGCTACACGGCCAAGCAGGTTGCGGCGGCGCTTGGGGAAGCCTGGGGCACCGGTCCCGAGGTGTTCCAGAAGCTGCTTGATTCGGGCGGCGGCGCTGCCGGCGAAGCCGCCGGAGCTATCCCGGAAGGCAAGGCGCTGCGCCACCGGCTGGAGGGATATCTTTTTCCGGAGACGTATGAGATGGCAAAGGATAGCACTCCGGAGGAAGTGGTCGCCCGGCTGACCGCGGAGCTGGAGAATAAGCTTGCCACGCTGCCGGATTGGGAACAGAAGCTGAAGGAACGCGGAATGACGCTCCACGAACTGCTGACCGTGGCCTCTCTTGTGGAACGGGAGGTTGTGCTCGACGAAGAACGGGCGCTGGTGGCGGGTGTCATCTATAACCGGCTGGAGAAGGGACAGAAGCTGGAAATTGACGCGACGGTGCAGTATTTGCTGGACCAGCCCAAAGAACGGCTGCTTTACAAGGACCTTGAGGTAGAGAGCCCGTATAACACGTACCGCAATGAAGGGCTGCCGCCTGGGCCGATCTGCAACCCGGGGCTGGCTTCCATTCAAGCGGCGCTTGAGCCGGAGCGTTCGGATTACTATTTTTACGTAACGAAAAACGACGGCTCGCGGGGACATCTGTTTGCCCGGACTTACAAAGAGCATCTCGCCAACCAGAAGGATAACGGCAGCAGATAGCTGTGTATTACGAAATAGAACGGCGGCTCCTGCCGCCGGGATGGGGGAACTACCATGAGAGACATACCCGAGCTGCTGACGACGGCCGCCTCCCTGGAGGAGGCCGCTTCACTGCTTGACGCCGGCGCGGATGCGCTGCTGATCGGAGACGACCGGTTCGGCATGAGGCTGGCCGGACATTTCAGCTTGGAGGAGACGGCGGAAGCGGTCCGGATGGCGCATGCCAGGGGGGCGAAGGTCTATGCCGGACTTGGCGCGATTATGTCCAACAAGCTGCTTGCCGAGCTGCCGGATTACATCCGGGCTATTGCGGAGGCCGGCATTGACGGAGCCGAGTTCGGCGATCCGGCCGTGCTGGCTGCGGTGAAGCGGTCCGCTCCGGACCTGCGGCTCCACTGGAACGCCGAAATGACCTCAACGAACTATGCTACCGCCAACTACTGGGGGCGTAAAGGCGCAAAGCGGGCGGTGCTGGCCCGCGAGCTGAACATGGAGGAAATCACCGGCATGATGCCGCTGCTCGAAGTGGAAGCGCAGGTGCAGGTGCATGGGATGACGCATATTTACCATTCCAAACGGCGCTTGGTCCAGAGCTATATGACGCACCAGGGACGTCCCGTCGACGGCGGAAGCCTTGGCAAAGAACGGGGGCTGTTTCTGGTCGAGGCGGAACGGCCGGACGAGAAATTTCCGATTTATGAAGACGACAACGGCACTCACATCATGAGCTCCGACGACATCTGCATTATGGAGGACCTACACGTGCTGATGGAGGCCAAGGTGGACAGCTTCAAGATTGAAGGGCTGCTCAAATCCAAAGCCTACAACACGGCGGTTGTCCGCGCTTACCGGACGGCGATCGACGCTTATGCAGCGGACCCGGACGGGTACCGCTTCCGGGAAGAATGGCTGGATGAAGTGCGGTCGCTGCAGGACCCGGAACGCGAGCTGTCTTTTGGTTTCTTTTACAAAGAACAGGTTTATTGATGGGCGGCCGGACAGAACTTACACACAAGCGACAAGGGGGAGTACAGGGATGAGTACCATGGCCAAGCCTAAGTTTAAGGGCAAACGCTACCGCCTGGACCGACCGGAGCTCCTGGCTCCGGCAGGCAATCTCGAAAAATTGAAATTCGCCGTCCATTACGGGGCGGATGCGGTATATATCGGCGGACAAAAATACGGGCTTCGTTCCAATGCGGACAACTTCAGCTTTGAAGAAATGCGCGAAGGCGTGGAATTCGCGCGTAAATACGGCGCCAAAGTGTTTGTGGCGACCAATATTTATGCCCATAACGAAGACATTGAGGGCATTGAGGAATACCTGCGCAATCTGTATGAAGCCGGCATTGCCGCGATTATCGTGGCCGATCCCGCTATCATTGAAGTGGCGCAGCGCGCTGTTCCCGGGCTGGAGGTGCATCTCAGCACCCAGCAGTCCACCTTGAACTGGCAGGCGGTCTCCTTCTGGAAGGAAGAAGGACTGCCGCGCGTCGTGTTGGGACGGGAGGCAAGCCTGGAGGAAATCGCCGAGATTAAAGCCAATGTCGATATCGAAATCGAAGCATTTATTCACGGCGCGATGTGTTCATCGTATTCTGGACGCTGCGTATTGTCGAACCATTTTACCGACCGGGACTCGAACCGCGGGGGCTGCTGCCAGTCCTGCCGCTGGAAATACGATCTTTTTCAGGATGCTCGTCCGGAGGATACCTGGGTATCCGAGGAACAAGCAGAGGACGCGGGCGGACGGCTTTCGCTGCGCCAGCCGGAGGACAATGCGTTTACAATGGGCTCCAAGGATCTGTGCATGCTGGAGCGTATTCCCGATCTGATTGAAGCCGGCATCGACAGCTTTAAGATCGAGGGACGTATGAAGTCGATCCACTATGTGGCTACGGTCGTTAATGCGTACCGGAAGGCAATCGACGCTTATATGGAAGACCCTGAGCATTACGAATTGAAGCAGGAGTGGATGGATGAGCTGAACAAAGCCGCCAACCGTCCGCTTAATACCGGCTTTTTCTACGATACGCCGGACCATGAAGACCATATTTACGAGCCGGAAGAGAAACCGGCGCCGTATGACTTTGCTGGTCTGGTTCTGGAATACGACGCTTCGACCGGAATGGCGCTCATCCAGCAGCGCAATCATTTCAAGCCGGGGCAGGAAATAGAATTTTTTGGTCCAAACCACGTATCCTTCCGGCAGACGGTAGGCGAGCTGTGGGATGAAGAAGGCCAGCCGATCGATGCTGCACGTCATCCGCTCCAAAAAGTCCGGATGAAGGTGGAACAGCCTGTCGCATATTTCGACATGATGCGCAAAAAGAAATAACATGATGTTCTTGGACGGGACTTGCAGACTAATCTGCAAGTCCCGTTTTTGGTGTGAGTCTGAGCAGAATGTCACGCGATTTGTAAATTTATTTTAAAAAAGGCAAACAAATTCCCAAAGCCTGCCGATATATAGGAAATAGACCGTTTTCAATTTTCCTAAAACAATTCAACTGGCAGGTGATCGGAATGGGTGCTCCTCAGCAGGAGGATCAGCAGCAGGACAAACGAATCGAGGATGGATCAAAGCAGAAGGGCAAGAAAACTTTGTTCCAGGTGAAGCCGGGAAAAGGGGCCAAAGGACCCAAGAACCGGGGAATGGGTAACGATTCGGGCAAGGAGAAGCAGCCCGCCCAGGCTGCAGACAAACCGCAGTCCGTACGGGGCTTCAAAGGAGTATTGAACGGGTCGCTGCATCAAGTCAAAAAAGTCAACCCGGTGAAATCGGTTGGCGTAAAGCTGTTTCTTATCTTTTTGTCGAGCATTATCGTTGTAGTGCTGGTTCTGGGAATCTTGTCGTTTAATGCAGCACAGAACACCATCAAGGAGAATGTCGCGGAAGCCAATCGGCAGACGATCATCCAGACCGCGGAGAAAATGGACATTTACCTTAAACAATATGAGAATATGATGCTCCAGTTGTTCTTCGACCCGCAGGTTCAGGATCAGTTGACCAAACTGCAGTCAGCCAACAATTTCTATGAGAAATTCACGGCCACCAACGATATCGGCAAAAAGCTGACCAGCCAGTCCACCACGGATACCAACATTGTGGCGATCACGCTGGTTCCGGACGACGAGAATGCTTCGATCATCTCCTCCGGCACCTCGTCGTTCAGCAGCGACGGCGTCCGCTCGGAAGCGTGGTTTAAGCAGATTGTGGCCAATTCCAAAGAGTATAAGCCGGTTTATTCGGACAAGCTGGCGAGCCAGTCCAACTATTGGTTCACAACTGCCGTTACAGGCACGGAAAGACCGAATGTGGCAATGGCCCGTCCGCTGAAAAATCTGGGCGATACGAGCGGATATACCGTCATTATCGAGCTCAAGAACAGCATGCTGGAATCGGCATTCGCTACGGTTAATCTTGGGTCAGGATCGCGTATCCAGCTGGTAGATGCCTCCGGCATGGTTGTTGCCTCAAGCAACACCGAAGAGGCAGGCAAAGCAAGCGAATTCACGTTTATCAAAGATTCTCAAAAAAATATGAGCAGCCGCGAAGAATCGAATACGGACGGCAAAGATATGCTGGCGGCGTTCAGTTCCCTCAGCCGTGCGGACTGGAAACTGACCGGCATGGTTCCTACTGGAGAACTGGTTAAGGGCGCACGGCCGATCCTTCTGACTACTTTCATCTCCGCCGCCGGAGCTGCAGTGCTCGCCGTGCTTCTCGGAATGCTGATGGTGCGGATGATTGCCCGTCCGCTCGCCCGATTGAAGGATCTGATGGTCGTCGGAGCTAAGGGAGACCTTAGAGTCCGTACGGAATACACGTCCAAAGACGAGATTGGCCAGCTGTCCGCTTCCTTTAATATGATGATGGAACGGATTACGGAACTTGTCTCTGAAACCAACGAAACAGCAGTCAAAGTACTGGAAACCGCCGGCGAGCTTGGGGGCGCGTCACGCAAGACGGCAATCTCCGCCAAAGAAATCGCTGCGGCTACCGAAGAAATCGCCGGCGGCGCAGGCAGCCTGGCGCTTGAGGCGGAACGCGGCAACGAGCTGACCGATCAGATCGGCCAGCAAATGCAGGCCGTGGTCGCCGCCAACCGCGAAATGGACGAGGCTGCAAGAAGCGTTGGCCGTTCCAGCGGCCAGGGGGCCAAACAGCTGGCAGAGCTGCTGAAGCAGACAAGCCAGACAGGCGAGATGACAAACGCGCTTGTGCAGAAGGTTAATGACCTGAAGGAAACAGCGTTTTCGGTGATCAAAGTGCTGGATGTTATGAAGAATATTACGCAGCAGACGAATATCCTGTCCCTCAACGCTACAATTGAAGCGGCTAGAGCAGGCGAAGCGGGCCGCGGCTTTATGGTCGTGGCGGATGAAATCCGCCAGCTTGCGGACCAGTCCAAGCAGTCGATTGCCGTCGTTGCAGGTATTACCGACCGCATCATGACGGAGATGAACGAAACCGTACAGGTGCTCTCCGATGTCGCTCCGCTGTTCGAGAAACAAATGACGTCCGTAAAAGGAACCAGCGATATTTTTGTTTCCGTTCAGGAGCAGATGGAGAACTTTATTGCCAGTCTCGAATCGGTTACCACGTCGATTGACAGCCTCAGCCATTCCCAGGTGGTACTGTCGGATGCGATGGCGAATGTCAGCGCGGTAGCGGAGGAATCGTCGGCTACTTCCGAGGAAGTCGCTTCGCTGAGCGGCGAGCAGCAGAACGTCAGCGATCAGCTGGTGGCACTGTCCGCCAAGCTGGAGACCGCTTCGGACCAGCTGAAGCAGAAGCTGTCTTCGTTTACAGTGTAAGGTTAAGCTATCCGCAAGGTGCGTGCCAGCACAGGACGAATGGGGCGGGCAGAAGCTTGATCCGCCGTGTTACGAAGGATTTCGTAAGGCTTATGCACAACATCTGAATAACGAGATGACTTGGAAGTCGCTTTCGGCCAGTTGGCCGGGAGCGGCTTTTTTTCAGGTGTTAGACGGTTTAGGGCCTCAGGAGTGTACGTTCGCGCGTGTGAACAAGGAAGGCGGGGCTTGAGACAGGACGTAAAGGAGTGGGGTTCAAGACCTATAAAACAGGTCTTTTGTCTACCTCATAGATCATATCGTGTGCCAGCCGTTCTGAATTATGATGTAAAAACGTATAGCTGCGGCGCATAAGCAGGTTTTTCTGTTTTATGTGATGCGGCAAAATCAAGGTTGGGGTGATCGTTATTCGTAAGCATCAAGCCGGAAGTGGATCGTTCTTTAGCAAGCTGCGACCTTCCAGATCGGTGGGAACGCGGCTTTTTGTTATTTATTTCGTTTCGTCAATGGTGTTGGTCCTGGCTTTGGGCGGCATTTCCTACAATACTGCCAGACGAACGATTGAAGAGCATGTGCTGGAAGCGAGCGAGCAGACGGTGATACAGACGGCGGACAAGCTGGAAGCGGGATTTTTGCGTTACGAGGATGCGGTGCGCCGGATAACGGAAGACCGGGGGCTGCGGAGCGCAGTCCGCGAAGCGCTCCGTCCGGGCGCTGACCCTTCCGTGAAGGAGCGGGCGGATCAGGAAGCGCAAAATGAAGTGGAGGAACTGGCATCGCTCATGCAGAGCATACGGGCGGTATACTGGATACCGGCTGAAAATGGCCTGGAGGGCATCGCGGCCGGACAAGCCGATCCGTCTTTTCTAAGAAAAGCGCGCACGCAGGAATGGTATAAGTCCGCCTCATCCAGCCCAAATCCGGTATGGCGTGTGATAACTGCCGGAGAAGCAGGCGCCGCGCGGGTCCTGCTGGCTGAATCCAATCAGGCTGAAGCCGGCTTGGAGGGCTATACCGCCGTGCTGGAGCTGGAGCTTTCCGCTGTGGCGGAGCAGCTGCAGGGTGTGGACTTAGGCACAGGCTCCTATCTTCAGCTGGTGACCGAGCAGGATCAGCCGATCTTTTCGTCCAAACCGCAGGAAACCGATTCGTATTTGAATCTGGGAGGAACCCTTTTCGCCGGAATCACGGCAAAACACGGGTCGCTGCCTACACGGGATGAAGCAGGCGAACCGATCTTAGCTGTTTACGGAACAGTCCATCCAATGGGCTGGAAGCTGCTTGGCGTCATGCCTTCGGACACGTTGACTGAGGACGCCGGAGCGATCTGGTCGGACGCCTTCCTAACGATCGGAGCAGCTGCGCTGTTGGCGGTCCTGATCGGCCTGTGGATGATGCGTATCGTATCCCGGCCGCTAAATGCGCTGCATCGCCTGATGCTGCGCGGGGCCGAAGGAGACCTTACTGTCCGGACCTCACATGTCTCCTCTGATGAAATCGGCCGGTTGTCCGCCGATTTTAATGTCATGATGGAGCGGATTTCGGGCTTGGTTGAACATACCGCCGGTACGGCGGGGGAAGTGCTGGAAACGGCGGCGGCGCTTGGCGAGGTGTCCCGCAAAACAGCTGATGCGGCAAGAGAAATCGCCGCTGCCACGGAAGAAATTGCGGGCGGAGCCGGCAGTCTCGCGACGGAGACGGAGCGGGGCAATGAGCTGAGCGAACGGATTGCTTTAGGGATGTGCTCCGCTTCGGAAGCGGGGCACGAAATGGAGCGGGCGGCAAAATCGGTCGGGGAGCACAGCCGCGAGGGGTTGGCCCGGCTGGAGCGGCTGCGGGCTCAGACGGAGGAAACGGGCCGGAGCGCCGGCGTTCTATCTGCCAAACTAACCGGTCTCCAAACGACGGTGTCGTCTGTCGTGCAGATTCTTGATGTGATGAAAGGCATCACCCAGCAGACGCATATTTTGGCGCTGAATGCGAACATTGAAGCTTCCCGGGCGGGCGAAGCGGGCCTGGGCTTCCGGGTGGTAGCCGGCGAAATCCGCAAGCTTGCCGACCAGACCAGGGAGTCGATTACGATGGTGGCTGAAATTGCGGAGAATATTTTAAAAGAAATGGACGAAACTGCCGCGGCGTTTGCGCAGGTGGCGCCCGTGTTCGAGGAGCAGAGAGGGTCCGTTGAATCGACCGCCGAATTGTTCCTGGCCGTGCAGCAGCATATGGAAAATTTGATCTCGCGGCTGGATGCGGTGACCGCTTCGGTGGATGGTCTGAACGATTCGCAGAAAGTGCTGGCGGAAACGATGGGAAATGTCAGTTCCGTTGCGCAGGAGTCGTCGGCGTCCACGGAAGAGGTGGCTTCGCTCTGCGACGAGCAGGGAATCGTAGGCGAACAGCTGGTTGCTCTATCGCAAAGGCTTGAAAAAACTTCGGTTTTGTTAAAAGACAAGCTGGCGCAGTTTGTTACGCAATAAGTATTTATTAATGCCGCAGGCCGGTACGGGACAGCTCCCGTGCCGGCCTGTCCGGCGTTGCTGCCGTATCCGCATGCCGGCGTCAGCATCCGGGCGAACGGCGTATTGGTTAAGCACCCGGGGACATACTAGGGAATGAATGGAAAAAGCCAATAAGGAGGTCCCGGCATGCGGCATACCCGGAACAGAAGATTGGCTGCGGGAATGATTGCGCTGACCGTGCTGCTGGCCGTGCTGTCGCTCCGGCTGGCCTGGCTGCAGCTGGCCGCGAAGAACCGGCCGATTCCCGGCGGCCGGCATTCGCTGGCGCAGATGGCCCGCCTGCAGAGCGAGCGGGACCTCGTGCTGGACAGCGGCCGGGGCCGTCTGCTCGACCGGCACGGCCGGCCGCTCGCGGGGGAAACGGTGCTGGCGGCAGCGATGTTCCCGCAGGCGGAGGGCGCGGCGGATGCCCCCGGCGCAAAAGAACGCCTGGCGCGGCTTGCCGCGGTACTCGGCGCCTCGCCCGAGGAGCTGCGCAGCCGGCTGAAGGCGGTGCATCAGCCTGAGGTGTGGCAGGCTCCAGGCGGCACGGGCCCACTGGCTTTGACCCCGCAGCAGGCCCACCGGATCGAAGAAATCGGCGTAGACGGTGTGCGCGTTCTTCCGGTAGTCAGACGGTATGCAGACCGCGAAAACGGCCGGCAGTGGATCGGTTATTTGTCGGAATCCGTAAACGAAACAGCCGGAGAATTGAGGACCGGTCGTCCGGACAGGGGAACCCAAGCGGATGAAATCCCGCATATCCGGATGAGCGGCACGGCAGGGCTGGAAAAAACGCTTGAACCGCTGCTGCGCGGCGCGGGACCTACCGAAGCTTCCGTCCGGGTGGATGCGCGGGGCGCGCGGCTGTCAGAGAAGACGCTGCGTGTCAGTGCTCCCCATAATCCGTATTATCCTCTGTCGGTGTACACAACAATTGACCGGGACATTCAGGAGGCCGCCGAGCAGCTGGCGAAGGAGGAAGGCATCCGGGAAGGGGCGGTGGTGGTACTGGATGCCGCCACGGGAGATATTGAAGCGATGGTATCGCTGCCGTTCTACCGGCCGGAGGAAATCTCGCCGGAAGGCGGGGAGTGGAATAACCGCGCCCTGCAGGCTGCCGTACCCGGCTCGATCTTCAAGATCGTGACGGCGGCAGCTGCCTTGGAGACGGGAGTGGCAGCTCCGGGTGAGCAGTTCCAATGCACGGGCGGATACGGGAAATATCACTTATCCTGTTCGGCGCGGGAGGGACAC
The DNA here is from genome assembly GCF_046543445.1 of Paenibacillus nanchangensis. Taxonomy (NCBI): domain Bacteria; kingdom Bacillati; phylum Bacillota; class Bacilli; order Caryophanales; family Paenibacillaceae; genus Paenibacillus; species Paenibacillus nanchangensis. The sequence goes on from NZ_JBHOFD010000046.1 coordinate 40,483, forward strand.
GGGGCCATCACGTTCGCCCAGGGCTTCGCGGAGTCCTGCAACACGGTTTTTGCCGCCCTGGCGGAACGGCTCACCGCCGACCAGCTGCGCCGCACCGCCGATGCGCTTGGGCTCGGCCGCACGGTAGGCTGGAGCGCGCCCGGCCGGCTTGGCCTGCCCCTGCTGCGCCCGCTCGCCCGGGAGGAACGCGGGACCGTCTTCGATCCCCGCGTTCTTGCGCAGGACGAGCCTGGCGCCCGGGTGCAGACCGCGATCGGCCAGCGTGACGCCGCCGTGACGCCGCTGCAGGCGGCCAACCTGGTCGTCACGCTGCTGCACGGCGGCCGGGTCCAGTCGCCCCGCATCGTCTCGCGGATCGACTTCGCCAACGGCCAGCGGCTGGCCGGGCTGGAGCCGCGGACGGCGGCCTCGCCCGAAGGCGCCATCTCGCCGCGGACGGCCAGCCAGCTGCTCGCCTGGATGCGCGGCGTCGTGACGGACGGCACGGGGCGGTCGCTGCGAAGCGCCAAGTGGCCCCTGGCTGGCAAGTCCGGAACCGCCCAAACCACTGTAAAGGGCGCGCCGCGCAACAACCAGTGGTTTATCGGCTACGGCCCCGCAGACCGGCCGCGTTACGCCGTAGCGGTGGTGGCGGAGAACGTCCGTCCCGGCGGTCCCCATGCCGCAACCCGGCTGTTTGGCCGGATCATGGATTATTTATCGGAAGGAGAGGAAGGGGGAACTTTCGGGGTGCGCTCCTGAGCAGCCTCCGGCTCAACCGAATCAGCTGCAGGGGCTCTTCCGGGCGCACCGGCTGCGCCAGCCGCACTGCCTGAACCACCCGCACCAGTCGCGCTGCCCGCACCCGTCGCACCGGCCGTACCACCTGCGCTGTCTGCGCCCGTCACACCGGCTGCGCTAGCCGCACTGCCTGAACCACCCGCACCAGCCGTGCTGCCTGCACCCGTCCCTGTCGGGCCGGCCGTGCTGCCTGCACCGCCCGCACCAGCCGTACCACCTGCACTGCCCGCACCACCCGCGCCGGGACCGGAAGCGGCAAATGGAGAGACGATGAACTCTTCTTTTGGCAGCCGGATCCACCGCTGCAGATACCCCTGCTGGATTAATTCCTTGATCAATATCAGCAGAATAGGGGACAAGATCAAACCAGCCACGCCAAACACTGAGCTGCAGATCAGGACAAACGACAGCATCAAAAATGCGGAGGATACGCCGATCGAATTTCCGGTGATTTTCGGCTCCAGCAGCTGACGGACGATCAGCACCACCGCAAGCAGCACGATCAGACCAATCGCAAGCGACGTGTTGCCTACGATAAACAGATAAATGATCCAGGGAATCAGAATCGTCGAAACGCCCAGCAGCGGCAGAACGTCGAATATGGCGCAGACAATCGCCATCGTAATTTCATTGCCGCTCTGCAAAATGAACAGCCCGACCAAAACGATCGCAAACGTAATGCTGATCAGAATCAGCTGCGCTTTCAGATAAGAGCCGATGGCCTTAAAGACGTTGCCCTGCAGGAAGGAATAGGCGTCTTTCAAGGTTTTCGGCATTTTGTCGTGTGCAATCCGGCGCCAGTCCTTGATCTCCATGCTCAGGAAAAAGGCCAAAATGATGGCGATGCCGAAGTTGGCCATAAAGGAGGAGAAAGAACCGAGAACACCGATCATATAATTGAAAAAGGCGATCAGCCAGCGGGACATGACGTTGGTCGCCGATGTAAAATACCCTTGGATCTTCACGGCGACGTCCGGGGGAAGGCTGTCGAATTTTTGCTGCAAAACGTGTGTGAACTCGGAAAAATGCTGCTGAATGATGTATGTATACTTAGGCAAATTCTCCTGGAAATTCATCGCCTGCATGGTGATCAACAGACCGATGCCGAACAGGGCGCCCAGGAGCAAAATCAGAAAAAGCAGCACGGAAATGGCCGAAGCAAACGGTTTGGCCAGTCCCCGGCGGTTCAGAAAGCGGGCGAGCGGCTCGATCAGCAGAAACACAAAAAATGACAAAAACACGGGGGCGGCAATCTGGTACAGCTTACTGAAACTGAACATAACCAGATAGACGGTCAGGACCAACAGTCCGATATCAAAAAAAGTGCGCCAATATTTTTTGTACAGCGGCAGCATAGGATAGTTACGTCTCCTTTTCGCTTAGTAATGATTTGAATTCATTGTACACGATTTTAAGGAAAAAACCTCAAATTGTTTGGCGTCTGTGGTAAAATAGGGGGTAACGTTTTTTGGCGGCTCCTTATTCAGATTTTACGAACAGCCGCAGCTTGGCAGGAAGACTGCTCAGACATGCTGCTTGCCTATAAGGGCAAGACTAAAGCCATTTTTGACAAAGCGGGGAATTCACATGCAAACACTGCTGCTATGGCTGTTTTACATTTCGACTTTTTATGCTTTTATTCCCGGCATTGTCAGCCGTTTGTTTGGGTTTCGGGTCTTTCGCAAAGGGTCGGGGAAAGCGGATTTTGCGTTAACCTTCGACGATGGGCCGGATCCGAAGTATACACCCCGGCTGCTTGATCTGCTCAATGCTTACGGCGCGAAAGCAACGTTTTTTGTGGTGGGCGCCCATGCGGAAAAAAATCCGGAGCTGATCCGCCGGATGCACGAGGAAGGGCATTTGATCGGCATTCATAATTATGAGCATAAAACCAACTGGCTCATGCGTCCAGCAGCGGTAAAACGCCAGATCGAGCGGACGTCGGATATCATCTACCGGATTACGGGGGAACGGCCGACCTATTACCGCCCGCCGTGGGGAATTGTGAACCTGTTTGATTTCTCCAAAAGCCGGCAGGTCAAAATCGTATTGTGGTCCGCCATGTTTGGCGACTGGCGCGAGAAGCTTGGAGCCGACAGGCTGACCGAAAAAATGTTTACCCGGCTGCGTCCGGGCGAGGTCATGCTGCTCCATGACTGCGGCACAACGCCGGGCGCCGATCCGGAAGCGCCGGAACAGATGCTGATGGCGCTGGGGCGCGCCCTCGAAGAGGCGGAACGCAGGGGCTTACGCAGCATCCGGGTGGATGAAATGATCCGCAAGGCCGAAGGTTCGGCCGTACGTTCGCTGTCTTTTGGCAAACGTCTGCTGGTGGGGCTCTGGCTCGGCTGGGAGAAGTTGTTCCACGCCATGTTCCAGCTGAAAACCGTACATCCCGAAGATCCGTTTCTGCACTACCGTCTGCGCGACTATCAGGGCCACACGGTAACGACGGACGAAGGGGTGGTGCTGACAAAAAACGATCCCATCATTGAGCTGCACATCGACAACCGGGAGCTGTTTGAGATGGGTGTCCGTTCCCGTTCAACCGCCCAACTGGCCATCCGGATGATCCGGCGTATGGAACGGGATCTGCCTGCCCTGGCCGACCAGGTGGTCGCCGATCCCCGGCTGCTGGGGGCGAAGGCCCTGTACGGGGTCAGTATGATTAACCGGGGGCCGGAAAAGTTTGGTTTTTCGGTGCTGGATCTGCCTGACGGGCTGTTCGCCCGTTCGACCACCCTTTACCTCCGTATCCTGATGAGTGTGATCCATCCGGCGGGAGGCAACCGGCTGAAGGAGCGCTCTGACTTGCTGGTGCCCAAGATGATGCTGATGCCGATTTCGACTCTGCTCTCGCGGACGGGACGCAGTGTCCCTCATCCGCGGCGCATGGATGAGCCGGAAGAAGCGGGAGTAACTGACGGAATAACCGAGTCCGATCTGACTGGCGCTCATGTGCTCCATCATTGCACAGGAACGCGCTAAACGAAAGGCCGGCTAGAGCTTTTATGGATGATGATACGCCTACCGATGAGGATCATTGTTATTGATCTACACCTCTATCGGTGATCTGAAGCAGGATTAGACAACGGGCCGTCTAAGGGTAACCCCTTTAGACGGCCCGTTGTCTTTTGTGCGGGCAGGTCGCAGGTACCCGAACCTGCTGAACCCGAACCTTTGCCTTCCTGGCCCCACGAACCTTCCGAAATTACCTTATCCAAACATCGATAAAGAAAAGGATCTGCCCAAACTACTCCGATACCCAGAGTCAGGCCACTTAGAAAAAAAGCGCCCAGCCCTAGGTGAACTGTTAAAAAAGCTAGATTTGAAGGAAAGGTTGTTGGTAACAAGAGGAATGAACTTAAGAAAGTGCGAATCATTTGAGCTTATTAAGAGCACTGCGAATCAAGGATTTGGGCTTTCCTAACTCGCTGATTTCTCTGCACTTATTGCTGCCCTTGTGAAGTCTGATGGTGCCAGAAAAAATGTGAAATTGCCACGCAGAAAAAACGCATGATTTCTACTCGGGACCTGCCACATTTTTTGAAATTAAACATTAGATGAGACGAAATGGTAATGAGCTTGAAAAGTGATATAAGTATTAAAGATTTATAAGTTAAAAATAGTAAAAATGTCCCAAGGAATTAATGGAATTTTATGATAATCTCTTTGTTCGAAGGGGGTGTTGACATATTTGGATAAAATTTGATGTAATCAAACGTGAACTAACAAAATATTAAGGAGGAATTTTTATTAAATCCCTACTCTCTAAGACCGCAGTTTCTTCCATATTAGTCATCTCTATCATCTTCTCTTCTCTAAGTTCATTAGTTGATGCAAACGTATATAACGTTATTACGAGTACTTCTCTTGATGACACACCCATAGAATCGGTTGTCAGTTCTACATATTCCTCAACCAGAGAGTCTGTTGTTAATTCCACCTACCCTTCATCGGTAACTAATGATGTATATGCTCAGTTACTACAAACGCTGGCTGTAAATGAAAACTATGTTGAAGCAATAAATACATCTGGAAGCATTCTTGAAAACTTCCCTTCCCGCTATGTAGGTGTCTTTGAGAACTATAAATTTGAAATAGCAGCAGATACGACTGATGGAAATAATCCATTAGATGTGGAAAGTAACATAGTAAAGAATGCCGTCATAACCAAATCTGACTCTTTAGCGTTATCTTTAACTGTTGTAAATCATTACAAGGCCAATGTTGTTTTTGTAATTACCGCATTCGACAAAGCTAACAATATTATAGAAAGCAGCGAATCCACAGTTGTCAAACCTACCACTAAGGGTGTTGTTGTTAGTAAGAACTACTCCCTTGAGGCTTCACAAAAAATTGATCATTTTGGCGTTCTGAGAGTTGTTTCAGACTCCTCGGTGATAAGACTTCTATCTGCATATAGTTGGAGGAATAGCAAGGGAGAAATTAGTGTACGTGGTATTGTAGGAAACAGTAATGATAAAAGTCAACACGTTGGAATCGTCGCTACAGGATATGATGTTAACAATCAAGCTGTCGAAACTAAAACGACTGCCACGTATACATCAAAAGGGAGTGTAACAACACATAACCTTGTGTTTGAAGCAGGATCACAAATTAACCGCATAGTAGTCAAGGAAACAGGGCAGGCTTCTGAAATCCTACTATTATCTTCTGGATCGCGATTAGAAAACGGAAAAGTCATTGCAACGGGAGCTGTAGAAAA
>NZ_JBHOFD010000047.1:0-42561 GCF_046543445.1 Paenibacillus nanchangensis
GACTTTTTGCTGCATTTTGTGCCTCCTTGACCTTATGTATGAAAGGTCTACTGGCTGTCAGAAACCAGTAATTCAAGTACCTTTCCCAACCCCATTTTCCTCATAAAAAACGGCACTTTCCCTTGTTTTATGAACAATAACAGAGGGAACACACCCATTTCCAGTAATAACCATCCTATCATAAATTCTACTAAAATGACGAGAGGCTGATTGTCCTGAAACGATCCCGGGTTTAGGAGAAAAGACCGAGAAAAAATCCAGTAACAAAAAGCTGGCAGCAGTCCAAATCATCTCCGCGTGAAAGTGAAGGGGCTTGGTTTAATTCCACCTTTTTACCGTTTAGATAAACATCATATGAATTATGAGTTAACTTTATTGTTGAATCGTCTATCGTAGCAGTAATAGGACTGGGCATTTTCCCCATCAAGTTTATTAACATGCCTCCTCATCATGGGGAACCAAAAAAGCTAGAATCAAATTGAATCCAGTACTGGTCTTTGAAAAAGGCACGAATTCCAATATAATGTAATACTGGAATAGAATTTTAAGTAATAGAATTGCCAACGACCAAATCCCCTAAGAAATTTGAAAGGTAGTGTAAACCATGCGTAGCAAACCCATCTTAACCGGAATGATGAAATCCTGATCGTTTCCTTAATTTTAGTTGGAGTTCTAAATACTGATGATACCAATGGAATCCATCAAAATTTAAAAGTGTCGGATGTAGAAGAAGCGATAGTCCCCCCTGCTGCTGCTGAGCGTTTGGCCCATCCTGATGTCATTTACACACCTGATGGGATGTATAAAAAAGCTCAAATTTCAGCACCAGCCTTCACTGATAACGAAGTAGTCTACGACGCCTCTAAGACGACGGCTGAAACAAAGGTTATTATTGCATATGATGCAGCTTACATTAAGAGTGCCGATAACCATTAGTTATTTACAAAAGAGTATGCCTGCGCGGATGGTCTATTTTCATGCGATTTTCTGGGCATTCCTACGAGTAAAACACAAGGAGGGTTTAATATGATTCATCTTTTCAGAAAGAAGATATCTCTTAGTATGCTTTGTGGGCTTCTTTTTATTTTCACTATTCCCAACCCCACCTCTGCAGCACCTGTTAGCCGCCCCATCGATGTTAACATCAACGGAAAATTTGTGTCTTCAGACAGCAGTCCTTTCATTCAGGCTGGCAGGGTGATGATCCCGGTTCGATTGTTAGCTTCATTTGGTCTGCAATTCTCTTGGAACCAAAAATCCAATGAGGCTACAATAACTAGCTCAACAGGCGATGTTTTTAAAATGATACAAGGACAACGTACTGCTTATAAAAATAATCGGCCTGTCGAGATGGACAGCGAGGCGGGAAACTATAGTGGACGCATCATGGTCCCTGCTCGTTTTGTTAGCGAGGCATTCGGTTACTCTGTTTTTTACGAGAGCGCTCGCGGAATCTTGTTTATCAACGGGAAGGACTATACTCTAGATCCATCAAAATTCTCCTCAACCAAGTTACATGAAGCGCGTTTAGCAGCAATATCCTTACCCATTCATTTTCCTTTTAAAGATGCGAGTAAAAGAGAAAATGACAAAAAAGAATACTACGTGTACAGCTTCGCCAAAAATGATGCGTCTAAATATGCCTATGACAATGGCGGGGTGATTACAGTAGTTGAAATCAATGGGTCGAAAGCGGAAGCAGTGGGGCAGTTGGTACTTGAAGAAGTGATGCTCGATTTATATAAAATCTTAGGGGGCAAAGAACCTGATTATTTCTCAGAATTGTTCGAGGACAATTTTGCGTATGATAGCGGAAAGCATTACGCCTCGTACAATACAGCAGGTGGCTCAAGAAAATCGTTTAATTATGTAACGAAAAACTATGGGGAGATTATCCAGCCGATTCCTGCTCCTTAGTGCATTTTCATATAAAAAATTTTCACAAAATGAAGTCCCGATACAACTTCGGGTTCTGCAAATAAAAGGACAAACCCGACTGGAGGTGCTAGCCATGCAGTGGGAAGATGTTCGAAAGATTTACCCCAATCAATACGTTAAGCTGCAAATCCTTGCTTCTCGTACTGTAGGTAATATCAAGTTTGTAGATGATGTCGCCCTTATCCGTGCCATTCAAGATCCGGAAGAAGCAACCAAGGAATTGCTGCAATCTAAAGATGGCATATTTGTATCCCACACCGCAAATGATCAGCTGCAGATTATAATTCGTTCAGTCCGTGGCTTTCGAGCCAATGAAATACAGTAGTAGATACGATGCCCAGCGCTGCCCATCTCTCTGTTGTTCGTTTTGATAAGTTATAATATGAAAGAGGTGGTGCTTCTCCATGTCCATTTCTAAGGAACAATTGGATCATAGTCTTTGTGGAAAATCATATGTAGAGCTGAAAGACCTGGTCCAGCTTATCGAAGACAATTTTGGCTATAGCGTGACTCTGCAAAGAAAAAAAGAACGTCACATACTTACGGAAGAACAGAAAGCTAGGATAACTTCTTTTATTTTTAAGGATGAGAGTGTTCTATCCCAGCTTCATCAGGCCATGAACGACCGCGGGCACGGAATTTCCACTTACAGTGACAGCGAAGAGGCATTTGCACAATTATTGAAACATCAGAATGATTGAACGTTATAAAGTGTTCTGGAGCACTTACGCACGGACAGCTCTTGCCCGAAGGCGCGATTATAAGATAGACCCCATGAACGTCTTCAGACGATCCAAATCAGTATTGGCTGAGGAAGGGGTGTCTCATTATCTTTTGGCGCATTGATCCTGACGACGAATAGCCTAGCCATAAGACTTCTCTTATGGATTAGGCATTTTTTATTGCCGCTCCTCCGATTCATTTATTCCCTCCAAGTAACCCTTACACAGGCAAAAACCAATGCCCTAACGCGTTCCCCCTCCACCTCGCACATAAAGTTTATTTGCTCCACTTCCGCTTTCCCGTACTCCCCTTCTCCCGGTTCTCATATACTTTTTAAAAGACCAAAACTGCCGGTTTTGCCTCGGGATTCTGCCCGGCATAGCCAGACCAACTGAGGAAAGAGAGGTCCCTTCATGAACCACGACGAGCTAGCGGCGCTGGAAGCCTCCATTGCGGAAATCACCGAAATTGCCTCCGGATTCGGCTTGGATTTTTACCCGATGCGGTACGAAATCTGTCCCTCGGATATCATCTATACGTTCGGCGCTTACGGCATGCCAACCCGGTTTTCACACTGGAGCTTCGGCAAAAATTTTCACAAAATGAAGTCCCAATACGACTTCGGGCTGAGCAAAATTTACGAGCTGGTCATCAACTCCAATCCGTGTTACGCGTTCCTGCTTGACGGCAATTCGCTTATTCAAAATAAGCTGATTGTGGCTCACGTGCTGGCCCACTGCGATTTTTTTAAAAACAATGCCCGCTTCTCCGCCACCAACCGCGATATGGTCGAGAGCATGTCAGCCACCGCCGAACGAATTGCCGGGTATGCCGTCAACTACGGCACGGATGAAGTAGAACGGTTTATTGACGCCGTGCTTGCGATCCAGGAGCATATCGACCCCAGCCTGATCCGCCCTCCCGGTATCTCCGACAAAAGCACCCAATATGACAAGCGCCTACGCCAGGCCCGCCAGGAGGCCACCGCCGCCAAGCCGCCTGGACCTTACGACGAGCTGTGGGCGCTTGACACCTTATCCGAGCAGGCGGCGGAGACGGGAAACTCCGAGCTGTCTTTTCCGCCTGAGCCGGAGAAAGACATTGTCTGGTTCATCCAGCAGTATTCGCCGGGTCTGGAAGACTGGCAGCGGGACATTATGACGATGCTGCGGGATGAGATGCTGTATTTTTGGCCGCAGATGGAAACAAAAATCATGAATGAAGGCTGGGCTTCCTACTGGCACCAGCGCATTGTGAGAGAGCTCGATTTGACGCCTGAGGAGACAATCGAATATGCCAAACTGAACAGCTCTGTGGTTCAGCCCTCGCGGCAGAGCCTGAATCCTTATTACCTTGGCTTGAAGATTTTTGAAGACATTGAGAAGCGCTGGGACCGGGACAAAATGTTTGAAGTCCGCGAGCTCGACTCCGATATTTCATTTATCCGCAGCTATTTGACGAAAGAACTGGTGACCGACCTGGATCTTTATGTGTTCGAGAAAAAAGGACCGGAGTGGAAAATCACAGACAAAGCCTGGGAGAACGTACGCGACCAGCTGGTGCTGGCCCGGGTAAACGGCGGGTTCCCTTACCTGGTGGTGCAGGACGGTGATTACGGCCGCCGCGGCGAGCTGTACATCCAGCATCGGTATGAAGGGATCGAGCTGGATCTCAAATATCTGGAACGCACGCTGCCGCACCTGTACCGTTTGTGGAGCCGGACGGTTCATCTCGAAACGGTGGTGGAGGAAAAACAGGCGCTTTTCAGCTATGACGGGGGAAAGGTGCAACGGAAGTTTTTGTAGCGTCGGCGGTGTAGGGCTAAGCTGCAACCGGAGTTCTTTATTACTGCTCTTTATTACTGATCTTCTTTACTGATCTTCTTTACTGATCTTTATTACTGTCCTTAACTGCTCAGCTGTTGACACGGTAGTCATAGGTATACGTATAAAGAACCCGCGACACGGATCAGGGAAATGTGCCCTGCTGCTCCAGTGTCTGCGGGTCTTTTTTAGTCTAGCCATCCACTTCTACTTTCCGGTCGCCCAGCGGCTGAACCGGCCGGTTGTCATGGGCAAAAATGGCTTTGAACGTATCGATCTGCTTTTTGGACCATGGCATCGTCTGTTCCAGTACGATCCATTGCACCCCTTCCGTACAAGGCGGTGTAGTAAGCGAACCCTGGTAGCGGAACGAATGCAAATCCTGAGGCAGCAGCTTATTCATGTCAAAATCCTCACTGATCTCCACCGCCTCTTCACTAGCTTCAGTCGGGATATGCGACCACAGCTTGTTTAGTTCCGCATTTTCTGTCCCTTGTTTAATGAGAATGCCCAGCACAGCGGTTTTTCCATCATCGCTTTTATTGACAAAATGCAGCTCCATATCGGTATGCTGCCCATCCACCTCATGTTCGCTTGGCAGATGGAAATGGAATTGCTTCAGCGTATACGTTTTGCCTTCCACTACAATGTGATTGTCCGCATTTTGCAGATCAGCCTGAATGGTATGGCCGTTATTCACCAGCGATACTTTGGACGGCTTGTAGTGTACCTCAATTGGCTTTAGCTTCGCGTTCTCCTGTACTTTGGTGTGCTCAATGTTTACAGGCGATTGGGTTTTCCCTACTTCGCAGGGCGCAAACAACTCATCCAGCTCCGCCCAATGCTCCGGTGAAGTTTCTCCTTCGTAGGACCAGTGGGTTTGGTGAGCGCCAGCCGCAGCAGGTTGGCTGCCGCCTGAGTGCTCGGTGGTGGAGGCTTGGCCTTCTCCCGGTGCCGATGCGGATGCGTCAGGTTGAGACTCAGCTGGTTTCTGCGTGGCAGCCGTTGACTGGCTGTCAGGGGCTAACGTTGTGGCAGCGGGCTGGTCTTCCGATTGTGGGGTTGTCGTTTCAGCAGGTTGGTCACTCGCTTTCGCTGTCGTAGCAGCGTGTTGATTGTTGTCTGAGTTCGCCGTGTTCGCTGCCTGCTTGTCGCCGCCGCAGCCTGACAGCAACCCGACGGCCAGAAAGACGACGGCAAAGCGGCTAATCATTTTACTTGGAGTCATCGTAACCCTTCTTCCACTTAGTATGAGAATGCGCAAGGATTATTGTAAATAATGGAAGCAAAGATGGGTAGTGATCAATATCTCTGGATGCAAGAGGATGGCGCTTACATTTGAAAAACTGGTCTTCGGCACTAGGCAGGGGTGGGTCTGGAGCTGGGGGTGAAAAGTTTACGACTGCTTCTTTCTCCATGAATGATATAAGCAGCCTGAAAAAAAGCCTGCAGAGCAGCACGCATATCACGTGTCTCCGCAGGCTGAAGCAGGTTATGGACGATCGATAGTGATGATGAATTGTGAGGTGAGCCACCTGTCGGTGACCACTTCTCCATCTATATACTGAACATTAAAGCGCATTTCTATTTTTAAGAACAATTTTTAATGGGTCCGGATATACCTCTCCCTGAGCAATTGTAAAACTTAATCCAATAAGTTCAGATGCTGAATTTCGGGGAGAATAGCTCACAACTTCATAATCCCCTTCAGACAAATTAACCTGGAATTGACCAGCTATCACGGGTACATACTCGTAAGTGTCATAAGTGACAGATGTTGCCGATCTTCGGATATTTAGCGTTCCGTTCTCTTCTAAAGACGTTCCATTTTCAAAGAGAATCAGTCCAGTGAGCTTCTTCAAAAAGATTTGCAGTTTCTCCGGGTTAGACTTCCCATTGGTTACCGTAAATGCATAAGACAAAGGCCAACTTTCAGTGCCTCTGTAACTAAATAGTTGATATGAACCATCTGGGAGGTAAAAGCTAAAGAAGCCGTCTTTAACGCCAAAGTTGTCCCAATAAACTGCTCCGGTTACAGTGTTCCGTAATGATAGCTTACCCGTGAGCTCCTGATCGCCCCCAGCATAAACAATGTTTCCTGATACATTGTTGCTTTTGAGGACCAGCTGTAAGGAGGATGGATAGGTTACTCCATCTATCACTTTAAAGTTATAAGAGAAATTTCGGCTATTACTTGCGTCTTCATCACTATAACCATAAACTTCGTAATTTCCATCAGTTAGACGGAGGCTGAACTCTCCATTTTGTACTGGAGCGGATGTATACTTATATACATCATCCGATACAACTTGACGGATATACAGTTTCCCCGATTTTCCCGGTGTTCCGTCTTCATAATATACCGTACCTGACACATTTCTATGAATTTGAATGACCAAAGGAGATGGCTCTGTAAGACTATCCTCAACGGTAAACGTATAAGTCAACTCAGTGGTCGTACTTAAGTCATAGTCATAATAACTCGAAACTTTGTACTGACCATCAGGCAAATCCATTTTAAATTCACCATTTGTAAGATAAACAGTCCTATATGTCGCTTCACTAACAGACCAAATTTCAACCCGTCCATCTCCAACACGAGTTCCGTCCTCATATTGAACCACACCCCGAACCGAGTTGCGTAATTCGATAACGAGAGGCTTAGTCTGAGTTATTTTACCGTTAGCGACACTGAATTTGTAAGATAGTGCTCTGTAAAATGATCCGTTACTATATTCATAAATCTCATAGTCTCCATCTTCCGTGTAAAAACTAAAAGCCCCATCCTTTACTTTTGCATAATTGTAAGCATATGTTGCCCCCGTCACGGTCCTGCGAATTTTTAATTGTCCTTCCGCGGGTTTAGTTCCATCCTTATACATAAGGGTACCGGCAACGTTATGGTTCTTATACACTAATTCAACGGAAAGCTTTGGAGGAGTCTCCTGCGTTAAGGTCAGAGTATGCACACCATAGCGGTATTCCTGAGATTCCGAGTCGAAAAGGTCAATTGTGTAAGTTCCGTAAGGCAAAGTAATATCAAATCTGCCGGCTTTGATCGGAACGGTTCTTATCGCCCCATTGTTCTTGTTCCAAATCTCTATCTTCCCACTGTTAACAAGAGTTCCGTTTTCATGAACAACAGTTCCTGTCAACCGCTTCTCTTTGATGACAATACTGAGCGCCTCAGGATCGCTTTTCCCACCATTTACCGAGAAATTAAAATCCATACGCGATGTTCTTTGTGTATCATAGTCAAAAAGAGCTGGGATACTATAGTTTCCATCGGGCATAGACAAATTAAACTTACCGTCCATGACATAGAAGCTTTGAGAAGGAATAACTCCATCCGGTTTACTTAAAGGAACTATTTCCAATCTGCCGTTTTTGACCGGAGTCCCGTCTTCAAATGTAACTGTGCCTGTGACATTCACCTTATTTACCTTAACTACAAGCGGATCGGGGTTTACCTTGCCGCCAGTTACTTCAAATACGAAATCACTATAAGCCGTTATGTCACCAGTCGTTTCATTCATCACTTGATATACCCGATAAGTGCTGTCTCTAAGGTCTATATTAAATAATCCATTAGTGACCTTAACATCATAGGGCTTAGCCGTTGACGACATATCCTTCATATCTCTGAGACGAAGGATTCCCGTCAGAACAGATGAACCGTCTTGGAAAACTACTTTACCCGATACCTTCCCCGGCACTGGCGTAGGCGCAGGTGTCGCCGACGGAGAAGCCTCCGGCGTTGGCGTTGGTGTCGGCGTCGGTACTGCAGGCGATGCCGATGGGGAAGCTTCTGGCGTTGCTGTTGGTACCGGCGTGGCTGCAGGCTCGGAGCTGACAGGATCTGGAGCGGCACCGCCGCCTCCGCCTCCACCGCCGCCAACAACAACTGCGGGTGAAACGGTCGCTTGAGCAGGAACGCTGCTTACAGTCTGCTCTTGTCCGCCAACTTTGACCTTAATACTCGCAGCATCCTTGCCGGCTGCCAGCTTCCCGGGCGCTTGCTCAAAACTGACGCCTGGAGCGTTAACGATGGCGCTGCCGACCGATCCGCCGCCTTTAATTTCAGCCGCCGCGTTCAGAACAAGTTCAGCGATTTTTGCTTTGAGGCTGATTGTGCCGCCTTCGGCTTCTTTTGCAACGTTCAGAGATTGGATTTGGCCTCCCGGAATATCAAGCGTAATCTTCTTGGCCGCCACATTCACGGTGATGAAGCTGCCTTCCAGACTAATACGTGCGCCTTGAGGAAGCTCTTTCAGCAGGTTCACCGCAGCAACTTCCGCACTGCCGGCAGTTTGAATGATGGCGCCGGACTGCAGAGCAACCTCGCGGATGTTCGTTGTGCCTTCGGCGATAACACGGACATTACCGCTTTTCTTGTTTACTGTAACTTGTCCGATCTTGGAGTTTTGAATATGCACGCTGTTCGCGCCGCCGCCGGATACGATAACCGTTCCTGTAACGGTGACATTGCTCAGGTAGGCTTCGCCTTCACCAATTCCTTCGCCCAGCAGCAGGTTGCCGTTGATCACCATGTTCTGCAGAGTTACCCCGGCTGCCTGGACTTCAACGTTGTGATTCACCGTACGGCTGCCTGTTTTCGGACCGTATGTACCGGGTTGATTGTATGCGGTCTTGTCGCCGCGCAGCTGCAGGGAGCGGTCAAGAATTACTACAGCTTCTCCGCGGGTAGCGGGTGCGTTCGGGAGGAACTTGTTGCCGTCATAGCCGGACATGATGCCGTTATCCAGCACAGCGCCAATCGCTTCCTTGCCCCAAGCGGCCATCTGGCCTTGGTCCTGGAAGCCGTTTGCCGAGCCAGAGCCCTGAAGCTGCAGCAGCTTGCCGACCATAACCGCAAACTCCTGGCGGCTGACTTTTTTGTCCGGACCAAACGTGCCGTCTGCATAGCCGGAGATATAACCGGCGGCGGCGGCTTTTTTCAGCTCGGTATAATGCCATTTGGATTGATCTACATCCTTAAAACTGATCTCCTTTTCCTCCGTGAATCCGAAGGATTTGTTGATTAGCGCCACCAGCTCCGCCCGGGTAACCGGACGGTTCGGCTGAAACGTCCCGTCGGGATAACCGGAGATTAGACCCGAATCCATCCACTGCGTAATTTGCTTCTCCGCCCAGTTGCCCGTGATATCCGAAACACTTGCGGCCGAGGCCTTGGTCCCAGGCACAACAGGCAGTACGGACAGGCTTACCGTCAGCGCGACGGCTACAATTTTTGTTGCCAACTGCTTAACTACCAATATGACTCCCCCATTAATGTGCAAATATTGCTTGCCTGAAGGCAGCCTATGACTGCTACCCAAGTCCCAGACAAGTACAATTAATCATAACATAGAGAGGGAAGAAAAATTTATCACATTATGTCGTACAAAAAAGTTTTAGTTTGCTATCGTCCTCCTCAAAGCCTTGCCAGTAAAGCGTTTATTAAATACTTGAGCAGCCGTTTCCGCCCGCAGTCCCCTTTCCGCAAACGATAGTGAAGGATATAATTTCTAGCATATCCCATTATTTTACACGGAGGCGAAAAATGGACTATTTGCTGTTTGTCCCAAAGTTTCTGTATGAAGTCCTAGTTATTTTGACCGCGCTGATTTTGTATGACCGTTTTTTCAAGCGGCGTTCATAGGCGTTTAAGCGTTTAAATGCTTAAACGCACAAATGCAAAGTGCCGCTGAGCTGCCACCGGGGAACAGTGCGAACTCCTTACTGTCTGATGCCCTTGATGCTCCTGCTCTTGCTCTTGCTCTTGTTCTTGCTCTTGCTCTTGCTCTTGCTCTTGCTCTTGCTCTTGCTCTTGCTCTTGCTCTTGCTTCTGCTCTTGCTCTCAATGTCGACTGTGCTCAGCTCAGGCGAAATTTAGCTGTCACGACGGCGAATTCGGACTACCGGTCAAAATTGCAAAAAAGGGAGCGCACGCGCCCCCTTCTCCTGTCCGCTATATAGCTAGTCATTTGTTATACAGCAGCCGTCTGCTATTTAGTTAACCATTTGTTTTACGTCAGCCGACCGCTCTTAACGGTTCAGCAAACTTCCCACATACCGCAGCAGTTCGTTGGCGCAAATCGGGCAGTAGCCGTGCTCCTCAATGAGCCGCCGGCTCACTTCATTGATACGCTTGAGCTGCGCCTCGTCCGGTGTCTTGGTGGAGGTCGTGATCTTCACGATATCCTTCAGATCGGCGAACAGCTTTTTCTCGATCGCTTCGCGCAGGCGGTCATGGTTGCTGTACTCGAATTTTTTGCCTTTGCGCGAGTAGGCGGAGATGCGGATGAGGATTTCTTCGCGGAACGCTTTTTTGGCGTTTTCGGAAATGCCGATTTGCTCCTCAATGGACCGCATCAGCCGCTCGTCGGGCTCCAGCTCCTCGTCGGTAAGCGGATCGCGGATTTTGGTCCAGTTGCAGAACGCCTCGATGTTGTCGAGGTAGTTCTCAAACAGCGTTTTCGCCGATTCCTCGAACGAATAAACGAACGCCTTCTGCACTTCGCTTTTGGCCAAAGTGTCGTATTCCTTGCGGGCGATGGCGATGAAGTTCAGATACCGCTCCCGTTCCTCTTTGGTGATCGACGCATGCGTATCAAGCCCATCCTTGATTGCCCGCAGCACGTCAAGCGCGTTCATGCACTGTAAATCACCCTTGATCAGCGCGCTGGAAATCCGGTTGATGACATAGCGGGGGTCGACGCCGGACATGCCTTCATCCAGGAATTCGTTTTGCATCTCCTTTAAGTCCGCTTCCTTGTAGCCTTCGACCTCTTCACCGTCGTACATTCTGAGCTTTTTGATCAGGTCCATGCCCTGCTTTTTGCTCTCCTTGAGCCGGGTCAGCACTGAAAAAATCGCAGCCGCCCGCAGCGCATGCGGCGCAATATGCACATGCTTCATATCGCTTTGCGCGATCAGCTTGGCGTAGATTTTTTCCTCTTCGGACACCTTGAGGTTATAAGGAACCGGCATGACGATCATCCGCGACTGCAGCGCTTCGTTCTTTTTATTTGAAATAAACGCCTTGTATTCCGATTCGTTGGTGTGGGCAATAATCATTTCGTCCGCGCTGATCAGCGCAAACCGGCCGGCTTTGAAGTTGCCTTCCTGGGTCAACGACAGCAGATTCCACAAAAATTTCTCGTCGCACTTCAGCATTTCCTGGAACTCCATCAGTCCGCGGTTGGCTTTGTTCAGCTCGCCGTCGAACCGGTAGGCGCGGGGATCGGACTCCGATCCGTATTCGGTAATGGTGGAAAAATCAATGCTTCCGGTCAAATCCGCGATATCCTGCGATTTCGGGTCCGACGGGCTGAACGTGCCGATGCCGACCCGCTCCTCTTCCGACAAAAGCACCCGCTGTACGCGCACCTGCTCAATATCGCCATCATATTCGGTTTTCAGCCGCATTTGGCAGGACGGGCACAGGTTGCCTTCGATCCGGACACCCAGCTCCCGCTCCAGTTCCGGCCGCAGCTCCAGCGGAATCAAATGCAGCGGGTCTTCGTGCATCGGGCAGCCCTCAATCGCATAAACCGCGCCTTCATCGGTGCGGGAGTACTGCTCCAGCCCTCTTTTCAGCAGTGTAACCAGCGTGGATTTCCCCCCGCTCACCGGTCCCATCAGCAGCAAAATCCGTTTCCGCACGTCGAGCCGGCGGGCCGCCGAGTGAAAATATTCCTCCACCAGTTTTTCCAGCGCGCGGTCGAGTCCAAAGATCTCCTGTTCAAAAAACCTATACCGTTTGCGGCCGTTTGTCTCCTCCACCCCGTGCGACTTGATCATGTCGTAAATGCGGGCGTGTGCCGTTCTGGCGGGGGAAGGGTCCTGCTTCAACAGTTCGACGTAGTCCTTAAACGTACCGCTCCAAGCCATGCGCTCATGCTTCGCCCGATATGATGCAATCCGTTCAAAAATATCCATAGCCTGCTACCTCCTCACCTGACGTCTGCGCCTGCTTTGCTTAATTTTCATCCGTCTGGGCCTGCCGTCTATCAGCCAAACCGTCCTTTGGTTCAACGTCTAAAAAAGTGTATTACATAACTATGCGCCGGAGGGGGAATAGTTGACCCCTTTTTTGCTGTGCTATAATAGAGCATCAGCATGGAGAGACCGGAAAGGAGACGTCATGTCGGTAAGGCGGGAGACGGAGCTTTATGCTCCTTTGAAGGCTTTTTTTGAGAGCCGGGGATATGAAGTCAAGGCCGAGGTGAACCGCTGCGATCTCGTCGGCGTGCGTGAGGATCTGGAGCAGCCGCTGATCGTGGAGATGAAAAAAACATTCAATCTGTCGCTGCTGCTGCAGGGCGTAGAGCGGCTGCGCATGAGCCCTGTCGTCTATTTGGCAGTGGAACGCCCGCGCGACAAGGGCCGAACCGGCGGGCGGCGCTGGAACGAGCTGTGCGACCTGTGCCGGCGGCTGGGACTTGGCTTGATCACCGTCACGTTTTATAAGACGAAGGCGCCGCTTGTGGAGGTGCTCGCCGATCCGGAAGAGCCGCCGAGCCCGAAGCGCGGGGGCGCGCGGAGACGGGAGCGGCTCCTGCACGAGTTCCGCGAACGCAGCGGCGACTACAACACCGGCGGCAGCACGCGTGTGCCGCTGATCACCGCGTACCGCGAGAAGGCGCTGCGCGTAGCGCTGGCGCTTGAGGCGGCGGGAGCGGAAGCGGCGCTGGCTGCGGAGGCTGCGGAGAGCGAAGCGGCGGAGAGCGAAGCGGCAGCTGGACTCGCCGCGGAAATTGCGGCGCATGGCGAAGCGGCAGCTGGACTGGCGGCGGATGCGCCATCCCGGCCGGACGCCGCATCCGCGCAGACCGGGCCCGGCAAGCGCGGCCGAAAGCGCAAGGCAAAACCGGCCGCGTACGAGGCTGGCGCCTTGCGGAGCGCCAAGCCCGCGGCCGAAGGCGTCTCGCCCGCCGAGCTGCGCCGGCTGAGCGGCGTGCCCGCCGCGGCGGCGATTCTTCAGCGCAACTACTACGGCTGGTTCACCCGGGTGAACCGCGGACGATATGCGCTGACTCCGGCGGGCCGCGCCGCGCTGCTGGAATACGCCGCCGTCACCGCCGCAGGACGCGGGGAGCCGCCCGGCGGCGATTGACGGGATGCTGCACTGCCCTAACCCGTGCGGCGTTCAGGTCATAAGGACCGATGGCATGGGCCGCGTATACCCATGGTTAGAACCGCTAAACGGACCCCTTATAGGCTGCTGCCGATACGGTTACTATACCAACCTCCCCCAAACCAAAAAAACCGTTCTTCTCCCAGATGGCCGGATTACTCCTCCACTCGGCTGAAGAAACGGTTTTTTTGTTGAATATGGTAAAGTCGGCGATGCCTAGTCCAAGGCCAATCGGGCCAGAAGGACTGACGGCACCCTCCGCGCATACCAAAGAGTTATGACCGCAAACCTCCACAGCAGCCTCCTGCCCTTTTCCAAGCTGCCTGCATTAACTCCGGGCGGTGAACTCCCGGATCGCTTCACCCAGCAGATTCATTCCCAGCAGCAGTTCGTCCCGGCCGGGATGGCTGAAATTCAGCCGGATGTGCCGCTTCCACCGGTCGTCCGCGCCGCACAGCGGCCCAGGAAGAAACGCGACGCCCTTTCGCAGCGCGCAGTTCAGCAGCGCCTGCACCTCCATCCCCTCCGGCAGCTCCACCCACAAAAACATGCCGCCTGCCGGAAGCTCATACCTTGCGTCTCTCCAGGCCGGGCGCTTCAGCAGCTCCGTCATCAGCTTCAGGCGTGTGGCATATTCCCGGTTCAGCAGCTGGATATGCTCGCGCAGGTCAAAAGCCGACACGCTCAGCAGGTGATGCAGCAGCTGCTGGTTCAGCGAGCTGGACTGCCAGTCGGCCATCTGCTTGGCGGCCGCCATCATGGCGATCAGCTCGCGGCTCCCGGCCGCCCAGCCTGTCCGCAGCGCCGGGGCCACCGTCTTGCTGAACGAGCCGATGTAGAGCACATGCCCCCCGTCGCTGACGTTCTCCAGCGCATACAGCGGCGGGTACAGGCGCTGAGGGGGGACTTCGGAACGGCTGAAATGCAGATCCCCGTAGGAATCATCCTCCAGGATCAGTATATTCGCCTCCGTACACAGCTCCAGCACCTGCTTTCTGCGTTCCAGGCTCCAGAGCACACCGCTCGGGTTGCTGAAGCTGGGAGCGCAGAACAGCATCTTCGGGCGGTGCCGCCCGATCTGCTCCCGCAAATGCTCCGGCAGCAGCCCGTCTTTATCGCCCTGGACCGGAATGATCCGCGCCCCCTGCATCCGCAGCGTCTGAAGGCAGCCGGGCGAGGTAGGGTCCTCCACCAGCACGCAGTCCCCCGGGTCGATATAGACCCGGACAAGCAGGTCCAGCGCCTGCTGGCTGCCGGCCGTCAGCAGCAGCCCGGAGCCCGTGACAGCCACGCCCTTGCGCTTCAGCCAATCCTCCGTCAGCCACTCTCTGAGCGGCGCATACCCGGCCGGATCGCCGTACTGCAGCGCTTCGGCGTCATCGGTGATAACGGTGGAAGCCGCCTCGGCCAGCAGCGGCAGCGGAAACAGCTCTTCGGCCGGCAGCTCCTCCGCCAGCGAAATAAATGAACGTCTTCGCCGCTGCGTCCGGATGCTCAGCATCGGAGAAGACAGCAGCGTATGCGCGCGGGAGGCAAATTGATACTTCATGCGGCGTCCCCCTTTCCTGGTACCCAGACTATTCGTCCCGGCCCGGCTTTATGCCGCACTCGGAAGCTTTTTTAAGCGTATAACTGCTTGCCCTGGCGGGAAAACAACGCGAATTTCTCAATCGCCTGGGCCCGGGTTGAAACGTTTAGTTTGACATAAATCTTCCGCAGATAATTATCGATCGACCGCCGGCTGACCTCAATCTCCTGGGCGATTTTGTCATACGTAATACCTTGCACAATCCGTTCCATAATGAAGACCTCGGTCGGCGTCAGCTTCGAGATGCCTTCTCCTCCGCGCGGCGCGGCCAGCGGCCACATGCCTTTGTTCAGCCATTCCAGCGGCAGGGAAATAAACCCTTCGCGAAGTCCCGATATTAGCTGAAGCAGCTGATGCGGGGATACCTGCTTGGACAAAATTCCACTCGCACCCAATACTAGAAGCGGCTGGAGAAGTTCCATGGAGTCATTGTCCGTCATGATGACAAAATGCGTAAACGGCGCGTTTTTCTTCATTTCGCCAAGCACGCTTTCGACGGTTCCTTCCGGCATCCGGTAATCCATCAGCACCAGCTCCGGCATCTTCTCCCGGACCAGCGCCGTCCCTTCGCTCCAGTTCGACGCCATGCCGACAACCGCCAGTTCTCCTTCCTCCTCCAGTATCAGCTTCGTACCCAGCATGCTTGTAGGGTGGCATCCCACAATAACTACCTGCCAAACCTTCGTCATTGCTTCTTGAACCTCCTGCTATGTATAAAATATACCCAGAGTAGAGACTGCCGCAGCAGTTTCCCTATAAACGCATGCAAGGAAAATACTTGCTCTCTGATGCAGCCAAAACGTTTCGCCTTGTATACGTCCGTTATAAAAAAGTAAATTCCAAACTATAGAAATTGTATCGCAGGACTTTTGCAGGATGCAATTACTTTTTACAAAAACAACCACGGTTTCTTCACTTTTGCGAAAATTATGGAAGTTTGATAGAATGGAAACTTGATAAAAAAGAGTTTGAGGTGATTGAAATGCAGCCGTCAACGGAAACGTCTCCCCAGTATTCCCGCCGGACCCCGGCACGGAGCGCTCCTTCCGTGAAATGGTTTTTGCTGTTTTGGCTTGTGGTGATCGGCCTTGGCGTGTATGGCGCCTACCTGTATACCAACCACCTGCAGCAGCAGACGCTGAACCAGCTTGCCGCCCAGAGCAAGCAGCAGCTTGCCGTACTCCAGACCGATTATGAGCAGCGTTTATCCGAACTTTCCGCGGAAATCCAGGAGCTCCAAACCAAAGTACAGACATTTAATGAGCTGTTAACCTTCACGAAGGACAACCAAAGCGCCAAGACGGATAACAGCAATCAGCTATATACGCAGCTAAGCGAAGTCAAGAAACAGCTGGACGCCCTGAAGAAAGAGATGAACCTGCTCAAATGATGACGCCTGTCAAAAGAGTGAACCGTTTTTTTATGATCGCAACGGCCCCCTTTATCGGCATGCTGCTCTGTCTATGGCTCTACCGGCCTCCGCTTCAAGTAAACCTGGAGGCCCTGAATTACCGGCCCGCGGGGGGGCCCTCGCCCCAGATTGCGAAGATTGGAGCGGGACTTGCGGCCGCGCAGTCGCTGGCCTCGGAAACGATTGATTCCATCGGCACCAGCGCCAAGCTGTACCGGGAGACGACCGCAGCGATGAACACCTTGGTCGCGACGGCTAAGGCTCAAGTCGCCCGTCCGGCCGTCATCTATAACCGCCGGATTACTTCGAAGCTGGGCATTCCGTACGAGCGGATCCAGAGCGACCGAATCACAATCGAGCTGTTTAAGCTCAATCCGGGCACCTACCGCGGATACGCGATGAAAATCCGGCTGAAAGATCCTTCCGCTATGACGATGTCGCTCGGAAAGGACAAGTTCGGCGAATCCGAAACCACAATGCAGGCCGTGATGCGCTACGGCGCGGTGGCGGGCATCAATGCCGGCGGTTTTGCCGACAAGGAAGGCAAGCGGTATCCGCTCAGCACCACGGTGCTCGGGGGCAAATACCTCACCGGCTTCGAGTCGAGCTACAAGGACCTCAGCTTCGTTGGACTTAATAAATCCGGCAGGCTGATCGGCGGCAAGTTTTTCAGTAAGTACCAGCTGGACCAGCTGGAGCCGCAGTTTGGAGCCACCTTTGTGCCGGTGCTGCTCAAGAACGGTGCAAAGCAGCCCATCCCGCAGAAGTGGCAGCAGTCTCCGAAGCGGGCGCCGCGCACGGTCATCAGCCGGTACAAAGACGACCAGATGCTGGTTGTCGTAGTGGATGGTTATAATGAGAACGGCAGCTCCGGCGCCACGCTGGAGGAGCTGCAGAACAAGCTGTACCTGATGGGCGTACTCGACGCCTACAACCTGGACGGCGGCGGCTCTTCGTCGCTGATCGTTAACGGCCGGGTTGTCAACAAGCCGTCCGGCGGACGGCTCCGTCCGGTGCCGACCCATTTCCTGTTTTTCAAATAAGCTTACGGCATTCTTTTAAATTTAATTTATTTTCCTCCCAGCGGCGGGTATAATGGAAGAAAACGCATTCTTATCCTGTCCAGGAGGTGCTACCCGTGTCTTTTTCCTTAACATTTTGGATCGTCACACTTGTCCTGGTGCTCTTCATGACCGGCATTCTCACCGCCGCTTATAACGACGACAAGACCAAGGGCCTTTAATGGGCCGAGCCTCCCTGGCAGGGAGGCTTTTTCCTTGTCTGCGGCTCTGAGCCCCCTGTATCTCCACGAGTCTCCCTGAGCCCCCTGTATCTCCAAGAGTCTCCCTGAACCTCCTTGAGTCTCCCTGGGGCTCCCTGAATCTCCATAGGTCTCCTTGAGGCTCCCTGAAGCTCCCTGAGTCCCCTTGAATCTCCCTAAGTCCCCTTGAGACTCCTTTATTAATCTCCCTGAGTCCCCGTGAGGCTCCTTGAAGCTCCCTGAGTCTCTTGAATCTCTCTAAGTCTCCCTGCATCTCCCTCCGTCTCCTCGAGTCTCCCTGGTTCTCCCCGAATCACCACGAGTCTCCCTGAAGTCCTTGAGCCTCCGGCTCCAGCCGCTGATGCGCCTGCTGCCCCTCCTCAATAGCTGGGCCTTACCGGTTATACCAAAAAGCCGTCCGCGTACAGGTTACGTACGCGGACGGCTCTGTTTCCGTTTCATTATGCCGCTCAGCCACTATGCTGCTCACTGCGAATGCGGGGCGTCACCAACCGATTCGCCTGGAATCAGCGTGACGTAAATCCGCTCATGCTCGACGTTCTCGCCGCCGATAATCTTGATCAGCTGCTCCGAGGCGAGCGCACCCCATTTGCGCTTCGAATAGTCGATGGTCGCCAGTCTAGGCTGAACATACCGCGCCAGCTCGATATTATCGAAGCCGATCAGGTGAATGTCTTCACCGATGCGGTATTTCGTCTCGGCTACACGGTTGCATAAACCGATCGCCATCTCATCATTGAGGCAGAACACGGCGACCGGACCTTCGTATTCGCCAATGATGACGTCAGCCGCCTGTTCGCCCCCGCTTTTCTCGAAGTTGCCGGGAATCTCGATCCATTCCAGTCCGCTCGTCCGTTCAGCGACCATGCGGACCGCCTTCATCCGCTGGATGGAATCGAACGAGCCTTCCGGCCCGGTGACGACATAAATTTTGCGGTGCCCGCGCTCGATTAAATGCTCCATTGCCAGCGAAGCGCCGGCTTTGTTGTCAAGCAGCACCTGGTTGATATTCGGATGCTCCAGCTCGCGGTCGAGCACCACAATTTTGTGCCCGCGGTCCGCGTACTGCAGCAGCTCTTCGCTCTCAAACATTTGATCCAGCACGACCGCTCCGTCGATCATCCGCTCGGGCAGCATTCGGTGGGACTGCTTGCCGCTGCAGACGATCAGATCATAGCCAAGCGAGTTGCTGACTTCTTTCATGCCATGGAGCAAATCCCCGTATACATCCCCGCGGAAATCCGTGAGAAATACGCCGAGAATTTTGGACTCCCGTTTTTTCAGCTGTCTGGCGGCGGCATTCGGAATATAGTTCAGCTCCTTGGCGATCGACAAAATCCGGGAGCTAGTCTCATCCGTCACTTTGTCGCTGCCATTTAGCGCATACGAAACCGTTGAAATGGAAACCCCCGCTTTTTTGGCGATATCCTTGATACTGACCACTTTATTTTCGCTCCTCCGTTTGCAGGCAACTAGCATTATGCATGATCCGGCTCCATTTGCGCCCAGGCGCAGCCTATAGGGCACCTCATCCTCCGCTTATATAGTTAGAACATAGGAATTATAAGCCAGACGGGGCCGCTAGCAGGCTGCGATAATAGTTCCTCCCGGGGACCGATGCAAAATGCAGGACAATCTCTAAGCTGCTAAAACGCTATGCCATAATTTCAATTTCATTATTTTCTGCCGCAAGCAGCTCAATCAGTGTGTTCCGGGACAGACGGATTCCGCCTGCACGGTAAGGGTTGGGCAGCCGTTCGCTTTCCATCCGCGTTCCGTTTACCCGGACCTCTGATACCGGAGCGCCTGTGAGTCTGTAGACAAAGGTGACCGGTCTGCCGGCATATTCGAATTCGAACCGCATTCCGTCCAGGCCGGAGGGCAGCACGGGATCCAGAACCAGATCGCCGCTGATTTCGCGGATGCCAAGTACATTGGAGATCAGCTGGTTCATATAGATTCCGGGGCCGCTGGAGTAGATGCGCCAGCCGCCTTTTACAGCCACTTCGCCGCTGCGGAGCTCACCGAAGTGTTCCTGCGCTTCGTAACGGGTGCTGAATTTGCCGTCCGAGCTGCTGAAATACGCATTGCTTTGGCGCAGCTCTGCGCTTGGCACCACCTCGCGGATACCGACTGGATTGATTACGCCAAGCCCGTTCCACGCTTCTTCGGCAAGGCCCAGCTTCGCCATCGCTTCCACATAGCGGATGTGGGCATGCACATACTGCAGGCCGATTTCCCGTCCAAAATTTGCCGCCTGCTCCGCACGCTTGAAGTGGGTGCTTACGCCCCCCGCATACTGGGCGGGCCGGTTCATAAGACGGACGCCGTCGGGGCAGAGGAATTCGCGTTTAATCAGCTTCAGATGCGACTCCGCCTGTTCCGGTGTCAGCAGCTCGCCAATCATGCTGCGGGTCATCGGCAGCAGCCGGTATTGAATTCCCGTCTCATTTTCGGAAGGATGCAGCATCAGCTTCGGCTCCGCCGGGTCTTCCATGTAGACAAAGCCCGGGATGACATCCGTCGCCAGCATATAGCGGTTAAAATCGCCGCGGATGCCTTCCGCAATCGCAGACAGTTCCTCCGCAAACGCGCTGTCCGCTTCGCGGACCGCCTCCGCCAGCATGCTGACCGTCTGATAGGTCAGAGCTACCGTCCAGCTGCTGATCATGTACTGCTTAAGCTGGGCATTCGCCGGCTGCAGCGTGTCATCCCAGTCTCCGTCGCCATAAGACGACAGGTAGGTGTCGTGCAGGAAATGGCTGCGGATATAGTCCAGTTCTTTTTTGGCATGGTCCAGAACACTGGCTGTGCTGTCAGTGAAGCCAAAGCTGTGTTTGACCGTGTATGGCACCTGCTCATCCAGAATGCTGAAATCCCGGGTGGTTCTCAGATAATCAGCCAGTACCTTCAGCGGCCAGACGATAATGTCGCCGTGGCTTTCCTCCTGCTGAATTGCAAAATACCGGTCGAACATAAACCACTGCGGCCAGTTGCCATCATCCTCATACTGGTGGGCATATACCATCTTGATGATATCGCGCACCTGCTCATACTTATGGGTGGCCATAAAATATTCCACCGGGCCCTGGCAGACGTCCCGCGTCCCCCAGGCCGCGCCGCCATACTGCTCCAATCCGTGCGGAACAGAGTAGTGAACCAGCATGTTATGCGTATACCACCAGGCCAGCGCATTGACTTTAAACAGCGCTTCACCACCGGCGGCATCGGCTTTTGACAGATGGAAACCGTTCATCACGCCGCGAAAAAAGGTCCGGTAGGCCTCGATCTCGGCTTCGGCGGTCCGGGCAACAACCGGCGGCGTCTCTCCTTCCAGCTGGCCTTGCACAATCAGCGTCCACTCGGGGGACGGCTGAAGCTGGAGCGTCACGAGCGAAGCGTCGCCTGGGCGCACACCTTCCGCCAAATCGCGTTCGTCTCCGGAACGCATCGACGCACCTTCCACCCGCAGCCGGTATTCCAGCTTCGGATAGGCACCGGTGCTGATTGATCCCGCATCCGCCCGGAATACCAGCCCGCCGTCCTCCTGGGTCAAATGGAACGGCAGCTCATATTCGTTTACGTTCATGGTCACCTGGCTGGTCACCAGATAACGGTAAGCTTTACCGCTTTCGCTCCGTACCTGAAGCCGCACTTCCGATGCGACCGCGCACGTGAAATTTGTGACAATAATCGTATCATCTTCCATTATATAATACCAACGAACGTAGTTAAAACCGATTTCATAGACGGAAGGCAGGGTCAAAAGGCGGAGTTCACCGTTTTGTTCCACATAGATCCTTTGTCCCGATGTCTTCGGAATGTTCAGCGGGTTCCGGGCAACGCTGAGCATCTTGTTGAAGTTGGTGTTGCCGACGACAAGGTGCGAGTTGAAAACCCCGTACATATAGGAAGTCGTTGTAATCACCGGAGAGCCCAGCTCGACGTTGTTGCCGCTCATCAGGATGTGGCCGTGCGGGCGCTCCACCCGAATTTCTTTTTCTTTCAGTACAATATGCTCATAAGTATCCGTGAAAAAAGCAACCAGCTTCCCGTCGACCCGTTCCTCCTGGTGTCTGCGCCCGGCAGGGAAACGGGCTTCCAGCTCCGCTTCGCTGATCGGCCGTGAAACCAGCGGCCGGCCGAACTCCGCCCGGCGGCGCACCCGGGTCTCGGGCTCACCGGCCTGGCGGACCAGTTCCGGCAGAAGACGCTCATAGTCTTCCCAAGCCGCTTCCACCTCAGCGCCATACTCCAGAGAAGTAACCGCCTTACTGTGATCCGGCTTGAACAGGCCGTAGAAGATGAAACGGGCTTCGCCGTCCAGCTGCGTGCGCTCGGATTGCAGCGCGGTATATGCAAATTCGTATTGGTACACTTCACTTGGGAGATGCTCCTGCAGGAGCGCTGCCGGCACATCCGTTTCCTTGTACGACAAGCCGAAGAACTGGAACCCGTCCGTGGTGTAACCTGCCGCCCGGGTCAGCGAGCCCTGCTGAAGATAAGGAAACGCGCCGGCTTGCGGCTGGTTTTGGCGGGAGCAGACCACATATCCTTTGGCTGGATCTTCGTACACCGAGTGGTCGATGTACTGCGACAGATACGCCTCGTTGCTCCGCACCGCGCCGGGATCGGCGATTCCGACATCCTGGCCATAGACGATATCCACGGCGGCATGAGTGCCGCGCACGGTAACATCCCAGAACCAGACATCACGGTTTGTGGGTGCAAATACCACCCGGTACGCCAGGCCTTCAGCTTGCCCCTCCCAAATTACGCCTTGGCCGCCGGCAAATCGGACGCTGCTGTCCGAACGCGCGCCCAGCAGCGGGTAATGCCGGATTCCCGCTTTGTCGTGCAGGCGGAGATACAGGTTGTTCAGCGATCCGTCCAGCGGGTTCGTCAGCAGCTGATTCAGCATCGTTGTGCCGCCCGAAGCCTGATATAGGTCACCGCTCTTCCAGAAAGCAAACGCCAGTCCGCCGGCCCGAATTTCATGCTTGGATTGTGTATTCGCAAGAGTTGTCATAAGGTTCTTCATTCCTCCTATCCGGAAAATCAACCAGGACCGCGGATGATCCGCGCCGGTTGTATCTTCTGGGCAGCCGGGCTGCTGTGTTATCCCCTGCCCCGTACGCTGTATGCTTGTGCTTGTTGACTGGGCTTAAGCTTGTGCATGAGCCTAGCCGGAGCTTATACATGAGCATACGGAACAGGCGCTTTTTCTTTAGTTAGCATCCTGCATCCTTCCGCAGAAACGGGAAATTCAGGAATGCCGGAGCACAAATCTTGCCTTTTGCGTATTACCGCTGTTTGGACCAATCCGAAGCTCAAATGCCCCCGGATCGCTCATATAACTCAAATCGGAGTGATGGTAGCGAAGCTGCTCCTCTGTCACAGTGAACACGGCTTCCCCGCTTTCACCAGGGGCAAGGTTCAGCCGGACATACCCTTTCAGCTCCAGCAGCGGCCGCACCACTTCGCCCGACAAATCGCGGACATACAGCTGTACGGTCTCCTTGCCTGCCCGTTCGCCTGTGTTAGTCACCCTGATTCGGACCGTCAGCGGACGGTCCGGACTCATCTCCGCGGAGGACAGCTCCGGCTCGCCGTACTCGAAGCTCGTATACGAGAGGCCGTATCCGAACGGCAGCAGCGGCTGGTTAGGCGCATCGATGTATTTGGATACATAACGTTCCGCCTCGCCGCCGGGCTGCAGCGGTCTGCCTGTGCTGAACCCGTTGTAATACACCGGAATTTGACCGGCAGAGTGCGGAAAAGACATCGTCAGCCGCCCCGACGGGTTTACGGCGCCGGTCAGCAGATCCGCCACCGCCGCGCCGCCTTCATGGCCCGGGAACCAGGCCTCCAGCAGCGCGTCGGCCTCGCCGATGACGCCATGAAGGTCAAGCGGACGGCCGTTGAACAGCACGACGGCAACCGGCTTGCCGGCCGATTTTATCAGCCGGACCAGCTCAAGCTGCGCCTGCGGCAGCCGGATATCCGTCCGCGAAGCGCCTTCGCCGCTCATCTCCGACGCCTCGCCCAGCGCGAGGACGACGATGTCGGCTTCGGCTGCAGCGCTGAGCGCCGCCTGCTTGTCGGCTTCCGTCAGCGTATCGATGCTGAAGCCGCCGCAGACGGCAAGCCGCCCGCCGAGCCGTTCCCGCATCGCGGCCGCAAGCGTCGGCGCATCTTCCTTCACGCCGGCGCAGGCCCACCAGCCGAGCAGATCGTGGCTGTCCGCAAACGGGCCGATCAGCGCAACCCGCTGGTCCTGCTTCAGCGGAAGCGTGCCGCCTTCGTTTTTCAGCAGCACGCAGGATGCCGCCGCCAGCTCGTACGCCTTCTGCCGGTGCGCTTCGCAGAAGATGACTTCGCGTTCCCGGGCCGGATCGGCCCCCCGCAGCGGCTGCTCAAACAATCCGAGCCGCTCCTTCAGCTGCAGAATCCGCAGCACCGCTTCGTCAATCCTTTGCTCCGCCACACTGCCGTCTTCCACCAGCCCGGCCAGATGGCCGGTATAACACGGGGTCATCATTTCGATGTCCACACCCGCGCGGATCGCGCGGTAGGCCGCTTCCCGGTCATCTTCGGCCGCGCCGTGGGCAATCATCTCCCGGACGGACGCCCAGTCGGAAATAACCACGCCGTCGAAATTCCATTCGCCGCGCAGGATGCCCCGCAGCAGCTTTTCGTTGCCGGTAGCGGGAATGCCGTCCACAATATTAAAAGACGTCATCACCATCGCGCAGCCTTCCTCCAGCGCCGCCTTGTAAGCCGGCAGGTACGTTTCGCGCAGCGTCCGCTCGGACAGCTCGACGGTGTTGTAATCCCTGCCTCCTTCGGCCGCGCCGTAAGCGGCGAAATGCTTAACACAGGCGGCCAGCCGTTCCCGTTCCTCTTTGAGGTCGGAACCTTGATAGCCGCGCACGAATGCTCTGGCGAACAAGCTGTTCAAGTAAGGATCTTCGCCTGTGGACTCCATCACGCGTCCCCAGCGGGGATCACGCACAAGGTCCACCATCGGCGCAAAAGTGACATGAATGCCCGACACCGCAGACTCCCTGGCGGCGATTTTCGCGCTTTGTTCCGCCAGCTCCAGATCCCAAGAGCAGCCAATGGCCAGCGGAATCGGAAAAATCGTCTTGAATCCATGCACCACATCCGCCATAAACAGCAGCGGGATGCCAAGCCGGTTTTTTTCTAAATAAGCAGTTTGTACATCTATAATGGATTGTGCTCCTGCGAGACCCAGCACGGAACCGCTCGCCCGTACGGTCTCCTCCGTCACACCCAGCTCTTCCATCGGGCCCGTAATTTCGCCTTCGCCGTTGGAGCCTTCAAAAAACGCTCCGGTAAGCTGCAGCAGTTGGGCGATTTTTTCTTCCAGCGTCATCCGTCCGACCAAGTCGGCCAGCTGCCGGTTGTCCATACGGATCCCCTCCACTCCTGATTGTGCCGGTAATCGCCCGCTCCCCGATTTGACGGGAAAACCCGGCTGCGTGCGGATCGTCTCCTGACGCACACCGGGTTTCCCGTTTCGGGCACCAGCGATCCGGCCCGTATCTTTGGTTTCTCTGTTTCTTTTTAACGTGGTGGTTTAATTGCCTTACAGCTTGTTCAGTTCATCAAGCACCGGCTGTACAAGCGCCATTTTGCTTTCCACCCATTTTTTCCAGTTGGCTTCAAGATCCCCGTCTTGCAGGATCAGGTTCGTGTATTCATTTGCGTAGTCGAAGTTCGCCTGGTTTTTGGCTCTGGAGTCGTACAGCTGCACGGTCCAGTCATATTCCGCCATCGCGCCGCCTTCTTTGCTCAGCTTCGCTTTATCTTGATAATGCTTCACGGCACGGTCACGGTATTCTTTTTTGATGTTCGGGTTAACCAAGCTGAAGTCGTCGCCAAGGACATACAGTCCTTCAAACCGGCCCGGATATTTGTCTTCCAGCGAAGTTCCTTCCGGCAGCAGGCTGACCAGCTGGTTGTTTTCGTCATATTTCCAGTCCTTGCCTTCAAAGCCCAGGTTCAGCATGATTTGGCCTTCTTTGCTGGTGGACTCCTCGATCAGATCCATAATCCGTTCAAACTTCTCTTTACTGATATCCGGCGAGAAAATAAGCGCGGACCAGTAGTTGGCTTGCTCCAGGTTGCGGTATTTGCCGTCATCGCCAAGCACAATTGCCGTATGCACAAGATCGTCGCTGTTTACGCCTTGGTTCTTTTTCATCGCTTTGTCTACGTCTTGTCTGTAAGAAGCCAGGCCGCCGAGACTTGTAATTGCCGATACGCCGTTTACGCGGAAGCTGTCGCTGGCTTCGCTGCTCTTCCAGGTATAGAACTCGGGGTTGAGCAGACCTTCTTTATAAGACTGCTGCATCAGTTTCAGACCCGTCAGCGTTTCAGGATCGGCCGGTCCCCAGTGGTATTTGCCGTCATCGCCTTTATAGAAGGCCGATTCCACACGGGAATGCTCGCTGTTTGCCATAATGATGTTTGTCAGCGCGTCCCCGGCATTGTAAGCCATCGGGATCAGCTTGCTGCCCACTTTACCCGGGTCTTTTTCTTTTACAAGACGGGCATATTCCATCAGTTCGCTGGTGGTGTAAACATCCTTCAGTTCAAAACCAACTTGCTTCGCCCAGTCTTTACGCAGAGCGATTACGCCAATTTGGTTAAGGAGCGGGTCAGCAGGTTTGTTTTCATAGAAAACCGGACGAGGCAGGACGTACGTTCCGCCAGTCAGCTTCTCCAGTTCATCGCCAAGGCCGGTCAGCTTGTAAGCCGCCGCCACATTTGGCCAGCGTTCTTTCCAGTCGTCAGGCAGCTTGTAGAGCAGGCCTTGATCGATGTAATTCATTGCGTCGCCGTGCACGTACTGCCAGGTCGCTACGTCCGGCAGGTCGCCGGAGTTAATCCACAGGCGGAGTTTCTCAGCCCAGGAGTCCCACTCGATAAAGTTGTAATCCCATTCGATATTGTATTTGTCCGTCCAATACTTGTGGAATTCATTTTCAAGTTGGCCGTCTTTAAGATCGACGGTGCTGGCAACGGAGATTTTCAGCTTCTCTTTATAGTTGCCGTTTTCATCTTTGGCATTGGCATTAGCATTGGCGTTACCGCCCTCTCCGCCGGAGCTTGAATTCGTGTTCGACGAGCATGCGGTGACCAGCACCAGCATAAGCGCCATCAGCATCGCAGCCACCGATTTAACTGTCAGCTTTCTGTTCGTTTTCATGATTTACCCCCATGAATTAGTAGATTTTTATGACAAAATCTATGCGTATCATCAGGTCTTGATAGCCCCTGTCAATACCCCTTTGGCAAAATGCTTTTGCAGCAGCGGGAAGAAACACATAATCGGCACCATGGTGACGAAGACCGCCGCCATTTTCATGCCCATCGAGAACGTCGTCTTGGTGAGTGCATCCACGCTGGCCGCGTTGGAGGAGTTGGTTTGGGTTTCGACAATGATGGTCCTCAGCACGTTTTGCAGCGGGAGCTGTTCCGCTTTTCGCAGGAAAATCATTGCGTCATACCAGCTGTTCCAGTAAGCGACACCGTAGAATAACGTGATTGTCGCCATAATCGGAGCCGCCAGCGGCAGAACGACGGTGAACAGAATCCGCCACTCGCCCGCCCCGTCAAGCCGGGCCGATTCCATCAGCGACTCAGGGAGACTCTGGAAGTAATTCATCATCAAAATCATATTGAAGGCGCTGAAGCTGCCCGCAAAAATGACCGACCACAGCGTACCGGTAAGGTGAAGCGACTTCATGACCAGGTACAGCGGGACAATGCCTCCATTAAAGATCATGGTGAACAGCACGACCATGAAAATCAGCTTTTTACCGGGGAACTTATGCCGGCTGAGGCCGTAGGCCATACTGGTCGTCAGGAACAAGCTCAGCGGCAGGCCCACAATCAGCAGCTTAAGCGTATTCCAGTACCCTGTCAGGATACTGCCGTCCCGGAACAAGGCTGTATAGGATTCCAGTGTCGGTTCTTTCGGGAACATCAGCAGCGGATTTTCCGCGTATTCCCTCTGGGACGCAAAGGAGATCATAATTACGTTCCAGAACGGAACCAGAATCAGCAGCGCCATCACCAGCAGCACGGCGAAGATTACGAAGTCGAGCGCCGTCATTTTACCGACACGGTATTTGGTTCCAGATTTTTTGCGCATCCTAACTCTCTCCTTTCTTAGCGGAACAAACCGTCTCCGCCCATCATTTTGGCCGCTCTGTCAGCAGCCAGCAGCAGGATCATGTTCACCAAGGAACGGAACAAGCTGACGGCCGTCGAGAACGAGAAGTCTGTCGAGGACTGGAACGTAATGCGGTAGATGTACACATCAAGCACTTCGGATATGTTTTGCGTCGCCGCATTGGCAAGGTTGAAGATCTGGTCGAAACCGGAGGACATCAGACCGCCGACCGACAAAATGAACATAACCGTAACTGTCGGCAAAATATTCGGCAGCGTAATCCGGAACATTTGCTGCATCCGGGAAGCGCCGTCAATCTGGGCCGATTCGTATTGATCCTGGTCGATCCCCGAGATTGCCGCCAAATAAATAATGGCGCCCCATCCGGTTGACTTCCAAATATCTGTCAGCAGCAGCATCGGCACAAAGGTGCTTTCCGAGCCGAGGAAGTTGATCGTCGGCAGGCCGAGCAGCGCCAGGGTGCTGTTGACCAGCCCGTCATACGACAGCACATTGATGACGATCCCCGATACGATAATCCAGGACAGGAAGTGCGGGAACGTAAAGACCGTTTGCAGCAGCTTCGATGCCCGGCGCATCCGCAGTTCGTTCAGCATCAGCGCTAGTAAGATCGGGAACGGGAACTGGATCAGCAGCTTCAAAAAGTTAATGTACAGCGTCCGCCAGACCGCATTGGCGAAAGCCGGGTCGCGGAAGACGTAAGAAAAGTTCTCCATTCCGACCCAGGGGCTGCCCCAGATTCCCATATTCGCCTTGTAATCCTTGAAAGCCAGCGAGAGGCCGCCCATCGGGAGATAAGCGAACAGGATCAGCCAGATCAGTCCAGGGATCAGCAGCGTATAAATCATTCGATTTTTCCATATTTCTGTGAAAAGCGACCCGGGTGCAAGGGAGCTTTTCGGTTTCTTGTTAAGCCTTGAGGCTGCGGTTTTCAATGGATTCACCTCACTTTACTTATGTCTGCTTTTCGTACAGGAACGTAAACGCCGTCTTCAGATGCTCCTCCCAAAAGAGCCATTCATGGGTTCCCGGCCCTTCGACGAACCGGAAATCGTACGGCGTGCCCTGCATATAATCGGCAAATTCACGGTTCATACCGATGAACGGATCGCTTGTACCGCAGATGCACAGTAAGGCCGGGAGCGGCCCGCCTTCTTTTAAGCGTTTTCCCGCCAGCGCGTAAAGGTCTTGATCCAGCGTGACCTCCAGCTTTTCTCCGAAGACGCCCTTCATCTCGCTGTGCATCTCTTCCGGCATGTCCGGGTCCCTCAGCCGCTGGCGGATATCGGTCACGCCTGAGAATGAAACAGCTTTCGCGTAACGCTCCGGGTAAGTAAGCGCACACTTCAGCGCTCCGTACCCCCCCATAGACAAACCCGCCACGTAAGTTTTGGACGGATCGGTGCACATCCGCAGCTGACGGGAGCAAAAGGCCGGCAGCTCTTCGGTGATGTAACGGAAGTAATCGAGACCGTACCGCATGTCGGTATAATAGCTCCGGTTAGCTTCAGGCATGATGACCGTGCAGCCGTATCTTTGGGCGTACAGCTCGATGGTGGTTAAGCGTTGCCACGTGCTGGCATTGTCGCCCGCTCCATGCAGCAGGTACAGTGTACCCCCATTGGCCTCTGCCGGATTGTCGGGCGTAATGGCATGGATGCTTGTTGTCATTCGCAGGGTAGGCGATCCGGTTTCGATAGACAGATAAGCCATATGATGCCCCCTTTCCCCTCTTATTTCTGTCTCTAACAGTCCCCATCGAATCGTTTCTAATGATTGTAATCGCTACCATTGGCCGAATATGGCAAATAACTTGCTTTGGAAGCGATTTAATCGAATCGTTTCGATTTCATAATAAAACGGATGCCGCTTCGTGTCAACTATCAATTCACAAAAAAACACCGCCGGAGTTCCGGCGGTGCATGGGGGCCGATCTTTGAGCCGCTTCCGGCGGCAAAACCGGAATCAGGCGTGACGCTGGAGCCGCGTCATTTCATCGAGACACTGTGCGCAGATGTAACGCTCCTTGTATTCGCTCACTCCGTCCATTGAGCCGCAGAACACGCATTTCGGGCGGTACCGCTCCAAAATGATATGGTCTCCTTGAACCAAAATCTCCACGGGATCGCCCTCGTTCATTTGGTACCTTTTACGTAAGGATTTAGGCAAAACAATTCTCCCTAGTTGATCTACTTTTCGTACAACGCCGGCAGGCTTCATAAGATAAGACACCTCTCCTGTTAATCTGAATTCATCCCTATATTCTATCTTTCGGCATATTCTTTACTTTTCGATACCCTTTTTGTCGAAACCTGCTGTTTTATTGCGATTTTTTGTCTCTTTTTAGACAAGTTCGGGAAAATCGAGCTGCCGGAGCGCTTCATACACAATAATTGCTGCTGAATTAGACAAGTTTAACGACCGGACCTTATCACTCATCGGCATCCGCATGAGGGTGTCTTTCCCCGCTTCAAGGATTTCGGGGGATAGCCCTTTGGTCTCTTTTCCAAACACCAGGAAATCGCCGTCTTGAAAGGTATAATCGCAATACCGTTTATCCGCTTTGGTTGTCGCATAAAAAAAACGCCCCCCGGCGTATTTCTCCCGGACTTCGGCAAACGAATCGTGGTATTCAAGCTGAACGGCATGCCAGTAATCCAGCCCGGCCCGTTTAAGCGTAGCGTCGTCGGTCCGGAAGCCTAAAGGCCGGACCAGATGCAGATGGGTTCCTGTCGCGGCGCAGGTCCGCGCGATATTGCCCGTGTTTGCCGGAATCTCCGGCTCGACTAATACGATATGCAGTGCCATAATATAATTTCGCTCCTTGTGCGTATTGATTATTATTGTACCCCACGCCGAAAAAAGCCTTCCGCTGCTTCAAGCGGAAGGCCGGTATGTGTGCAAATTACCCTTGGGTCTGCCGGAAATGCTGCATGAAATCGACCAGCGCCTTACAGCTTTCATAAGGCACGGCGTTATAAATGGATGCGCGCAGACCGCCTACGCTGCGGTGGCCTTTCAAGCCCACGAAGCCTTCCTGCTCGGCCGCCTTGATGAAGCTTTTCTCCAGTTCCTCCGATTCCATACGGAACGTAACGTTCATCAGGGAACGGCTGGAGGTTTCCGCTACCCCGCGGTAGAACCCGCCGCTGCCGTCGATGGTGTCATACAGAAGGCCCGCCTTCTCCCGGTTTTTGGCTTCAACTCCGGCAAGTCCTCCCTGCTCCTCAATCCATTTCAGCACTTCGTTGACCATATAAATCGAGTAAGAGGGCGGAGTATTGTACAGAGAGTTATTCTTATAATGCGTGCTGTAACGCAAAATCGTCGGAATATTGGACGGCGATTCCGCAACCAGTTCTTCTCTGGCAATGACTACGGTCACACCTGACGGGCCGAGGTTCTTTTGCGCCCCCGCATAGATCATGCCGAACTGGTTTACGTCGACCGGACGGCACAAAATATCGCTGGACATGTCGGCGATCAGCGGGATCGATCCGGCATCCGGAAATTCGGCGTATTGCGTTCCTTCGATCGTTTCATTGGTCGTAATATGCAGGTAAGCGGCATTATCAGCAGGCTGAATCTCCGACAGCTCCGGAATGGCCCGGAACGATTTCGGCTCGGAGGTGGCGGCCACGTGGGCGCCGCCAAGCAGCTTGGCTTCCTTGATCGCCTTGTCCGCCCAGCTTCCCGTCATGACATAGCTGCCGACCTTGCCTTCCGATAGCAGGTTCATCGGAATCATTGCGAATTGGGTGCTTGCGCCGCCTTGAATAAAGAGAACCTTGTACCCTTTCGGACTGCCAAGCAGCGACAGCAGCCGCTCTTGCGCTTCATTGTGTACGGATTCGTAAACGGCACCGCGGTGGGACATTTCCATAATCGACATCCCGGTCTCCCGAAAATCAACAAACTCGGCCTGCGCCCGTTCCAGCACCGTCAGCGGCAGCGCCGCCGGACCCGCATTAAAGTTATACGCTCTCTTGCTCAAAACTGCCCCACCCTTTCTCGCCCTCATAAATAGTTCGGCATTCGGCACAAATCCCCAAATTGCTCCCCGTTCCCCCTCCAAGCAGACATCAAGTCCAATCCTATGAGATTGTGGTACGGGAAAGCATTAATACCCTCATGCGAAATGCTTTGTTTGTTATGATAGCAATAATCCTCCACACCAGCAAGTATAATTATTCACATTGCACGGCAGAGTCTTATCCGTTCTTATGCTTCAAAGCAGTATTCCCGCCACCAGCTTGCGTTTTCCCCCGGCTGGACAGACAGCTGGATAAAGATTTCAGGCGAGATGACATGGCGGTCGCCCCACAGCGCGGCTTTAGCCACAGGGAAACTGCCGCTTTCACTTACCGAAGCTCCGGTTGGTTTGTGCACCAGCTTCCAGCGGTAAGCTTGCGCCTCCGCATCGCAGCCTTTAAGCAAGCAGTAAAACTGGCGGTCCGGCTCGGCCGTCCAGCTGATCCGGTTATCCTCCGCTTGCAGCAGCTGCTCGGTATAAGCAGACTCGGGCGCAGACACCTCTGCTGGCCCGGGAAACATAAGCTCGTATGTTTTGCCGACTTTTGCCCCGTTAATCCCGACAAAGTTATGCACATACTCTTCCGTTTCGATCGGCTTAACGCCTGTATTGGTCAGCGTATAATTGATGATTAGCCGGTTTTCCAACAGACGGATCGTTTTTTGCAGCCTGGCCGAATACCCCCGGCAGTCCGCCGGTTCCGCCTCATAGTTCACTTCTTCAGCCGTGACGTTTACGCGGACTTGAAACGGTTGTTCCGGATAGCGGTCGGCAAAAAAATACGGTTCTTCTCCCTTACGCTGCAGCAGCCCTACCCCAAGTTTGGGAAACCACTCGCCAGGCGCGGCTTCGTCATACCCGATTGTCCGGGAAATGCCGAACTCGTTGCACAGACCGGACCCTCCGGTTCCTTCCCCTTCCGTATAGCTTTCCGGTACACAAAACGTGTGATTGCCCGGATGAAGCGTGACCTGCGTAATGAATCCCGTCCGGTCAAAACGCGTGCCCTTGGCCGCTTCTTCATCGTTGATTTCGACCGTCAGGACTCCGTTAGACAGCGTGTAACCCATAATCTGCGACTCCCTTTCCTGTTCTGTTCAGCCGGCATTCTTTTTTGCGCCGGTTTACGATGCTGCTTATTCTGCCCTCTTTAAACTGAACTTAAGAAGGACAGGCGGGGCAGAGCTGCCACTGCAGCCAATTTGGACTTCGGTTGCTGTTATTTTCGGAGTTCAATGGTGTTCAGTATAGACTGAACTTAAGATGTACGGGTAGAGCGGGGCTGTCACTGCGGCAATTTGGGACTTCCGGTTGCTGTTATTTTCGGAGTTCTTGAATGGTATTCCTCAGTTAGCGGTAGAACTCCGAAAATAAAGGCAAACGCGTTCGCTCCTCCATCTCCAAATTACCTCCGTGCCATCCCCACCATCCTGTGAATAAATAATTCAGTCTGGATAGATCGTAAATCTCCGGAAATCCAGGCAACGCGGCCGCTCCTCCGTCTCCAAATTGCCTCCGCGGCATCTCCTTATTTCCTGTCATTCAATAATTCAGTCTATATAGGGAGTAATAGGTAGCAAAAAGCGTCCGCCGCCATCAGGCGGAGCGGACGCGTCAGGTGCTGTCGTTTAGTTCAGCACCACTTCAATTCGATGTGTGCCCTCGGCGGACAGCTGTTCCAGCAGTTCGCGGGACACGAGCACGCCGCCATCCACAGGCTGAATGGCCGCCTCTTGCCCGTTAATCGTCACGGACCGGACCGAATAAGCTCCGAAATCTGCACGTTCACGGTTTAAATAGACGATATCCAGCTTGCGCCCTGCAAACAGCGTGTGAATTGCTGCCGAACCTTCGCTGTCGAACTGGTCTTTTGTCAGCTTCGGCATCAGGCACAGGTCACCCAGTTTGCCTTTGACGCCAAACACCTCCGTCACCATCGTCAGCAGCAGCCAGCTTGCCGAACCGGTCAGGTACGTGTACATTCCGCGGCCGCGCTCGTTAATGTACTCCGGAATGCCCGGATAAATACGGCTTTGCGGGAAGTCGGCGCTCAGACGGTACAGCGACTCCAGTACCTTGCGGCCTTCGGAGACCGCCCCTCGCTTGTAAAGGGCGTTGCCGTACATGATCGTCATGTGGCTGAACATGGCTCCGTTTTCTTTGTGGCCAAAAGCAAATCCAAATGCCCGGCCCAGATTTTGCTGAATGCCGCCAAAGTTGGAGTTGAGCCGGTAACCAATCTTAGGATCAAGCAGATGCCGCTCAACGGAAGCAATAATGCCTGGTACCTGTGCATCGGAGGCAACATGGCCCATCAGCGGGAAGACCTGGCCCGTTAACGTCATCCGGACGCCGTCCGGCGTTTCCCCTTCAACGCGTTCCCCATCATTGTTGTAGTAACCGTTAAACCAGCCTTCGCCTTCTTTGCCCTCAATCCATTCCGCCTTGCGCATATGCTGAATGATCCATTCGGCTTTTGCTGCCAGGTCCCGGGCCGCCTGTTCAATATCCAGCTTGATGGTCTGACCGGACACCTTGTTCGGGGCAGCGGCGTAGTAGCGCTCCAGCAGAGCGTGCTTGCTCTCCACCGACTCGTAATCCGCGGCATCCGTCAGCGTATCAAACAGAACTGCCATTTCTTCCGCCAGCTCAATGTGCGTAAGGCCTTTGCGCGCCTTCAAATCCAGCAGCAGCTTGGAAAGATCCATCAGGTTGCTGGCATAAAAAGAAGTAAACGCGACGCTTTCGCCCTGGTCGGGACCCATATCAAGTCCGTCATTCCAGTCGGCGCCTTCCAGCAGGATGTTGTTATGCTTGCCGACGTTGAAGAACGGCACCAGATTTTGCAGCAGAATATGCTCCAAAATCGTTCCGCGGTATTCGCCGCCTCCCGCTGTCAGCAGACGGCTGCCTGCGGCCGGCTCCCAGGTAAGGTCCCGTTTTTTGCAGCGGTTCATAAATACGTCGCGGAAATAGCTTTGCTCCTGCAGCAGGAAATCCAGATCGCCGCTCATATCCAAATATAGCATGGTCGTCAGGAACGGCCAAGCGCCGTGGTCCATCCATACCCGCGGAATGTTGTTGCGGTCGGCAATGAACTCGCCCGGCTTCTGGCCGATAATGGTCGCGTTGCTGCCGTCAATCCGCACGCCGGCATAATTGTTCAGCAGCAGGCTGCGTACCTGCTCCGGCTCCATAATGAGCAGTGCCAGACAGTCCTGCCATAAATCCCGCCAGCCCCGGCCGCCCCGGCCGTAATCATGATACGGCAGGAACGAGTTGCCGTACAGCCGGCGAAGAATCGGCTGCAGCGTCACCCATTTCATCCAGCGGTCCGCATCCTCATCGCCGGTATGAAATGATACAGTGCCCACCTTTTCGGCCCAAAACGCCTTGTTTTGTTCCAGCATCGCGTCGAACTTCGCGGCCGAACCGTAAGCGTTCATGAGACCGTCCACATCGAGCCGGTCGCCGCCGATAGCGAGAACCAGGACATAGGATACACTCTCCTGCGGAGCAAGCTCTGTGTCCGCAAACCGGATGCCGCCCAGCGCTTCATAACCTGCTTCGTACATGGCGCCGTCCCGGCCTGCCGCGGGTGCGGCGTTCAGCACTACCGCTTCCGGCCAGTCCAGACTGCCGCCTTCGCCGATAAAATCCTCCTGGACAGGGAACAAGCCGGCTGGTGCCTCCCCGTTACCTCCAGCGCCAAACACGCCGTAAGACGTGTGGTTGACCTTATGTCCGCGCTCGTCGAACGACAGAGCAGGCTGCACTTCCACGCCGTAGCCGGTAGTGTAAATCCGGTTCAGCAGCGAGGTCACATGCCGGTGATCCCGCAGATCGTCCGCAGAACGGGCATAAATCGGAACGGCAGCCGTTGCCGTCAGCTTCCGGCTGGATGTGCCGGTATTCGTCAGCTCGATTTTCATAAGCTCTACTTTATCGCCGCTGTGGGGGACAAAGCTGGTCACTTCCGCGCGAAGACCCAGCTGAGTGTTCTCACGAATGGCTTTATGCCATAAAAATCCCGCTTCAACCGCCGAAACATCCGCTTCTTCGCCGTACAGTGCGGCGTTTTGCTTGGCGGAACCGCCCACAGCCGACCAGACGTTTCCATCCTCCAGGCGGACCCAGAAATTGCGTGAAGCGCGGGAGACGTGCAGGTCCTCTACGGACAGCGGCGGCGTCAAAAACGTATTATGTCCCGAGGTCGCCATGCCATGCAGTTTGGGCGTTACCGTGGACATCATGCCGGCTTCATTCACCAGGGGGAAATACAGGTAGCTGCTGCGGTCGGGGTTTTCCAGCCGGAAATCCCCTTCCGGCCCTGTAAATTTCCACCCTTTTGCTTGATTGTGTTCCAATGGTCATCATCCTCTCCGTACTCTCTCTGTAGTCAATCCTTTGGACGCTCTCAGCCTCCCTGGCTTACGCTTTAACCGCACCCGCCAATGCGCCGTCCACAATGTATTTTTGAATAAAGGTATACAGTACGATCAGCGGAGCGGATACGATCATAATGCCGCAGGCAAGCATCGGCCAGTTGTTGCCGTATTGTCCGCGGAATTCTTTCAGACCGAAGGTGATCGGATAGTTCTGCGCGCTCGGCAGATACATGATCGGGCCGACAAAGTCGTTCCAGATGCCGATCGCAGTAAGAATGACGCCTGTGGCGATTACCGGCTTCATCAGAGGCATGATAATCTGCATCAGATAACGGAAGTATCCGCAGCCGTCCATACCTGCCGCTTCGTCCAGCTCCCGGCTGATGGATTTGATATAGCCGACGAACATCATAAAGACAATGCCGGTGCCGCTTGTCTTCAGCAGGATGTAACCGAGTTTGGTGTCATAACCGATAAATCCGAGGTCCTGCTTCATGGTGAGCATGAGCTTAAACTGGGCGACCATCGGGTTCGGAAGGAACTGCGACATCAGGAAGAACAGATAAATAAATCCGCTCCACTTGACGTAATTCCGGGCAACCGGGAACGCGCCAAACAGCGAAACGATCAGCGTAAGCACCGTTGCAACTCCTGTGTACAGCAAGCTGTTCAGGAAGTAGTTGGAGAAGTTTCCCTGTACCCAGGCTTCCTTATAGTTAGCCCACTGGATATCTTTAACGAGATCAATCGGGCTCAGCAAATATTCGGTGTACGATTTGAAGGAGACGTTAAACACAAACAGCAGCGGTACGATGTAAAGCACAAGCAGTACGGCTACGGTAACGTAAGACAGAATTTTGGCGGATTTGGACTCTTTCATTAATACTCCACCTCTCTCTTACGCATTTGCTTCACAGCTACAATTACAAAAACAAGGATAATCAGGAACTGTACGACGGACAGAGCCGAAGGCAGGCCCATTTCCAGACTGCCGCGGAACGTCTCTTTGTAGACGTCGTATGCCATGGTTCTGGTGTTGAAACGGCCGTCTGTGGTCGCCAAAATAATATCAAAGGTGGACATGGCCCCGATGATCGACAGCAGCATGTTAACAGTGAACGAAGGCGCGATGAGCGGGAACGTGATGTTTTTGAACGACTGCCATTTCGTGGTGCCGTCAATATAACCCGCTTCATACAGATCTTTTGGCACCGATTGGAGACCAGCCAGGAAGATCAGCATGGAGTAACCCATGTACATCCAGATTTGCACGAATATAATGTAGCCAAATGCGTGGGTGAAGCTTCCAAAAAACATGTCTTTGTATCCAAACAGCGCATACAGCTGGTTCACCGGTCCGCTGAGCGGATCGAACATCATGCTCCAGACAAGCGCCACAACGGCAACCCCGAGCACGACCGGCAGAAAAAATACCGCACGGTAAAAATAATCGCCCTTCAGCTTCTGGTTGATAATAACCGCCACCAGCAAAGCGACTCCGTTCTGTACGATCGTTACGATGAACATGAAATACAAAGTCCGGATAATGGAATCCCAGCGTTCGGCGGAATTTCCAGAGAAAAATACATCGCGATAGTTGTCAAGGCCAACAAAGTTCATGGCACTGCCTGGAACGTTTGTAATATCGGTAAACGAATACACGACCGTCATGATAGACGGCCCAAAATAAAACACTACATAAAGTAAAACAGGAATCAGAAGCAGCAAAAACGGTATATAACGCGCAAAGCCTTTTCCGAATGGATACAACTCTCTCACCTCGCCAATCCTCATTCAAAATGATCGGGGCCTGCATGGGCAGACCCCGAATCCGTACAGTAGGTTTGTTCCTTTGATGTTGTTGCTTCTCTATACTGTTTCTCTGTGTATTTCTATATCGACTGAACGGAAGAAGTACAGTTATGGACGAGGCGACCGCTTCGCTACTACAGTTCCAAATCGCCTTCGCGCCAGCTCTTCTTTCCTGTCATTAATAGTTCAGTCCTATCACTGCACGGTGCATCAGGCTGGTTAGGCAGCTTATTTTGGAGCCGCTGCTTCCCATTCTTTCTGCTGTACATCGGCCAGTTCCTTCGAAGACTGGAATTCGCCGCCCGGAGCCAGGTATTCGGTGTGTACGCCTTCGGCAGCAATGTGCTCGCCGACGTTCTCACGGTTGATCATCAGAATTTCGTATGCCAGTTCAAAATCGTCCGTCATGTAAGGAGCCAGCTCTTTGTCGATGAATTCGCTTTCCGTTGTGATGTTGTCCTGTGTCGGGAAGAAGCCCGCTGCTTTTACATAGGCCGTGTAGTTTTCCGGCTCGGAGAAGAACTCCAGCCATTTCAGGGCGCCTTCTTTGTTCGGGCCTTTTTCTGCTACATACCAGGTAACATCGTATTTACCGACAAGCGATTTGTTCTTCGCAGCATCTTCGGTAGCCGGAATCGGGAAGTAGCCGTATTTCAGGTCCGGATTTGCCGCGGAAATCGTCGGTGCGTCCCATGT
This sequence comes from Paenibacillus nanchangensis, assembly GCF_046543445.1. NCBI lineage: Bacteria > Bacillati > Bacillota > Bacilli > Caryophanales > Paenibacillaceae > Paenibacillus > Paenibacillus nanchangensis. The sequence continues at coordinate 39,065 of NZ_JBHOFD010000047.1, forward strand.
GCCGTCTGCGATCATCGCCGCTTTGCCTGTTGCGAAGATCGAAGGAGCCGTTGCATAGTCGATACCCATGAAGCCGTCGATGATGTAGTTGTCCTGCAGCGTCTTCATTTTGTCGAGAACTTCTACCGCATCAGGATCGTTGAATTTGTTGGTGCCTTTCCATACGCCTTCGATCCATTTTTGCTGATCGCCGCCAGCCAGGATTTTTGCCTGGAGGCCAAACACCGGCAGTTTCAGCGGCCATACGTCTTTACCTGCTACTACGATTGGCACGATGCCTTTTTCTTTCAGCGTGTCCATCGTTTTGAGGAACTCGGTCCAGGTTGTCGGAACCGTCAGGCCGTTTTGCTCGAAAATTTCTTTATTGTAGAAAAATCCGGACATGGCCACTTTACCGGTCGGAATCGCATACACTTTTCCGTTATAAGTGCCGGCTTTTTCAATGTCGCCCGCATTGTAGTTCTTCACGAATGCTTGGCCGGACAGATCCGCCATCAGGCCGGAGTCAATCCACTGCTGCCAGTCCGGCACTTTTGCGCCAGGCGTCCAGTCTTTCGGGGACAGACGCATACCGGACAGATCCGCTATCACGTCAACGTCGCCAGCCGTAATTCTCGCGCGCTGCGCCTGCTTGAATTCGTCGTCAGGACCGGTTGTTGTATATTCCACTTTATATTCCGGGTATTTTTCTTCGAATTTCTTGTTGATTTCTTGGATCGCTTTATTGATGTTTTCTTGTTTCCAGTGCAGGATCTTGATTACTTTTTTCTCTCCCGATCCGGCGCTGCCCAATCCGCTGCCTCCGGCATTGGTGGCTTCCCCGCCGTTTGCACTGTTATTTCCGCCTCCGCACGCGGCAAGTCCAAGCATCATTACACTGCTCAGCAGTACCGCAGAAAGCTTCTTCATCATGTTGTTACCCCCTACATTCATTGGTAGAATTCATTTCTTCGAAAACGGGGTTTCGATCGAAAAAAGGGCTTTCTTTTTTCGAAACTGAAACAGAAACCGGTTTCGTTGAGACCATTATTACACCGTTCCTTCCGTTTGTAAAGACTTTTTTCGTAAAATAATTTTCGTAAAAACGAGAGGGGAAGTGCCGAATTCCTTAATAAAACAGCGTTTTCTGCATTTTAACAGTTTCAAGTCATTGACTGAAAACAACGAAACAGATAAAATAAATGACGAAACAAGTTTCGATAAAGGATATAAAAACCTGCGGACAACTTGCTAATTTTAAATTTATCACCTTATAAACAGCAGCGCTAGACGACTTTTTCGCTGATTTTGTCGGTTTTGGAGCTGTTTTTTCAAAAGGAGGGCGGATTATGGCGCGAAACATCAAAGATATTGCGAAAATAGCTGGAGTTTCTGTTTCGACAGTATCGAAGATCATCAACAACTACAGTGACATTTCGGAAGAGACCCGAAGCCGCGTGCTGCAAATCATGAAGGATACCGGCTATACTCCCTCCGCTTCCGCCAAGACACCGGCCACGAAACAGTCCAACTTGATCGGCGTCATTTTTGCCGGGAAGCTGAACGTCGACTTTACCCATCCCTTTTTTGTAGAAGTATTGAACTCCTTCAAAAAACAAATGGGGCTGCTGGGATATGACCTGGTGTTCTTCTCCAATGAGAAGTTTGAGTCGGTTGGAGACAACGACTATCTTGCCCGCTGTCTTCACTTTCAAGTGGACGGCTGCGTGCTGATTTCCGGGCAGGAGCTGGAGCCGTCGATCAGCCGGCTGGATAACAGCCTCATCCCCTGTATCGGCGTGGATATGAAATTATCGGGCCGAAGTTCGGGTTATATCATGTCCGACAACTACAAAATGTCCTCCAAGGTGGTAGAGCACTTCTACCTGCTGGGTTACCGCGACCTCGGCTACATCGGCAGCACCCTGGAGTCGGATATCTCCAATATGCGTGAATCGGGTTACCGCGATGCGATTGAAGGTTTTGGACTCCCCATTAACGAAAACTGGTTCGTGAACGGCCATGACTTCTATGAAGCCAGCGGCTATGAAGCCATGCAGCGTATGATCGCTTCCGGCAGCCTTCCAAGGGCCATTTTTGCCGCTTCCGATCAGCTGGCCATTGGGGCAAGCCGCGCTATCAAAGAAGCGTCGTTATCCGTGCCGGAGGACATCGCGCTGATCGGGTGCGACGATATCGAGGCTTGCAAATATACCTCACCGCCCCTGACGACCATCCGTCAGAACAAGGAGCGGATCGGCCGGCTCGCCGCGCTGATGCTGTATGATCTGATGAATAACCAGTCCGAAACCAGCTCATTTGTTGTGGAACCGGAACTGATTATACGGGAATCCTGCGGAAGCAAGCTTGCGCTGTCCTTATAAAGGGCACCAGCTTCCTCAGATCCTGTGAAGTTTCTCAGCGAACCTGGCAGGGCCGCGGGACACAACGATATCGTATCCATAATCGCTGGATTTTACTCCAGTTCTATGATTGGCTTCCACAAATAAGGGGCGGTCTTCATGCCATCCATGGCAGAGGACCACCCCTTTCTTTACGTGTAACCCGCCCTTCCGTAAACTGTTGCAACAGCTTGCGCACTATGGCTTCTGATGACTCCTGCCGGCTCTAGAGATGGACGCCCATGCTGAGCATACAACAATAAAAACCTTCCCGGAAACTCTGAGAAGGTTTGTTTATTATGTTTATTTTCCTGTTCAGGTTCTGCTACCATCCTTGTTATTATCAAAACCAAGCCGACTTGGATAACTTCGGCTCCGACTTTTTTGAATGGCGATTTCGTAAATACTCCTGCATAAGACGATTGCGTTCAATTCGATCGTCCTCGTTTTTAGGAGGGACTGCAAGGACACCATTGCCCGCTTCTGACAACTTTTCAAAAGCATCAACAATTTGATCGCTTTTATTTGTCATTCCCCTTCACCCTTTCCGAAGTATCGATCTACCAATATTTCTTCTCCAGATTCACGGTGGATTAAACAATGAGTTAGTTCATCGATTACAACTTCAATTGCTTGACGTCTCATTTGGTTATTACCCTCCTATGTATTATAACTCAACTTTAGCAGAGCGAAAATCAGCTAAGCTCCAGACCTGGCGCGGATTTAACCGCATTGAAGTAATCGTCTAGAAAAAATAGAAAAACACCGCATCGCCCGCGGCGAACGCACCGCTCGGCGTGCTATTTTATTTACGGCGCGATGAAGTTAACACCCTACACTGGGCGGTTGCCTTGGCACAACTCATAGAACGGCTGAACGAAATTGTGACTCAGGTTGGGAAGAAATGCTTCACCCTAATTCAATGTCAACTCCAGCACTAGATCTCCGGTTTGCCCAGTGATCTCAAGGCGTATCTGCCGATCTTAGGCTGCTGCCGATCTCAGCCTGCGCTGCCGATCTAGCCTTCGCTGCCCGATCTCAGGCTGCAAAAGTTGAGTTAATAAAAGCAGCGGCGGACCAAGACTTGATAAACGATGTCTTCGACTGCCGCTGTTA